>DATBNQ010000119.1:0-30796 GCA_036554185.1 Gemmatimonadaceae bacterium | reverse complement strand
CTCGAGCTCTCGGTGCTGGGCGATGCCGTGTCCAGTGCCGGGATTCGGCGCATCGGTACCAGCGAGAATCGGGACATTCGCGGCGAGAAGTTGGTTCACGGCGGATTCCGCGAATGCGTAGCTCGTTCTCGCGCCCTGTCTCTTCGGGAACGACGAGTTGATCGACACTCGGCTCGCCGGCGAAATAAAGGGTGACAGACGCGGATCTGTGGCGAGATCGGCGACGCCGGATGTCTCCGCGATGCTCTTCAGAACCGTGAGCGTCGGTGTAACGAACGCGTGGTGTGACGCGACGAACCTACCGAAGTCGGAGTCGGGGCTGTGATCTATGAAGAGATGTTCCAGTCCATCGACACCAGCGTTGATCGCCATGCGCGCGTCAGCGAGCGAGCCGATGTGAGCGACAGCGAGCTTGCCGCGCGCATGCGCCGCTCTTACGAGCGCTGCGACGATCGGTTGGGAAAGAGTCGGAATGTGAACGCCGTAAGTCGAACCGTCATCGATGATGATCTTGATGTAGTCCGATCCTTCAGCGATTCGTGCGTCGACCCACGCCTGCGCCGAATCGGGCGACGTGATCGTGGGGACAGTGATCCCGTATTCGGTGCCATGACCCTTTGGAGCAGTCGCGAGGATGCCGGCTGAGTACAGATCGGCACGGTCAGCGACATTTTCCTTCTTCTGTTCGGCGCGCATGCTTGCGGCGAAGTTGGGATCGGTGAACATGTCGAGCTCTGTCGTCACGCCGAAGACGAGCGCCTGTTGTAGTGCGTCGCCGTAAGCATGAGTGTGGGAGTCGATGAGACCGGGGAGCAATGTGGCGCCCGATCCGTCGACGACGGTTGCGCCTGCCGGCGTCGCCATGCTTTTTGCGATGGCGGAGATCCTGCCGCCACCGATCAGAACGTCGCGCTGACCGATGTTCCGTGTCCCGTCGAAGACGCGGACGTGACGAAAGAGCGTCACACCGCTTTCGGATTGTGCTGTCGCGATGTGGGCTGAAGCGAGCCATGCCACGCTCGCGATTGTGAATAGATGTAAGAGCCTTGCACGCATTGTTCGTACGCTCCGTTTGAGACCGTCGTGTTGCTTGTCTTTTTAACCGTCGTGATTCTGGCGGCACGTTGAGAATGCTGCTGTAGCGGAGGCGTGAGTAGTGGAGCGAATCACCGATATGACATGACAAGTGTCATGCACGGATTCACCGATCGAGATAAGTTGTGGCATATGACGACACCGACGATTACTCCGGACCAGTTTTTCGCCGCCGATCTGCGGGTGGGTCGTGTGCTGAGTGCGGAGCCGTTTCCCGAGGCACGGAAGCCGGCGATCAAGTTGACGATCGATTTTGGGGAGTTGGGCACTCGTCGATCGAGCGCGCAGCTGACGTTGCACTACAAGCCGGCTGATCTTGTGGGGAGACTGGTGATCGCCGTGGTGAACTTCCCACCGCGTCAGATCGGCCCTTTCATCTCCGAAGTTCTGGTACTGGGTGCCTGTCCGACGCCGAGCGATGTGGTATTACTGGGGCCCGACACGGAAGTGCCGCTGGGCACGCGGATATCGTGACTGTACTCGGTCATTCCCGCGAAAGCGGGAATGACTGATTGGCGTTAGGGTGGGCTTACGCCGTCTTTTCCCGCGGGAGAATGAATCCCACTGATAGCGAAGCAGCTCTCTCATCCGTCTCATCCGCTGCATCGCCGGTTCCGAAGGGACCAGTCAAATGCTCCAGGTACGCCTTCAATAGATCGGACGTCTGTTCGACAGCAGATTGCCGCCGAATTCTGGAAATTTGCGGATGGACATTGAGCTGCATCGCCTGCCTCCGTGGTCGCTGAAAGTCTGGCGCGGACGGAGTGCACGATCTGCACCAGAGTAACGAGATTGCGACGATCGCTCGGAGGCTTACCGAGGGCCGATCATGTCACCGGCGGGCGGTTACGCGTGCGGCTGGACGTGTGCATGTACACCGCCGTCGGAGGTCCATTTTCCTTCATCTGACGAAGCTCGGAAAACTCGAAGCCAAGCTTTTCCAGTAGTCTGATCGAGGGCGCGTTGTCGGGTGAAACGAGGCCCAGCGTGCGTGGGAGGTTCAGCGAGTCGTAGGCGTAATCGAGGACCGCCGATGCGGCCTCGAAGGCGAAGCCCTGCCTCCAGAATTCCGGAAGAAGGGCGTAGCCAAGGTCCACGTCGTCGAACTGAAGTCGCTTGAGCAGTCCGCACAACCCGATGGGGACGAGTGCAGCCTTGAGCGCTACCATATAAGGGCCGTGGCCGTGATGGCGGTAGCTGCTCATCGGCCCATCCAGCAGGTAATTCGTGGCCTGTTCGAGCGAGCGTATCCCGCGATCGCCGATGTTCGCGATGAATGACGGGTCGTTGACGAGTCGCAGCACAAACTCGGCATCATCGGTCGTTAGATAGCGCAGGATCAGGCGGTCGGTCTGGAGAACGATCATTGGCGGTGATGCAGCGGACGGAGGCAGAAGGAAGGCATCACGTGACGCGGTTTCGGCACTGACTGGCTGACTACATTTGGAGGACGCGCGCCCGACAAGCTCGGACTTGCGGGCAGCATCCAGTCTAGCTCAAAGTATCACCGTTTTCGAGGCTATCAGTGGCGCCACAGTTCATCTACGTCATGAAGGATCTCCGGAAGGTCGTACCACCTTCACGCGAAATCCTAAAGGGAATCTGGCTTTCGTTCTACCCAGGCGCAAAGATCGGGGTACTGGGCGCCAACGGAGCGGGGAAATCTTCCCTGCTCCGGATCATGGCGGGTGTCGATCAGGATTTCCAGGGCGAGGCGTGGGCGCACCCGGGAACGCGGATCGGATACCTGCCGCAGGAGCCGCAGCTCGACGCATCGAAGACGGTGCGCGAGAACGTCGAGGAAGGGGTGAAGGCGACGCGCGATCTTCTCAGGAAATTCGAGGAGATTTCGATGAAGTTCGCCGAGCCGATGGGCGACGACGAGATGAACAAGCTGCTGGAACAGCAGGGTCGCGTTCAGGAGCAGATAGATGCAGCGAACGCGTGGGAGCTGGACCGCACGATAGAGATCGCGATGGACGCATTGAGACTGCCGCCGGCTGACGCGACAGTCACGACACTATCGGGTGGCGAGAAGCGTCGTGTTGCGTTGTGCAGAGTGCTGCTCGAGCAACCGGACATGTTGTTGCTCGACGAGCCGACGAACCATCTCGATGCCGAATCGGTTGCGTGGCTCGAGCGACATCTCGCGGAGTTTCGGGGGACCGTCGTCGCGATCACGCACGATCGATATTTCCTGGACAACGTCGCGCAGTGGATTCTCGAGCTGGATCGCGGCGCGGGGATTCCATACGAGGGGAACTACACGTCGTGGCTGGAGCAGAAGCGTTCGCGTCTGCAACTCGAGGAGAAGACGGAATCAGCGCGCCAGCGGACGCTGGAGCGCGAGCTCGAGTGGGTGAGAATGGCGCCGCGCGCGCGACAGGCGAAGAATCAGGCTCGTGTGAAGCGATACGAGGAGCTGGCGGAAGCGGACACAGCCGAAAAAACGATGTCGCACGAGATCGTGATCCCGCCACCGCCTCGGCTCGGCAACGACGTCGTGATCGCGAAGGGATTGAAGAAGGGTTACGGCGACAAGTTGTTGTACGACGATCTCACCTTCTCACTGCCGCGCGGCGGGATCGTCGGAGTGATCGGACCGAATGGTGCTGGAAAGACGACGATGTTCCGGATGATCGAGGGAACGGAGAAGCCGGACGCCGGGTCGTTGACGATCGGAGATACGGTTGTGCTCGCGTATGCGGATCAGGAACGACAGCTGAATCCGGGGAAGTCAGTGTACGACGAAGTGAGTCAGGGGCATGACCTGATTCAGGTCGGGAAGCGCGAGATGAACGCGCGCGCGTATCTGTCGAGCTTCAATTTCAAGGGGACGGATCAGCAGAAGAAAGTCGGTGATCTTTCCGGCGGAGAGCGCAACAGGCTGCAGCTCGCGAAGGTTCTGAAGGCTGGCGGAAATCTGCTGCTGCTGGATGAACCGACGAACGATCTCGACGTCGATACGCTGCGCGCGCTGGAAGATGCGTTGATCGATTTCGCGGGATGTGCGGTGGTGATTTCGCACGATCGGTGGTTTCTGGATCGCATTGCGACGCACATGCTTGCGTTTGAGGGAGATAGCGAGGTGGTCTGGTTCGAGGGGAATTATCGGGACTATGAGTTGGATCTGCATCGACGGAAGGGGACAGATGCGGATCAGCCGAAGCGGATCAAGTACAAGGCGTTGGTGCGGGGGTAGGTATTCGCTCGCTGTAGCCGGTACCGCGTCGACAGTTTGAGTTTGCTCGACGCCATTGAGCGTGCGCTGTAGAATTGTACGCCATGGTGAGCCAACGTTCGCGTTTATTGCTTCTGGTGGCATTGGTCGTAGTGGTCGGTATTGCCGCGGAATGGACGTGGTCGCGCACCAGGAACGCGAGCCTGGTTGAACGAATGCTTTGGGGGGCGATAGTACTGGCTATTGTCTACTCCCAACGTGCCAAGGTCTGGCTGGTCGACATACTCGATGGCGAGTACGTTCATCAATCCGACTTCAGTGTCGAAGACGGATGGGTTGGCCACGCACTGCAGGTATGGCTCTTTCCGCTTGGCCTTGCGCTCGTCGCCGAGCCTCTCGCTCAATCGGATAGTGTTCGGTATCCCGAAGGCGTCGCGCTAGCCGTGATGTTCACTGCACTGCTCGCGTGGTCCGTTTTCGTTCTCGAGCGACGAGCACCAGCGTCGGATGCGCACCGGACGGGTGGTTGGTGGCAATTCGTACCTCGACGTCCGACAATTACCATGCTCGCTGGGTTTGTTGTGGGTGCGTTGGTTATCGCCGGACCCCTCTACATCAGTGGCGCTTTACACGGTGCGGAGTGGATCCGCGGGAACTGGGCTCCGGTTGTGGTTGGTGCTTTCATGGGGAGCCTTCTCGCTCTCACGCGTTGGCTCGCGGTGGTGTCATCACGTGTTAACCGCTCGGTGGGTGTTGATGGCGACGCGGGCGCGCAGTAAAGTATTTCACCTTCACTACGCTCGCTCGAGGGAACATGACACGCGCAAGCGCGACAAGATTGAGCCGCTTGTAAGGTGTTTTCTTGAGACAGTAACAAGATCGCTGTCCTGTCAGTCAGGGTGGACACCGAGTTCCCTGTCGGAGCGTGTGACGGAGCGGCCCTTGATCGGGCGGGCGGCTCAGGCTTCGAGCGGTTGCACCTTGACAGCCGTCCCATAACAGAGGACTTCGGTCACGCCCTGCATCAACTCATTCGCGTCGTACCGGATGCCGATCACCGCATCGGCCTCTGTCATGTGCGCGTGAACCAACATGGTGTCAAACGCTTGCCGACGGGTGCGCTCGGCGAGTTCTGTAAAGAGCGAGATGTTCCCGCCGAACAAGGTTTGCAGGCCGGCCCCCAGGGTCCCAAACACCGACCGTGACCGGACGACAACACCGCGCACCACACCCAAGTTCGCCACGATTCGAAAGCCGGGGATGTCGAATCCCGTCGTGGTCATGCTGTACGGAATGTCGGTGACCTGCGAAACGATGATGGAGTCCATGGCGGATTGTGTCGTAGGTCATTAGCTGTGTGCGTCAGAGGCCTCCCTGAACGCGCGTAAGAATATACGGCTATCGGCGCCAGGCATCGCAGGCTCCTTCCGACCTCCACCGGACGCCCAAGTTCAGTTGCACTGGTCAGTTCTAGGTTGACCGTCAGTTGAGAGAGGTCAGCTCCCCTGCATCCCTCGTGCAGCGTCCATGGGGGCGGATTGTGCGAGCCTGCTGCGCGGCCGCATCGAACGAGATCAGTACTGTCGGACCAGGAGAACGGGGAACCACGGCGCACAACTGGCCTGACGAATGGGCCCAGACTCCGGGTTCAGACCCACTTCAAGAAAAGTGAGGGCCACGCAGTGACAGCGTCTCGCTGTCACGGAACTACGGGTGACAAGAGTGAATCACGAAGGGGAATTATCGGGATTATGAGTTGGATCTACCGCACTGCTGTCGTCGGACAGAACGTTCGCGATCGGTCGTTATCGTACTGTGCAGCGCACTCGAACGTACACAGCTGATCGACGTGCCGGAGTTCACTGCGCCGCACTGTGTGCGATCTCCAATTTTCAAATGTTTTTTTCTTGTTGCACTCTGCACAGCCACGAGTCCTCCTCGTGACGGGGATCACGCTCACGCATCCGTTGGTTGAAAAGCATCGCGTGAGGATCACCGCGAGCCGGGGCGCATCGGCACTTTCTCGCGTTCACATGCACAACGGCTCTACAATATGAAGAAGACATTAGTAAGTAGCCGCGCTTCGCGGCTGCTGGTTCGCAGTGCGCGCATCGCACGATCAGTCGCGGTAATTGGGTTCGCCGGACTCCTCGCGACAGCCTGCGACGTCCACGGTATCAGCAATCCAGGCACTGTCTCGGCCATCAGCGTCTCGCCGAATCCGCAGACGCTTGCAGCGAACGGCACGCAGCAGTTCACGGCTGTCGGGACGGATTATTCTGGCGCGAAGGTAGCCATCACGCCTACCTGGTCTGTCGTCACCGGCGGGGGTAGCATCACCAGCTCCGGCGTCTTCACGGCATCCGCGACGCCTGGCACCTACACGAACACTGTGATGGCAACCAGCGCCGGCATGACCAGCACCGCAACGGTGATCGTCACCGCAGGTCAGCTGGCCACCATCACCATCTCACCAAGTCCGCAGACGATGCTGGTGCGCAGCGCGCAGCAGTTCACCGCCGTTGGCAGGGACGCGGCGGGCAACTCCGTTGCGCTCACGCCGACCTGGTCAGTCGCTGCAGGCGGGGGGACTATCACCGCAGCCGGTCTCTTCACTGCCGGCTCGACACCGGGCACTTACACCAACACGATCAAGGCAACGAGCGGCACGATCTCGGCGACGGCAACTGTGACGGTAACGTCCACCCCGCCGGCTCCGCCACCACTTGCAACGATCACGGTGACACCGAATCCTGATACGACTGCGATCGGCGCCACGCAGCAGTTCACAGCGGTTGGCCGCGACGGCAACGGAAACACCACCACATTCACGCCAGTATGGTCTGTAGTGAATGGCGGCGGCAGCATTGACTCGACGGGTCGCTTCACCGCTGGTTCTACGGCGGGAACGTTCACCAACACAGTGAAGGCGACGAGTGGTACGATTTCTGGAACGGCAACGGTAACTGTGCTGGCGACCGTTCCACCACCATCGGCCTCGCTCATCGATCTTGGCGCGGCGGCACCGAATGGCATCATGGCCGGCACCGCAGTGACGTGCGTCAGCCTCGGTACCATCAACGCCGACGTGAGCATCAGCCCAGGCAACACGATCACTGGCTTTGGACCGTGCGTCATCACTGGTGTGCAGCATCTTGGTGACGCCGTGGCTGCGCAGGCCCAGATCGATCTGACCAAGGCGTACAACACGCTGGCTGCTCTCCCGTGCGCACCAGCCAATGCCATCGTGGCGAACCTCGGCGGTACGACCAAGGCCGCAGGAGTCTACTGCACCGCGAGCGGAATCGGCGTAACCGGCACTCTTACACTCGATGGCGGCGGCGATCCGAATGCGACCTTCGTCTTCCAGGCCGGTAGCGGACTTACCACGGCCGGTGACGTAGTGCTCATCAACGGTGCTCAGGCCAAGAACGTGTACTGGCAGGTCGGAACCTCGGCCACCATCGGTACCGCATCGCACTGGCAGGGCAACATCGTCGCCTACACCAGCATCACACTAGTGGATAACGCGACGCTGCTCGGCCGTGCTCTCGCACGCAACGGCGCAGTATCGCTCGGAACCAATAACGTCATCACGCTTCCGTAATGCCGGCAAGGGTCGAGACCGGACGGCTGTCCGGTCTCGATCTCTGTCACGGTCAGGAAGTGCTCATTGAAGTATCTACCGGAGAATTGGATGTCGATCAAAGTCTTTATTGCTGGTATGGCAACGCTCATGTGCGCCATACCCGCGGCAGCACAGGAACGGGGAACAGTGGAATTTGGGGCGTTCGGGAGCGCTGCAACGTTCGACAATAGCCTCAGTCTCACGTCGGGCTACGGTGGAGGTGGCCGCGTTGGCATCTTCCTCAATCCCCGACTGTCGATGGAATTCGAAGACGCCGAGATGCGGGCCAGTCGCCCCAACGGCCTCAACAGCGTGAATGTTGGTATTCTCTCGGGGCGGCTCGTCGCCGCTCCGGTCAAGGTTGGCGCAGTGTCGTTCCTGATTGGCGGCGGAGCAGGCGTGTCCACCGAGACGAACTTCATGCACAGCTACGGCGTCGACGGACTGGTGGGTGCCAAGTTGGCGCTGACCGATAACGCCGCGCTGCGAGTGGACGGTGTCTGGGACTGGCTCGCGAATCAGAACTGGAAGACTTACAAAAGCGTTCGTGTCGGTGTGAGCCTTTATCGCCACCCGGCTCGGCGACAGAGCGTCGCGATGATCCCGGCACCTGCGCCGATGATCGCGCACACGGATTCGGTCAGCGCGGCTGAGACCCGGCGTCTGCGCGATAGCGATGCGGAACTGAACTCGCTGCGCGATTCGTTGCGCAATTCACCGGTCAGGGCACCCGTTCCGGTGTCTGCCACAAACGCCGAAACGATGCAGGCCACCATCCACTTCGCCTTCGACAAATCGGAGCTAACCGATTCTGCGAGAGCGATTCTGGATGAGAAGGTAGAGTTGTTCCGCGCCAATCCGCAGATGTCGGTCATGATCGTGGGATACACTGATCGTTTTGGAAGCAGCGCATACAACGTCGCGCTTGGTGCGCAACGCGCCAACGCCGCGAAGTCCTACATCGTAACGCACGGCGTGAATGCGAGCCGCGTGCTCGTGGAATCCCAAGGTGAACGCCATCCGGTCACCGAAGCGTCAGGTATAGCGGGACAGGCGCCGAATCGTCGGGCTGTTTTTCGGTTGCAGGTTGGGCCGGACGTCGGCACAAACAAGTAGAGAGTCAGCAAGCTGGCTTTCGGTATGCCGTTGAATGAGCCTGGCGCGGATTCCGCGCCAGGCTCATTCGCATTCTGGCGGGCGTGGGACGCGAGAGCGATAGCGATCACAACAACTCATCACTGCGACACCCCGAAAGTGATCGGTTCTCTTATTCTCTGCCTGATCGGGCATCCGCCGATGCGTGCCGGTATGAATGTGGCCGTCGGTAACCATCGCATCACTGATTTGAGAAATGCATTGTAAGTCGCAAGCGCCTGCCCGGTTGGACGTTCCTTGCCAACTGGCCAGACTTCCGAGATGGTCGATGGGTCGACGTGCCCGGTCGAGTCGACTTCGAAATCGGTAACGACTTCTCCGGTTGGTTGCAGCTGGCTTCCAGCGAACGGATCTGCAGGCGCGGATGTGCCCGTTGCGGTCACAGGCGAGAATGGCGGAAACATCACGGAGAATGTCGGGAACGCGACGCGCGCGCTTCCGTAGGGAAATGCCTGTCCGAGTGTCGGTAATGCGAATTCAATCACGAACCGCGCGGAATCACCTGGTGTTTCGCCGGGCCAGAATGTGCCGTCTCCCGCGGCCTGTGCGTCGTGTGCCGCCCTCAGCAATAGTGCACCGGCGACAGAATCAATCCGCGGCGACAACGATCTGAAGGTAGGGGGACCTTCGCGGTACACTGTCACACCAAGTGCGGGATGCGATTCGATGTGACGCCATGTAATCACCGGCTCACCGCGCGGCAGCACAGATCCTTTCCCGTGCAGTAGTTGTCGCAAGTGCTGGGACGCGGATTGTGTGAATAGATCAGCCATCTGCGCGAAGCCAGTATCCGCCGAGTCCGCGACGCCTGCGCGAAGATAGACGAGCATCTGTTTCGACGGGGTCAGCGAAACTGTGTCCAGACACGCTACGGTGCCCGCCGCCGACTTGGCATCTACCGACTGCGCCTCAACACTGGTCGCGCCCAGTGCAATGCACACCGCGAGAGTCGCGACGAAGGACCAGGGCGTACCGTGTCGTTGCTTCGGCATTTACCCACTCGTGCCTTGTAGAGGACAGTGCCGGTGTCAAGAAAACGCCGAGCGCAGTCGCGGAAAGCCGCCGATTTCCTGGAACTCCGCTAATGTAACGCGTTCGGCGAAAAGTGCGAGGCGTTGCCCACGCGCCGCTCGAGCATCGCTGCAAACGCGTGAAAGATCTTTCGCATCTGGATCTGCTTGTACGGAAACAGGTCGGCTGGATCCATGGCGTGAACAATCATTCCAGTCCCGCCTTCGAACACAAGGATGCGGCCGTCCTGCGTCTCGGCGCAGTCTACGGCGAAGTAGTCGAGTCCGACTTTCGACGCGATCTCTCCCAGCGCGATTCGATGCCGAGTTCCAAAATCGTCGTCGAAATGTGCCATGCACTCGGCTTCCTCGTCCCGCTTGTCTGCGCTCTGGTGCATGCCTGCGTTGAGATAGTGCACCATCCAGTCGTCGGATATCGCAAGGTGGGCAAGGTACGCGGCGCCATCGATAAAGACGATTCTGTACTTGCGGAATTTATTGTCGCGACTGCGGTAGTCGATATAAGGTGCGATGTAGAAATCGTCGACATCGCTCGCGGCGAGATACGCCGAAAGCTCGCCAGGGTCATTGATCTTTCCGAGGCCGTGTCCGGCGTGCGAATCAACCGGTCGAACCAGGATCGGAAAGTGTGCGTCGGGCAGCAGGGCACCCAGCGACGCGATGTTGGTGGCGAGCGGTGTCAACTCGGCTCGGTTGACGCGTGCGTTGCGCGGCGCAAGGACGCGTGATGACGATTGAAACAGCTTCCACAACCGGTCGCGCGCAATCTGCACTATCAATCGCGCGTCGCTGTTGATCACCGGCTTGGCGAACGTGACCAGAAGCTCCGCCACGTTCTGCAGGAGATCCCGGTTGGCGTCCGACTCGGCGACGCCCATGAATGCAACATCGTGATCCGGTAGCGGTGCCGGCAACGCTGCATTGTCTGGCAGATACGCGTAATGGACAGTTACATCTGAGCCGTCAAAAAGGAAGTCGAGCGGCGTATTCGCCATGAAGTCGCCCGACGCCTGGAGCGCGAGGACCCGGAGCCCTGTCCCGCTTCCGTGTACGCAGCGATAAAGGCGGCTCGACTCGAGTGCGAGGGACTGGATGGCGAGCCCCTGCGTTCTGTCGCCAGCGAGTTGAACGATCATCGACAGATCCATCAGCGCACCAGCGTCTTCTGGATCGGCCGATGCGCGAGAACTCAGCTCCGCGATGATCGGGCCTGGATCCGCTCCGCTGTAGATCAGGCGCGCGAGTTTCGCCAATCCCGCCGTGTCCGGGATTGAATCCTCGTTCGGTACGGGAGGCACGGGACTGGTCACAGCTCTTTCTGTTGTGCCGCGCGACCGAGCGCGAGCGTGGCGTCGATGAGCGCGGTCACGTCTCGCAATTCCGTGCGGTGATTGACAATCGCGGCGCGGATTGCCACGCGGCCGCGGATCTTCGTGAGCGATGGCGCCACGATACCGCCTGCCTGAAGCGCCGCCACAATACTCGCGTTGAGCACGTCAGGCTCGTTGCTCCTGTATCGAAAGCAAACGATGTTCAATTGAACGGGGGACAACAGCTCGAGCTCCGGTGTTGCTTCCACGATCCTTCCAAGCTCTCTCGCAAGTGCACACGTGCGCGAGATCGTCTCACCGAGCGCGTCGGTCCCGTGGACCATCAGCGTGAACCATGTCTTGAGCGCCTTGAAGCTCCGGGAAAGATCCGGCCCGTAGTCGCATGGCCACCATTCGCCTGCCGCCATCCCACGCTGATCGCGCGATAGATATGCTGCTGGTGATGTAAATGTGTCACGCTGAAGTCTGCCGTCACGCACCAAGATGAAGCCAGCGTCGTACGGTACCTGTCCCCACTTGTGAAAATCAAAGGCGAGCGAATCGGCGCGCTCGATCCCGCGCATCAAAGGGGCTATGTCCGGCGCAAGCATCCCCATCGCGGCATACGCACCGTCAATGTGCAGCCAGATGTGCTCACGTGCGGCTATGTCGGCAAGCGCATCGAGATCGTCGATCGCACCAGCGTCGACTGTTCCTGCCGATCCGCCGATGAGGAAGGGCGTTCGTCCGGCTGCCCTGTCCGCGCCGATCGCCGCGATCAGAGCTGGAAGGCTCATCTGGTCGCGATCGTTGACCTCTATCAGCCGCAGGGAATCGCTGCCGAGCCCCGCCATTTCCATGGCGCGTCGAACGGATTCGTGGCTCGCTGTAGAAGTGTAGGCGGTGAGCGCTCCGGCGACGACCCCGGTGGCGCGCACCGTGGGCCCATGCGCCCGGGTGCGCGCCACGAGTACGCCGATGAAGGTCGCGATGGACGTTCCCGTGACGAATATCCCCTCCGCGCTATCGGGGAAGCCAATCAGATCGCGAACCCAGCGGAGAATCTGACGCTCGACCTCGATCGGAGCGTGATCTCTCCCGCCCAGGTTGGCGTCAAGCCCAGCGGCAAGCATCTCGGCCACCATTCCGACAGGAGTCCCGCCACCTTGCACCCAACCCATGAATCCCGGGTGCGGATTGCCGCCTCCATAGGGAAGGATCTCCTGCATGAATCGCCGATGCACCGAGGCGAGCTCCGTCGGGGAACTCGGCAACGGCTCGTCGAAGCCGATTCGAATCTCGGGGGGCATCGGCTTCCACAGTGGCCGGTCGCGCAGATCGCGGGTGTAATCGATCATGTCGTCGAGCATGCTGTGCGCTTGAGCGCGAAATGCTTCCCAGTCCGCCGGGTCCAAACTGCGATTCGAGCTCAGGTCGGGTGAGTCATCAGTGTGTGGGTGAGCAGAGATTCTGGAGTTGGTGGACACGCGGCTAAGCTACACGACCGTCACGGTTGAAGTCCATGCCCGGTTCTGGGTAATCGTACGCTCGCGCAGCGGCCCGCGCCCCTTCCATTGTGACTGCGACGAGGCCTATTCGCCCTTCAGTATGAGGTGCTGCATGCCGCTCACTTCGCCGTGTCAGCCGGTGTTACGATGAGTGGAACGGTTACACCTAGTGGATTTGCGGCTGTCGTCAGGTGGAAGTCCAATTTCGTATGGCCGACTTTCTGGGCCACGATAGTATCCGCGCGCATTGTCACTACGGTGCCCGCGATACGGAGATTGTATCCCCAGACTCGCCCAAGCAGGCCTCCCTGGGCATCGACTGCGAGGATGTTCAATTTGCTCAACGGCAAGATCTGGCCAACGCGAAGGTGAATCGAGTCGGGCTCGGCGCGGATCCCGACGATCCTCGTGCCGAGTGCAGCGATATCGTCGGGGTCAAGGTTGACGTCGTGGACGCCGACAGCGGCCTTTTGATCAGAATCGGCGGCGCTCTGTGCAGTCAAAAGTCGTTGCGCCTTTGCGACACCATTGTCGGCAAGTACGTGGAGCGCAACGGCTTCGCTGGAATCTGCTCGCCACCCAAAGGTAAATCGGAAGCTGAAGCTTGCGTTTGCATCCTTTGGATCAACGCGACGCAACATTGCGTGGTCGCCAGGCCCGACCCGCAGGTTCAGCGGGTATGGGTCACACTGTTCCTTGATGTTCTCGCAATTCCGCAGCGTGACACTGTACACACGGATCGGCACCGTCGACCCATTCCATATCCAGATCACCTGGTACGGAGTATCGCCAAAACTTTCCTCGATACGCGTCGTGACTGTCTGATCTGTCGGTGCCACGAACCTCGTCTCACGCTTCTGCGCCGCTGCAGCATGTGGATCAATTACGGCGACAACGATTGCGAGTAGGATTGCAGCGAGACGCGGAACTCGATTGGGCGTGATGTGTGGCGTCTGCATACGCAATGCATGGATTCTGAAGATGCGAGACGAATTGCACATGGGGGAGCGATACCCTGGGTTGACCATAAACTACGTCTTTGCCGTCATATGCCGCCGGCTGGCATACTGTCGCATGATCCGACGCACCCACCTATTCCCGCACCGAAAAGCTGTACACGGATCTCGAGTGATATTCCTTGCCCGGGCGAAGTATCGTCGACGGAAACTTCGCGTGATTTGGCGAATCGGGATAATGCTGTGTCTCCATCACGAAGCCCGATCGGCGCTGGTACGCAACGCCGTTTTTCCCGTGCAGTGTGCCGTCTAGAAAGTTTCCCGTGTAAAACTGCAGTCCGGGCTCGCTCGTGTACACCTGCATCACGCGCCCGCTGGCGGGCTCATATACCGTCGCGGCGAGTGTCATCTTCAGTGACGTATCGTTGCCGGTAGCGCTCGCCGAGTCCTTCCGAAGTACGAAGTTGTGGTCGTATCCCATACCGATCTTCAACTGCTCGTCGTCGCTGTCGATCCGTGCACCGATCGTGATCGGCGTTCGGAAGTCGAAGGGTGTTCCGGTAACGCTCCGGATCTCCCCAGTAGGGATTTGCGTCGAGTCCACAGGAGTGAAGCTGTCGGCGTTGATCTTCATGACGTGACCCAGGATGCTGCTCGAGCCACCGTCGGCGAGATTGAAGTAGCTGTGCTGCGTGAGATTGATCGGCGTGGCCTTGTCCGTCGTCGCCCTGTAATCGAAGATGACTTCGTTGCTGTCGGTGAGCGTGTACGTCACTGTCACCTTCAGATTGCCCGGATAGCCCTCCTCACCGTCACGACTCGTTCGCACGAGGGTCAGGCCGACGCTGTCGGCTCTCTGAAACGGCTCGGCGCGCCAGACGAACTTGTTGAACCCCCTGAGTCCACCGTGCAGGCTGTTCGGGCCATTGTTCACGGCGAGCGTGTAGGTGTGCCCATCGAGCGTGAAGCGGCCCTTCGCGATCCGGTTGCCGTACCTCCCGACCAGCGCGCCGAAATACGGCGACACCGTTTCGTACGGCGGGAGCGAATCGAATCCCAGTACGATGTCCCCGAGTTTGTGGTTGCGGTCGGGAACGCGAAGCGAGACTATCACGCCTCCGTAGTTCGTGGCGCGCAACTCCATCCCGCTTGCGTTCGTAAGCGTGTAGATGGTGACCGGCTGGCCATCGGTGGTGGTTCCGAACGGTGCCTGAGTCACGGATGCAGGTTTCACGGAACCGGTCCCGTTGTCAGCGCTTTTCCCCGTGCACGCTGCTCCGGCACCGAGTATTATCAAGCCGATCCAGCAGCTGGTCGTCAAGAAGCGATTCACGTGGTCGTTGTCCATGTGACGAGAGGCGGGCAAGTTTCCAGAGGACTTCGAGTTCACAATAAACTACTGAAAATTGGCCGTGGCATTTCTACTGCGTTTACACCTCATCCGCCGAGCTGTGTGTGTCGGCACCGCGCTCGGCGCTGCTACGATCTGCCTATTGGGGGATCCGGCGATTGCTCAGACCCCAGCGACTGCTCCGGACTCGGTGATTCCGCTCCCGGAGAACCCCAGGCCCGACTTCGAGAGAGCCCAGTGGCTGAATCTGAACGGTCGCTGGCATTTCAGGTTTGACCAGCAGAACGAAGGAGAGAAGGCGGGTTGGTATGGCGCAGCACTCGTCTCGACTCACTCGATTCTCGTCCCGTTTTCATGGGGCGCGCCGCTGTCCGGCGTGCCCGACAGCGCGGACATCGGTTGGTACGACAGGACGATCAGAGTGCCGGCCAGCTGGCGCGGCAAACGGGTCTTTCTCGTCGTTGGTGCGTCCGACTGGCGAACTTCCGCGTGGCTCGACGGCAAAAAGCTCGGCGATCATCAGGGCGGCTACACTCCATTCTCGATGGAGCTTACTTCGACGACGAAGTTTGGCTCGGAGCAGCGGCTCACCATGCGCGTGGATGACAGCCCCCACGCGTTCAAACTCGAAGGCAAACAGGGATACGGCAAGGCGCGCGGGATGTGGCAAACCGTGTATCTCGAAGCACGCGGCGGCGACCCGCTGCAATACGTGCATTTCACTCCGGACATTCACACGGGCCGCGTCTCTGTAGATGCGCGACTGCTCGAGCCGGCACCGCAACCGATGACGTTGCGCATCGCATTCAGGAATGGAGATACACTGACCGCAGGCGGCGCGGCCTTGCCGCCGGTTGTCATCCAACATATCGCGCGTGGCGCAAGTTCGGCCCGATTCGATATCGCGATACCAGATGCGCGACTCTGGTCACCGGACGATCCATTTCTTTATCAGGTAGCAGTAACCGCCGAAGGCGCGGGAATCGCAAAGGATAGCGTGGATACGTATTTCGGAATGCGCGAGATATCAGTGGTCGATCTTCCCGGCACCAGCATTCCATACGTTGCGATCAACGGCAAGCCTGTTTACCTGCAGCTCGCACTCGATCAGTCCTACCATCCAGAAGGGTTCTACACATTTCCAACTGATTCCATATTGCGCAATGAGATTATTCACGCGCGGCAGTTGGGTCTGACCGGGGTTCGCGAACATATCAAGATCGAGGCGCCGCGCAAGCTGTACTGGGCCGACAAACTCGGTCTTCTGATTATGGCCGACGTTCCCAATTGGTGGGGACCGCCAGACTCGGTCGCGTTTCACGAGCATGACTACGCACTGAGTGAGATGATCGAGCGCGACTACAACCATCCGTCGATCTTCTCATGGATCATGTATAACGAGACATGGGGTCTCACAAGCAAGGTCAACGGCAAGGATGTCTATCTGCCGGCGACGCAACGCCGCGTGATTCAGAGCGTGCAGCTCGCGAAGCGGCTCGACCCCACACGACTCGTGGAGGACAATTCACCCTGCTGCGGTTGGGGCCACACTGTCACTGACATCAACTCGTGGCATGATTATCTGGCCGGCTGGGAGTGGCAGGATCATCTCGACATGGTGAGTGACAGCACCAATCCAGGGTCACCGTGGAATTTCGAGCACGGTTACGTACAGGCTCACCAGCCGATGATGAACTCCGAGTTCGGCGACGTGTGGGGCTACAACGGATCCACTGGCGACGTTGACTGGAGTTGGGATTATCATCTGGCCGTGAATGCATTCCGCATGCATCCCAAGCTCGCGGGTTGGCTGTACACCGAATTGGACGACGTGATCAACGAATGGAACGGATACCTGCGCGCCGATCGGACCAGCAAGGAAACCGGTCTCGGGGATCTCGTACCGGGGATGACGATCCGCGATCTCAATTCGCCGATGTACATCGCGGTTGGGTCGGCGACAGTGATGGCCACGAGCGTACACGCCGGCGAATCGGTACAAGTACCTCTTTACGCCTCGTTCATGTCGGGAAGTCATGCATACGGCGATTCGCTCACACTTCGTTTCGAGCTTTACGGCTGGGACGCTCTGGGCGAAAAGGAGACTTACTCCACATCGACGCGGCAAATCCCGTATCGGCCGTGGATGTCAGAGTCTCTTGCGCCGTTGACGATCAAAATGCCGAATGAACGATCGGTTGCGGTGCTCGCGGTGAGACTCGAAGACATGGCGGGTAAGGTGCTGCAGCGGAACTTCACGACGTTCGTTGTTGATGCCGCGGTGCCGAGCGTATTCAGGCTCGAAGATGGCCGCAAGGCGCGCATAGTGAGCGTTGGTGCGACATCCTACACGAAGGCACACTGGTCACAGAAAAGCTGGAACGTACTCGACAGCCTCAAGGCAGACGGAGCGGGGGCGGGTTTCTTTGAATATCGAATCCCGTGGCCGCGGGATCTAAAACTGAGCGACGTTCGGGAAACCGAATTCATTGTGGAAGCGTCAGCGAAACAGCTATTCGGCAAGGATCGCGATTCCACCGTGCGAGACAACGGCGATTACATGCGTGGGGGTGGTCTCCAGGATCCGAGCCGAAATCGGAATGCGTACCCGATGACGGACGAGAGGCTCTTTCCGAGTGCTGTCACCGTCCGCGTGAATGGCGAAGTCGCAGGACGTTATGATCTTCGTGATGATCCTGCAGACCATCGAGGGATTCTGTCGTGGTACTCCCAGAAGCGCGACAAATATCTACGCGAAGCCGGTTCCTACGGGCAGTTGATCACAGTCCCGATTCCGGCTTCGACGATCGAGCGTGCCGCGCGGTCCGGCCAACTCGTGATTCGCCTGGAGGTCAGCGAGGCGATGCCCGGCGGGCTCGCCATCTACGGCGCGCATTTCGGGCGCTATCCGGTGGATCCGACAGTAGCGTTTGTTCTCCGGGGCGATAGCCATTAGGGCAGGCGTGGGCAGACGGGATTTTTGTGCAATAGCGCACTTTTCCAGCCTCTGAACGGCCTGCAACCGGACGGCTGTCCAGTGCGTACACTATCTAGCGCGTAATCTCACAGCTAGAATTTCCTCATCTCCGCTTTTTCAGCACCATTCTCCGAAGGCCAATTCGAATGCCGATTTCCCGATTCCTCTCCGGCGCCGCGTGCCTGGCGTTGCTCACGGCTACTGCCGCCGCTGCATCCGTAGCAAGCGCTCAGTCAACCGACCTCTACTCCGAGATGCACTGGCGTGAAATCGGGCCGACGCGGGCCGGTCGAGCTCGCGCCCTGTCAGGTGTGCCGAGCCAGCCAAACGTGTTCTACGTTGGGTACGACAATGGCGGTGTCTGGAGATCGACCGATTACGGCTCCAACTGGGTGCCGCTGTTCGATCATGAGCCAACGGGATCGATTGGCGCGATTGCCGTTGCGCCTTCAAATCCGAACATCATATATGTAGGCACCGGTGCCGGAATCATCAGGCCCGATCTTTCAACTGGCGACGGCGTGTACAAATCAGTCGACGGTGGAAAGACATGGACGCACCTGGGCCTTCGCGACAGCCAGATGATCGCGAACATTGACGTGGACCCGACCAATCCGAACCGTCTGTTCGTCGCGGCACTCGGTCATCCATACGGTCCGAATCCGGAGCGCGGAATATTTCGCTCGACCGACGGCGGAAAGACTTTTGAGAAAGTTCTGTACAAGAGCGAATACATGAGCGGCAACGACGTCCGCATCGATCCAAAGAATCCGAACATCGTCTATGCCGCTCTCTGGCAGCAGCAGCAGAGCTATCTCGAGGGTGCGGAGTTCGGCGGCGCGGGCGGTGGCATCTTCAAGTCCACTGACGGTGGAACGACGTGGAGTCCGCTGACCAACGGGCTGCCGTCCGGTGTCATCGAGGCGAACCTCGGTATTTCAATGAGCAATCCGAGCACCATCTATGCTATGGTCGCGGGAACATCAGGCTCGGCGAATACGGGCCGGCCGAACACTACGGGAAGCATCGGTTTCTACAAATCGACCGATTCCGGCGAGCACTGGTATCTCGCTGCACACGATCCAAAAACACCGGGCGCGTCGGAGAGTGCACCGCTCGACCCTCGCCCATTAGCCCGCATCGGTGGCGGCGATCTTCCCACGATTGCGGTTGATCCGAAGAACCCGGATGTTGTCTACAGCGCGTCGACCGTGTTCTGGCGCACGGAGGATGGCGGTGTGACTTGGAGCGCAGTGCGCGGCGCACCTGGCGGAGATGATTATCAGAAGGCGTGGATCAATCCGAACGACCCGAACATCCTGCTCGTTGTAGCGGATCAGGGCGCGGTCGTGTCGGGGAATCGCGGCGAGTCGTGGAGCAACTGGTACAACCAGAACACAGCGGCGATGTATCACGTCTCCACTGACGACGCGTTTCCATATCGCGTTTGTGGCGGACAGCAGGACTCCGGTTCTGCGTGCGTCGATAGCAGATCGATGGATGGTGAAATCACATTTCACGACTGGCATCCGGTGAACATCCAGGAGTACGGCGTTGCAGCGAGTGATCCGAAGGATCCGGATCTGGTGTTCGGCAGCATGCGCAACAGCGTCTCCCTGTACAATCGCAGGACCGGTCAGACGACGCTGGTGGGGCCTGACGCGACGGATCGAGGCACCGATTACAATCGCAACGTGCGCACCATGCCGATAGTGTGGTCGCCGGTGAATCCGAAAGTGCTGTTCTACACATCCAACGCAGTCTGGAAGTCGGTTGACAACGCTCACAGCTGGACCCGCATCAGTCCCGACCTGGCTCGGCAGACGTGGCAGGTTCCGGCAACCGTCGGTCAGTATGCGAGCGAGGTAAAGCCTGCCGCAGCGGGGAGCATCACCGCACTGTCTGCATCGCCCCGTGACATCAACGTCATCTGGGCTGGTACGGACGACGGCAACATACAGGTGACGACCGACGGAGGCGCAAAATGGTCCAACGTCACGCCTTCGCAGATCAAGCCCTGGACGCGCATTTTCAACATCGACGCGGGTCACTTCGATACGAAGACCGCCTACGCTGCGGCGAACACGATGCGCATCGACGATATGAATCCACATCTCTGGCGCACGCACGACGGTGGAAAGACATGGACGGAGATCGACCACGGTATCGCGCCAGGGGTCGTGACGAATTCGATTCGTGAAGATCCACGCAAGAAAGGTTTGCTCTACGCATCTACCGAGACTCAGGTCTGGGTCTCGTTTGACGACGGCGACAACTGGCAATCGCTGAGGCTCGACATGCCGGCCGTGTCGGTTCGTGATATTCAGATCAAGGATGACAGCATCTGCATGTGCTCGGATCTGATCGCCGGCACGCACGGGCGCGGATTCTGGATCCTTGACGACGTGACTCCGCTGCGCCAGGCCGCCGAGGCCCGCAGTGGCGCGCCTGCGTACCTGTACAAGCCGGAGACTGCGCTGCGTATTCGCCTGGCGACGAACGATCCCACCCCGTGGCCACCGGAACTTCCGGCTGGAGAAAATCCGCCGAACGGCGCGATCATCGACTACTATCTCTCGTCCAGCGTGTCAGGTCCGGTAACGATCGACATACTCGACGCGGGTGGCAAGATTGTGCGGACGTACACGAGCGAATTGAAACGGGATCCGGATCCGGCCGTCGATCGCGACGCGTACGACAGAGTATGCAAGACGGCTCCGAATTCGGCGGACTGCGCGGTACCGTTGTACTGGCCCTCGCGCATAAAATCCGTTCCGACGAGTGCCGGAATGCATCGGATCAGCTGGAACCTGAGATATCAGCCGCTGGCAGAAGAGCGCGGCGGTGTCGATGCGACCGGTGCAGTGCCAAATCGCAGCTCGGCGTCGCCGAGTTCACCATGGGCACCGCCGGGAACGTACACGGTTCGTCTGACGGTCGCGGGTAAGAGTTACACGCAGCCGCTCACCGTTCGGCTTGATCCGCGCGTCAGGATCACACCAGCGGCGTTGGCGGAAAACACGAAGCTTTCCATGGAGATGTACGAGCTGGCGCGGACTACCCGGATGGCGTACGGACAGGCGCGTGATCTCGAGCAGAAGCTCGAGGCGGTCGACCAGCAACAGCACGTTGGAATCGATCAGCTCAAGGCTCAGATAGATTCTGTAGCGCCGAGCGAGGCACGCGGCGGCCGCCGCGGGTTCGGCGGCTTCGGCGGGCGAGGCGGCGCGCGCCCGGCAATCACGCTGAACGGTGCGAGCAGCGCAGCACTGGCGGCGTCGCTGGCGATGCAGGCGGCCGAGATTGCGCCTACTGCGGCACAGATTGCTGCGTGCGCACGGGCAAGCGACGAAGCGCGCGATGCGCTGGCACGGTGGAACGCAACAAAGACTACGGGTCTGTCGTCGTTCAACGCAATGCTGAAGACCAAGGGCCAACCGGCCGTGACGTTGCCGGCGCTCAGGCTGCCCGCGGCGTTGCCGAGCGACGAGAACGGCAACGTGAATGAGAACGAGAACGATGGCTAGATGTAACCCCGATTGACTTCACCAACTATGAGATTCTCCCGACCCCTGGCTCTCCTCGCATCGGCGCTGGTACTCGTCGTCGTACCGCGCATCGCGGTGGGCCAGGCGTCGTACCTGTTTGTCTGGGCAGGCGGAGCCGGTGCGAGTGACTTCGTCGCAACAATAGACGCCAACCCCGCGTCCCGCACGTACGGGCGGGTGTTGGCGAGTATTCCGACTGGCACTATGGGAATGCCACATCACACCGAGCATGAACTTTCGGCAGATGGGCATTTGCTCGCCAACGATTTTCCGGCTGGCCGCACGTGGCTGTTCGACCTCAACAATCCACTCAAGCCGCGAATCATTACTTCGTTTGGTGATGTCGCTGGCTACAGTCATCCGCATTCGTTCATTCGATTGGCAAATGGAAACGTACTGACCACGTTTCAATATCGTGCGGATACGACTACACGCCGCGAGATGCGTTCTGGCGCTGCAGGAATGCACGGGATGAAGGATCCGGCGTCGCACGTCACCGGGGGCCTGGTCGAGATGACGGAGCAGGGGAAGCCGCTGCTGACCGCGAGCGCGGTGGACGCGTCCATACGCGATCGCTACATATATCCATACAGCGTTCTGCCCATGCCGGCGATAGATCGCGCGGTGTCGACGACCACCGACATGAACCTCGGCGACACCACCGCTACGTCGCAATGGATCCAGATCTGGCGACTCTCGGATCTCAAGCTGTTACGCACCTTCGCACTCCCGTCTGGTCCGAAGACACACAGCGGCTATGCCAACGAGTACACGGGCGAGCCGCGGCTCCTTGCAGATGGACACAGCGTTTACATTCACACGTTTAATTGCGGACTGTATCTGTTGCGCGACGTCGGAAGCCAGAGACCACTCGCCACTTTCGTGCATCTATTCGATGGAGACGAGTGTGGTGTTCCGATCACCACGTCGCACTACTGGATTCAACCGGTGCCGGCGGATCATGGACTCGTTGCGCTCGACATCAGCGACCCGGAACATCCGCGCGAAGTCTCGCGTCTGAGCGTTGGTGCGGATGAACAACCGCACTGGATCGCGATCGATCGCAGCGGCAAGCGTATCGTGTTGAATTCCGCGGGAAAGGGAAAGCGGATCTTCGTGATCAACTTCGATCCGCGCACCGGTCGTCTGACACTCGATGATCGCTTTCGCGATGCCGGAAGCAAGCAAGCCGGAATCAGTCTGACCGGCGCAAACTGGCCGCGAGGGTTCAAAGGGGACATCGTTCCTCACGGAGCAGTTTTTTCGAGATAGGGGATGCGCCAGCTTCGGCAGGATTTCGTCATTCCCGCTTCCGCGGGAATGACGATCAACTGAGCGGTATTGCGCTGTCCAGCGGTCGCCTGCCGCTGAACAGATTCCGGACTGCACGCCAGATTGCGCGTACCAGGAACAGCGTCAGCGCGAGAAGTGTGAGCGCAGCAACGAGCGCGATGATCGGATGGTGCCACATCGAGTACGTCACCGCCGCTACGATTCCGAGTTCCGCGGTGTTCACGATACCGTTGCTCACCGGTTCGGGGGACGAGTCGACGGCTACGCGCAATCCGAGCTTGGCAAGGTTTGTCGTGAGGCCGAGTCCGCCGCCGAGCAAGCCGGCCAACGCGATGACTACCGGATCTGCGTGCCACGCAGTCGCGATTGCAAGCGCTGCGGCCGCTGGCGTTCGAATCAGCGTGTGTGTCGCTTCCCATGCCGATGCAACACCCGGGATCAGCGTCGCGAGAAACTCAACGAGCGCCAGGACAGCCGCCACGCCGATGACGATTGGATTCGATAACACCGCCAGGAGTCCGGGCACGGGACCCATCCAGCCATAGCGCTCACCGATGCCAACGAGCGCAACAGTAGCGTAAAGACTGATCCCGGACGCATAGGCGATTCCGAGTGACTCGGCGAGCGTGATCAGCGCATTCATGGGCGCGCGTCCATGTTGAATGATTCCACTGACGCACACGAATCATCGGGGATCACAGCGATGATCCTCGCTTATGCAGCAGCTCGACAGGCGGACGGGGGGCACTGGCGGACGCCCCGTCCGGTCGTTCAGAAATCAGGAGTACTTGGACCAGAGAAGAAGTACTCCGCACATCGCCCCTGGCAGCCGGTTCTGGTACTGGACTGGAACGTTGCCGGGGGTACGGTACTCGATCGAGGCGAGATTTCTCACACTCACCCAATCGACGCCGCCGTTTTCGATGTATATGCCGTCGACGAACACCTGCAGGTAGCACGGCGCGCCGGTCATGTCGAGGTTCAGCCTGCTGGCGACGCGATCCATCTCGGTGCCGTGGATCACGCGAATACCGGGAAAGTGCGCGACCAGAACGCTCCCGAGCGAGAAGTCCTGTTCTCCTGCCAGCTGCTCCTCTGTGACGACATAACCGCCCCGTTGTCGCGATGTGCGCATCACCGAGCCGGTATCGACTGACGTGTCGGTATCAGCGGGGCTGAGCCGCGACAGGTGCGGAGGGAGTGCGGCGTTCGTCGCGCGGGATCGGTAGCCGCTGGACGCCATCACGTTTGCGCCGGACGCGGGAGTTGCGACCACGGCGAGTAGCAATGCCAGGGTGACGAGCCCCACATGTGCGGAGCGCGTACCGAGAAGCCGACCATACGATAGCGAAACCATCGTTCGGGCCCCCAATATGGCGTTGGTATTACAGCAGTAACTTTCTGCAAACCGCCAGCCAGTAACGAAAATTACCATAAATACTGACAGATCGGTCACAACTTTATGACACCAATTGAGGCAGCACACCGGTATGGTCGGCCGGGCTCGCTGCCGCTCCTGGCCCCTGGAGGGGTAGCACTTGCCGGCTGACATCGACGTTGCCAAGGCGTACGACCGGCGGACAGCCGAGTTCAGGTCACTCCACGATACCGCGCTGCGGCGCTGGAGGCGGTTCGCCAACCTGAGACTCATGGCCTTCATTCTCCTCGCGGCCGCGGTGTGGTGGATCTCGGCCGCGGGCGCGGGGAGGCGTCTCGTTCCGTTCCTGGCTGCTGTCGTCGCACTGAGCGGCTTCGGGATTCTGGTCTTCTCAAGCGCCAGGGCCCGGGCCGCGGTAACGAGGCTCTCCGATCTCGCGGAGATGAGCGAGGAAGGCGCGCATCGAGTTCGCCGGAATTGGTCAGATCTGAAGCAACACCCGTGGGCCACGGTGCCTGCGTCACATCCTTACGCTTCCGATCTCGACGTCATCGGCTCGGCGTCTCTGGCGCAATTGTTTCCGGCGCTGAGTGCCGCACCAGGCCGCACCACACTCGCATCGTGGTTGCTGAACGCAGCTGCGCCGTCGGAATTGAAACTCCGCCAGCAGGCCGTTGACGAGCTGAAAGGCCGGATCGACTTTCGCGACGAGCTGATACTTCACACACGACGCATCAATGTGAGCGCCGAGCGATTGCTGGCATTTGAGGCATGGTCGGTAAAGCTCGACGACGACGTTGGTGGCCGAGGATTGGCCGCTGCAATGTGGCTGCTCCCGGCGAGTGCGTTGTTGCTCATCATCGCGCAAGCGACCGGAATCGTCGCGCAGGCGTACGCGGTGATCCCGATAGCTCTTGGCGGTTTGCTCACCATGCAATTCAGGAAGAAGCTTCGGTTCGCGCTCTCGCAGGTACAGGGGCAGCGCAACGTCTTGCGCGGATATGCCGGCATTGCATCGCTCATGTCAGTCGAAGCATTGAGTTCACCACTCCTGATCGAGCTTCGCCATCGACTCGGTAGCGGCGATACCGGCGCCGCGCGCAGGATACGATCGCTCGAAACTCTGGCGGACTGTACCGACGTGCGATCATCGCCAACGCTTCATTTGATCGTCCAGGGGCTATTCATGTGGGACTTTCACATTGTTCGCCTGCTGAATGCATGGAAGCGTGATTGTGGGAGCAGCGTGGTTACGTGGATGGACGCGATCGGCGTGTTCGAAAGCGTCGCTGCACTTGCGACGCTGGCGCATGACAATTCCGATTGGGTCTTTCCGACGTTCGATGTAACGGGGCCGGCGCAGATGGAGGCCATGGGGCTCGGTCATCCACTGCTTGACGCGAAACGTAGAGTTGCGAACGACGTGACCGTTGGACCACCCGGAACTCTCGTTGTGGTCACCGGATCCAACATGGCTGGAAAGAGCACGTTGCTGCGCACGATCGGATTGAATGTCGTACTCGCGCAGGCCGGGTCGGTGGTGTGTGCCTCGAGAATGAGTTGCCCGCCAGTCTCGCTGTACACCAGCATGCGCGTGCAGGACTCGCTGGAGCGGGGCGTTTCGTATTTCATGGCTGAACTCGAACGGCTGAAACTCATCGTCGACGCGGCCACCGTGGCAGCTGGCACGGGTGACGGAACGCTTCTATTTCTGCTCGATGAGATTCTGCACGGCACCAATTCCGCGGAACGCGCGATTGCGGCGCGGCATGTGCTCGCCCGTCTCGTTGAATTGGGCGCGATCGGCGCGGTCACGACCCATGATCTGCAGCTCGCCGACACGGAGGAATTCGCGCACATTGCAAGGCACGTGCATTTTCAGGAGAGTTTCTCTCGCGCCGCTGATGGAACGCCTACAATGCAGTTTGATTATCAACTTCGGCCGGGCAGGGCGGAGTCGACCAACGCACTCAAATTGCTGGAACTGGTTGGCCTGGGTGTAGGGTTTCCTCCGAACAGCTATCCGGTTTCTCCTGGCTGAACCGGCGGCGAACTTGATGTAACTTTCTCCAGTACCGGAAGCCCGGGTATACCGCTGGCGCCTGCACGAATAGAGACAGCCACTTGGAGGAAGCCATGACGAAATCGCAATCGGGGAAGTCCTCGGAAAGCCCCACCGGCTCGCCCGTATTTCGCAAACTGACCCGTGCGGAAGTGGAAGAGACTCTCGCGCGGAATAACGTCGGTAGGATTGCCTTCACGCTGCACGACCGCGTCGATATCGAACCGATCAATTACGTCTTCGATGGAGGCTGGGTATACGGACGTACGAGCCACGGTACGAAGCTCGCGACGATAGCGCACCATCCCTGGGTAGCATTTGAAGTGGATGAGGTGAAGGATCTGTTCGAGTGGCGGAGCGTCGTGGTCAAGGGGGCGTTCTATCTGATCGATCCCGACACATCCGCCCACCAGGATCCGGCGTTTGCACATGGAGTCGCGCTGTTACGGGCGCTCATACCGGAGACACTCACGGCAAACGACCCGACACCATTTCGCAATTCTGTCTTTCGCATCCATCTCGACGAAGTCTCAGGGCGTGAGGCCACCCGTTAGAGCTTCTCGTCCGGCGCGAAGCTCTGCACGGCGATTCACACGGTTCCCACACGGCTGCCATGCCGGTGCGCGAGAATGATCGCCGTCAGCTCTCTCCGCGCTTGCGCCACCATCGCGCAATTCCATCCACGCTCATGCGATAGTTGCCAGCCTCTTCGTATCTGACCAACAGCGACTGATCGCTCGCCGCGCTGGCGAGCGTCACGTCCTCCATCTCACGCAAGGCAGCCGCAATGAGCGGTGGTTCCTCCCCAGTCGCCAATCGGCCGCCTACCCAGCCCGCCCAGAACCAGGTACGAGCGAGTAGCTCGTTGAGATGCCAGTCAACGTCATCGTAGCCACCGAAATGTGTGAGATAAAGTCGGCGGGGCTTAAGCGAGAGCAGCGTTGCTATGCTCGCCTGCCATTTCTCCGGCGAAAATTCCGGCGGCGGTGTTGGTGGACGCACGTGGCGAATGCCATCGAGTCTGACTCCCGCGACGTCGCCCGTGAATACCGCCCCCGTATCCGGTTCGTGTAACGCGAGGTGGTGATTGGCGTGTCCGGGGGTGTCGTACGCGCGCAGGGTTCGGCCGCCGGTGACAAGCGTCTCCTCGTCGCCAAGTATGTCGAGGCGCTCCTTCGGGACCGGGAGCATTTCGCCCCAGAGAGGCCCCATTAGATCTCCATAGATTCTCGTCGCGCTCGCCATCAGCTTCGCTGGGTCGATCAGGTGCGGAGCGCCAACCGGATGGACGTGCAACCGAGCGCGCGGAAGCCGGCGCAGCAACGCACCCGCACCACCGGCATGATCCAGGTGGATATGAGTGACGACGATGTCTCCGATCTGCTCGGGATCGAACCCGGCCTGCCGGACGCCGGCAAGCAGTGTCTCCATCGTGCTCGCGGGCCCCGTCTCGATAAGGGTCAACGCATCGCCGTCCGCGACGAGATACGAGGCGATTACACCAGGCGACCCTCGAAAGTGATGATCCAGCAGAAAGATGCCGGGCTCGACTTCGCTGGCCAGCCGATTTGATTTGGGTGCGTGATCGATCGGATTTGTCATTTCATCACGTCAGAATCGCTCGCCCTTCGCCTCACGAGCCTGGCTCCCTACAGGACGGATTCGCGACCACATTGTGAAGAAGAATATACCGAGCGCGATCGCCTGGAGAAATCCGGCCGCGACGATTGCGATGCGCAGCCAGAGTGCAGAAATATTCATTCCGAAGAGACTCGACCGCATCACCTCGCCACCAACTCGTCCCAGAGTCGCGACCGTGATGAGCCAGTATGCGGTACTGGCGAGCTTGGGATCGTATCGCACATCGGCCTTGTCGGGACGTGGAAAGAGCCACAACGCCACACCCATGATCATCATCATCACGAATCCGACGAAGATCGCGTGCGTGTGTGCACTCACCAGATATGGGTCCGGTGCGACGCCAGCAAGCTCTCGCCGCGCGATCAACCAGCCCCCGATGGCGAGACCGATGGCCAGAAAGGTGACGGCTGTCTTGACGTAACGACGCACAAGAGTGTACATGCTGAGAACTATACATCAGTTGCGATACAGCCGCCGGTTGGCTGTCGACTGCCGAACCGGCGGCTGGACTTGTGCAGTGCGGACTACTTGCGGCTTATGCGGACACGCCAGACGGTCGGTCCCTCTTCCTGATAAAGCCACTCGAAGCTGTCCGGACGCTCTGCCGCAAGTTGATAGCGCAGCGGACGCGGATCGTGATCGTTGACGAGAATCATGGCCTGACCACTCTTGAGTGCGTCGAACGTGCGAAAGATTGTTGGATGCTTGTCGCGCGGTGGGACGACCCGCACGTCGAGCTCGATTGGAAGATTTGTCGACTCGGTTGTTGCTGACTGTGGCATTACGTACTCCTCATGGGTGAATTGATCTGCTCATTCGTTGCGCCAGATTCTTACCTGCACTTCATTTGCCTGCAATTCGTCTATTGTGAAGTGGAACCCTCGCTCTCTCAGGATGGGTAGGAGAAACTGTGGAACACGCATGTTGACCTGCACGAGCACGCTGTTTTCGGGTAATCCTTCAAGGGCCTCGAGCGTGCGCACGAGTGGCTCAGGCGGTTCCAGATCACGGACATCGAGCCAGACTTCAGTCCGTGCTGCCGCGTCGTCGGTCGCAGCAGCACCGCTCGTTGCTGGTGGATTCGGCTGGTGCGGAGGCGGAGCGCTGGAAGAGGACGGAGCATCGACAGCCGGTTTCTCCTGCCGAAAGAACCACACCGACCAGTCATCATCGGCGCGCTTCTCCACCTTGTGACCAAAGCCGCGCTTCTCCATCACGCCGAATAGCGGGACCGGCTCGAACGGTGCGCGAACGTGCAGCACTTCGTCACTTCCCAGCGCGGCGACTGCGGCCATGATCCTGGAAAACGGCTCGCCACCACTGGATAGCTCGGCGCGTACGTCCAATTCAACTTCGGATGCGAACGGAGGAATCGGCGACGAGTCGCCCGCGGTCGTCGTTGCCTCATCGAGCGACGAATCACAGGCGATGTCCGTCTCGATTCCCAACACGCTGTTGAGTTCGCGCACGAGCGATTCGACGGAAACGTTGCACAGTCGAGCGACCTGCGATACCGTCGTTATTCGCGCCATGATCCGCTGCATGGCCGAATTCCGAAGCCTGGCAAGTTGCGGAGAGCGAGCGGCAATCACGTCGATCAATCGCTCGTCGCGCTCGAAGAGGCTCTGCAGTTTGTCGGAAGCCTGAATTGGAACACTGCTGCTGGTCATCCGAATGCCTTTGCTGGAGTGGTCGACGGCGGTGGCACGATACCGCCGAACGAAGTGCCGAACGCAACGCGAACAATCTGGCTTACGAACAACCCGACACCGCCAGCGAACAGGCAGGCCGCGCCGCGCACGATGATCGAATTACCTGTTATAACACCGAATACCATTCCAACGATGCCGAGAACGAACAGCAACAGGTCGATGTGCGCGATGCGCGATGAGTAGAGCTGCGCGACCGTGGGGACGCGCCTCTTCCCCATGTCATCGTGAAAGCGTGCCATCCATGCGAGGAACGGAACCACCTTGTAGAACTGGCCAACGACATAAAGACTGAGTCCGCCGACCAGACCCAGCATCACGTAGGCGGTATCGAGATTCCTGTCCTCGGCGCCGCGCAGCATGACTATCGGCGCGAGCACTGCCGCGCACGCGAGAAACGTCAACGCCACTGCGGCATGCCGCAGTCCGGCATCCAGCCGCGGACGCTTGCGTGCCTTGAAGAACAGCGCAGCTTGTGTGAGAAAACAGACGATTGCCGCTTCGATCAGAGCCAGACCAATCCACGGAATCGAAATCCCGGGAATTCGGTGGTTGGTCGCCAGGCCGCAGCCGAGTACTACCACACCGGGCGCCAGGAGCGCCAGTGCGCGGCGCGTCCATCGCGTGTCAGCCGTATGCGCCAACAGAAACATTGGTAGCAGCCGATGTGATATCCCGATTATCATCACGAGCACCCATCCGAGCAGTGCGATGTGCAGATGAGTAGTGAGTACGCGAATACGCCAGTCGCCCAGGAATCCGGCCTGGAGATTCTGCGCGAGCAACGCGCCGAGAAAGAGAGTCACACTCAGAAACGAGATGGCGATGGCGACTGCGGCCCAGATCACATCCCGCGCTGCGACTTTGCTTAGCGACAGCGCAACGTTGATCACGAGGCATGTTACCCCAACGGATATGAGCCCGATTCCCGTGTAACGCAGATAAACGGAGCTGAAGGCGATACCGGATGCAA
>DATBNQ010000097.1:0-22772 GCA_036554185.1 Gemmatimonadaceae bacterium | reverse complement strand
GTCGCGGAAAGGTTGAAGCTTCGCCGGTACCATCCGACACTCGTCTCGGGGTAGTCGCGGCCGAGCGGCTTGTATCCATGTCCGCGAAGATGCTTGTCGTTGACGAATGGCAGCGCGACCGCCCAGTCGTGAGGTAGTGTCACCGCATTCCACTCTGAATCATCGTACTTCCGTTCGCTCACGTTGGGGAAGAGTTCGCCGTCCTTCGCGAACGCTTCATTGCCGCCAAATCCGAAGTCTCTTTTCGAATCCGATGCGTGGCCAAAGTGAAACTTCCAGTCGCGATCGAGAAGAAGCCGCTCGCGGGGACTCTCTGCGGAAACCGTCCCTCCCGCGCCGGTGCTTGCCCGATTCGGCTCGGCTCGGGTGAGCTGATCCAGTGCTTCACCCACCGATGGGGTGAGTGCGGAGCCGATTGCGAGGCCAACGCCGGCCTTGAGAGCGTCACGACGAGTCAGATTATGCATTTTCAGAAAGTGGTGTAATCGTGTTGGCATCACGCAGCGCGGTCGCGTATCGACCATTCATGGCGCGCGCGGTAATCAGTGCAGCGACCATATCGGCTGTGACGTTCGTGAGTGTGCGGAACATGTCGGGTACAACATCCACTGCGAGCAGGATCCCGATTCCCTCGGCAGGAATTCCGACGCCCGTAAGCACAGGGACCATGATGAGGAGCACGCCGCCAGGAATCCCTGGCACGCTGAAGCTGAGCAGCACCGCCGAGATCGCGATCGACGCGACCTGACTCGGTGAAATCGGGACACCGTATATCCGGGCCAGAAACAGGCTGCTCGTGGTGATTGCTATGGTCGCGCCGAGTTTGAATGTGGAAACAGCCAGCGGGAGTAGAAAGCCGGTGATTGCTGGCGGAAGAGCGAGACGCGTCTCGCCAGCCTCGATCATCGCCGGGAGCGCTGCAAGTGATGATCGTGAGCTGAAGCCCACGATCTGAGCCGGCGCGATCGCACGTGCGAACCTTGCGAACGATACTCGTCCGAGCAGGACGGCGATAAGATAAAGTGCGCACATGTACACCATGCACGCTGCTGCGACAAGTATCCACAGCGCGCCAACGAGATGCGCGCCTCCCAATCCCGTGCGCGCACCGAGTGAATACGCGAGGCCGAAGACGCCGAGCGGTGCGATCCAGAGCACCCATCTCACCATCTCGAGCATCACAGCCGCGACGCCGCGGAAGAACCCAACTACGTAGGCCCGCGAATCAGTGGAAAGCCGCGTGGCTGCGATTGCGAACGCCACGGTGAAGATCACAAGCGGCAGAAGGGCGCCATCGGCGGCGGCGGCGATCGGGTTCGCGGGAACCAGAGTGTCGATCCATTGCCAGAATCCCGCGGGTCTGGGCGCCGCAGTGATGCTGTTCGGAACCGTGGCGAGCGTGCCACCGGATCCTTGAGAGACATGAAGGATGGTGAGGAAAGCCGGTGTGACGAATGCGACGAGCGTCGCCCCAGCAATCAGCAGCGCAAGAAAGACGACGACTGCGCGCACCCCGATTCGCCCCACAGCGCGCACATCGGACAGCGACGCGATACTGGAAACAAGGAGCGCAACGACAAGCGGTACGACGAGCGTGCTTATCGCCTTTACCCAGAGCGTGCCGACGGGGCCAATCGCGTCAACGAGTTGCGGAGCGGCGGCGCCGCCTCCCAATCCGGCGGCGAACGCAAGCAGAATCGTTGCCGCGGGGGAAACCCGCCACCAACTCTGTCTGGGACTGCTCAGTTCGCCGCGGCTCGTGGATAATGCTGGCACGGGGCTGGAATCTACAGTTTCATGGCAAGGCCGCTGGCGAACCGGCATTGTTCCGCCGGCCTGACTGCCTTCTGGCTGGCCTCCGTTCGGCGCGGCACATAGCTTACATTCGTCTCCCCAAATCACTGGAGAAGGCACTGCCAGACAGCGCGGTGGGCCTCAAAGGGATTCTCGCAGATCGGTATGAGATCGAGCGAGAGATTGGCCGCGGCGGGATGGCCACGGTTTACCTTGCCCGTGATCTGCGTCACAACTCCAGCGTGGCCGTCAAGGTGCTGCATCCGGAACTTGCGGCGTTCATTGGTCAGACGCGCTTTTCGCGCGAGATTCAGGTCACCGCGCAACTGCAGCACCCCAACATCCTCCCGATTTTCGACTCCGGCTACGCTGGTGCGCTGCACTTTTATGTAACGCCGTACGTGGAGGGAGAATCACTCGCCGGCCGCATCGAGCGCGAAGGCCAGCTCCCGGTAAACGATGCGCTCGACATTGCATGCGAAATCGCCGACGCGCTCGCGCACGCGCATGCGCACGGGTTGGTGCATCGGGATATCAAGCCGGCCAACATTCTGCTTGCGCACGGACACGCTATGATCGCCGATTTCGGGATTGCGCATCTCGCGGGGCCAAATGCGGAGAAGCTCACTGACAGTGGCATGGCACTCGGCACCGCCACCTACATGAGCCCCGAACAGGCGGCGGGCGGGAACGTCGACGGGCGCAGCGATATCTACAGTCTCGGATGTGTTCTGTATGAGATGCTCGCTGGCAATCCGCCATTTATTGGCGCAAATCCGCAAGCGGTGATCGCACGACACATGGTGGACCCCGTTCCGCCGCTCCGAAGCATTCGCCCAACGGTCAGTCCCGCCGTCGAAGCGATAATTCAGAAAGCGATGGCGAAATCGCCAGCCGATCGCTTCGCGGCGGCGGATCAGTTCCGGGATGCCATCCGGCGCGCACATACTGCAAGCGCGCTGCCGGAGCCGGTACCGCGAGTAGTCGCCCCTCGGGGCCGCAGCGTCACGCCGACTACCCGAGCCATGACGATGGTCGCGATCGGCATTGTCGTCATTGTCATTGTCGGAGCCTTGCTCGCGCCGCGATTCACGAGCGCTGGCAACCGCGATGCGCCGACCACGTCCACCGCGGACCCGAATAAGATCGCCGTTCTTTACTTCGACGACAACAGTGCTGATCACTCGATGGGCTATCTCGCGAACGGATTGACAGAGAGCCTGATTCGTGAGCTGAGTGCCGTCCCTGTCCTGCACGTGGTGTCGCAAAATGGTGTGAAACAGATGCGCGATCGTGCGGTTCCACTCGATCAAATGGCCTCCATGCTTGGCGTCGGCAGCATAGTCGAGGGTAGCATTCAGAGATCCGGCGACAAGGTCAGGGTTGCTATCGATCTCGTAGATGCGAGCACCGGTCGCCACCTGGACAGTCGCAGCATCGACCGTCCGGTCGGCGATCTGTTCGGGCTCGAGGACGACGTATCTCAACAGGTAGCGACGCTTCTCCGCACACGTTTGGGCGATGAAATCCGGTTGCGTCGGCTTCAGGAGGGAACGACGAGTGTTCCCGCTCGCGAGATGGTCCTGCGCGCCGAGGATGCTCGCGATCAGGCGACGAGAATCACAACGCATCAGCATGCTGGAGACGCGCAGGACGCGCTCGTATTTCTGCACGCTGCCGACTCGCTGCTCGTTCTGGCGGAAGCGGCTGATCCGGCCTGGACTCAGCCGCCGGTTGCGCGCGGTTGGGTCATGCTGGATATCGCAGCTATATCGCCGCTCCCTGAACAGGGAGAGGCATTCCGACTGGCGTTGAGCCACGCGGCCAAGGCACTTAAACTTGCGCCGCGCGATCCCTACGCTCTCGAGCTGCAGGGTACTGCACTCTGGAGACTTGCGGTAGCCGTCCCCGCCTCGGCGCGAGACGAAGCTGGCGTGCGGCAGGCCGAGCAGGATCTTCGCACCGCTGTGTCACTGCAACTCGGGCTGGCAAGTGCGTGGAATACATTGAGCCAGCTGCTGCGAATCGACAAGGGTTCACTGGCGGAGGCGAATGTCGCCGCGCACCGAGCACTGGCCGCAGACGCATACCTGCAGGACGCGCCTGCGATTCTGGGTCAACTTTCGGTGAGCGAACTGCTGCTGGGCAACTTCCCCGCCGCGATCGATGCGTGCGACCAGGGAGGTCGGCGATTCCCGACAGATCGTCGCTTTGTGGACTGTCGTCTGAAAATCATGCTCGTGGACACGGCACTGGACCAGAGTCCGCGCGCAGCATGGAAGCTCGTCGCTCAACTGGATCGTATTGATCCGCAGGCAGGCGCCATTGCAGCAGGTCGCCCGTACGATCCGATCTTTCGGCGCATGGCCGCGGCGGCGATCGCCGCGCGCGCTGGAGAACGAGACAGCGCGCGCGCGGTGATAACGTGGGCACACCGGCAGGTTGGAAATGATCCTACCCTCAATACCGATCTCGACTACGACGAGGCGTACGTGCGACTGGCACTCGGCGACCGCGACGCGACGTTGCAACTGCTCGCGAAATTCCTCGTCAGTCGGCCCGCGATGAAGCCTTACGTCGCCCGCGATCCACTTTTTTCAAAGTTGCGGGACGATGCGCGTTTCACAGCAATGCTTCAAACTCCCTGAGACCCAGGACTTCGACTCCCTTCTTTCCGGTGCGGCTGGTCCGCATGGATGTCACGAATTGAATGTCGGAAAGCGGCGGATGGATCATCGCAATTGAAGCTGGGTGATTGAACGCCGTCATTATGCGGACGAGGTGATGTGGAGTCATGAAGCGAGCATAGTATGGAATGACGAATTTCTCCACAGCAGCCTCGCTCCAGAACATCGCGTCGTACTTGCCTTCCACGTGCGTCACCGGATTCCCGTCACGATCGATGATGGGAGGATCCAGCGCGATCGATTTGAAGACGGGCCGCGCCTTCACCTCACTATTCGTCTCGCATTCGACAATCAGCTCGTCACCCTTTTCAAGTCTGGTCTTCACCTCGGGACCGTTGGTACCCCAGACCACGTACGCCGTCTGATCGCGAATCCCATCAGCCGCCTCGGCGAGCCTGCGCAGCTCGCTCGCTGTCAATGAACGCTTTGCCATACGACAACCCCCAAAAGAGAGAAGACGTAACTGACCCGCGCCGCATCCTGCACATCGCGCGGAACGATATGCGGAACTTCCCCCGACCGCTAGGCGATCGGCACGAGTATCCCGCAAGCGGGGGCTTTCTCCCGGGGGCGAGCCAGAACACACGGCCAAACAGACGACGACGGGTATAAGTTCCGGGATGGCTACCGCCGATCGGTTCAGCACGCATCGAGTCGAGAACCAACCCCCGCCGCTGACGCCTTATGACGCGTATGCGACGGATCTCCCGCTGCAGGAGGCCGTGGCGCGAGAGGGGGGTGGGTGGGCGCAATCGGATATCGCCGCATTCGGACCCATCGCAGGCGGTGAGCTCATGGCACTCGGATTCGCGGCGAATGACAACCCACCGGCGTTTCGTCCGTTCGATCAATACGGTCACCGCATCGATGCGATCGATTTTCATCCTGCCTATCATCGTGTGATGCAGATCGGGATTGCGCATGGGGTACCGAGCTTTGCGTGGCAGCACGAGGAAAAGAATGGCGCACACGTAGCGCGCGCGGCACTCGCCTATCTGCACATGCAGCCGGAACAGGGGAATAACTGTCCGTTGACGATGACGTACGCATCCGTTCCGGTGCTGCGGCGCCATTCCGGACTTGCAGCGGAATGGCTGCCACGCGTGACATCCAGGGTATACGACGAGCGTTCGATTCCCGCCGGAAGCAAGCGCGGCAACACGATTGGCATGGGAATGACCGAAAAGCAGGGTGGCTCCGATGTGCGGAGCAACACCACACGAGCGCACGCGATTGGTGCGCGTGGAGCCGGTCAGTTGTATGAACTGGTCGGTCATAAATGGTTTTTTTCCGCGCCGATGTGCGACGCGTTCCTGGTGCTTGCAAAGACCGACGCTGGCCCCGGTTGCTTCCTGATGTCCCGGTTTTCACCGAATGGAGAGCTGAACGCGATTCGGATTCAACGCTTGAAGGACAAACTCGGTGACTGGAGCAACGCGAGCGCCGAGGTCGAGTTGCAGGGTGCCGTCGCCTGGCTTATCGGTGAGGAAGGGAGGGGGATCGCTACGGTCCTCGAGATGGTCGCGCTTACTCGCCTCGATTGTCTGATCGGATCGAGCGCGATCATGCGTCAGGCGCTGGTTCGGGCGATACACCATGCGCGACATCGGACTGCTTTCGGCAAGCGGCTGATTGAACAACCATTGATGCGCAACGTACTTGCAGATCTCGCGCTCGAGTCGGAAGCTGCGGTCGCGCTATCGCTTCGCGTGTCGCGGGCCGTTGATGCGAGCTCCCGCGACGCACAGGAGCGCGCGTTCGCACGCGTTGCGACGGCGATCGGAAAGTATTTCGTCTGCAAGCGCTGTGCACCGTTCGTCAACGAGGCTCAGGAATGCCTCGGCGGTAATGGCTACGTCGAGGAGTCGATACTACCGCGGCTGTATCGCCAGGCGCCGCTCAACTCCATCTGGGAGGGAAGCGGGAACGTTCAGTGTCTCGACGTTTTGCGAGCGTTCAGTCGCGAGCCGGAGACGCGCACCGCGATCTTCGCCGAGCTGGATGGCGTGGTCGGATCGAATGTGCTGCTGGATGGCGAGAGCGAACGGTTGCGTGCTGAGCTCGGTCGCAGTGAATCTGTCGAGCTGCGTGCGAGATGGCTGGTGGAGCGCCTGGCGATCGCGCTGCAGGCATCGGTGCTTGTTCGCTCGGGGAACGCCGTGGTTGCGGATGCGTACTGCGAATCGCGGATTGGCGGCGCGCACGGGGCGTGCTTCGGGACCCTCGGTGCCGGCGCGCCGATAGAGCTGCTGATCAGGCGCGCGTTCTCAGACGCTGCTTGACAGGTATCGGTGCGCGGTATAGTGTATTAGGCAACTGATACACCGGGACACCTCCCACCTCTCATCGGATCGGGGGAGCTGGTGACGTCGACCACCCAACCACCTACGATGAAGCGAGCACTCAGGGAGTCGTTGTTTCAGGGGCTCAGCGCTCTTGGAATCAACCCGCTCCGCACGGCGCTCTCGACGCTCGGCATCGTGATCGGCGTTGCGTCCGTGATAATGACACTGGCGCTGGGCGATGGGCTGGGTGACTACGCGCGCAACTCGCTCGCGGTGACGACCGACGTCCAGACTGTGAGCGTGGCGTCGCGCACTTCGGAACTGAGGGACGGGTTCTCGTTTCCGGTTTCCGGCTATCCCGTGTTCACTCTCGAGGATGCTGGCGAGCTTGGTGACGCAGTGGGGAATCAGGGCGAGGTGACGATGTCGGTGTCGGGACGGGCGATCGTGACAGCACCGCCGGCGGCGCCGCACGCTGTGTCGGTCAACGCGACGCTTGCGAACTACATCCAGTTCGGCAGAAAGGATGTCGAGATTGGCCGCTACTTCACCGACGCCGAGGCGCGGCGTAATGCATCGGTGGTAGTGCTGTCGCACAATCTTGCGGTCGCGCTCTCGCGAACGGGCGATCCTGCGCCGATGATCGGGCACACGGTGCGAGTGCGCGACCGATCGCTCACCATCATCGGAGTGATGAGTGCATACGTCGGCGAGCGGCTGTTCAACGTCTACGTTCCGATTGGCGCGGCTGTGACGACGTTCCAGCCCTCGGGCGTAATCACGCCATCGATGCAGGTGCGCGCCCGCAGCATCGAGGAAGTGAATTCCGTTCGCGATCGCGTCGTGGGATGGCTTGCGAGTCGCTATCCGCACTGGGAGAGAGGGGTGGATGTGGAGCTGGAATCAGCGCGACTTGCTCAGGTGAACAACGCGATGTTCGTCTTCAAGCTGGTGATGGGTGCGCTCGCGGGTGTCTCGCTCGTCGTTGGAGGCGTTGGCATAATGAACGTACTCCTGGCGAGCGTCACCGAGCGCACGCGTGAGATCGGAGTGCGCAAGGCAGTCGGCGCGACACGCGGCGACATCCTGCTCCAGTTCCTGGCCGAGTCTCTTGCACTCGCGGGAGCAGGTACGGGGCTGGGGACGATGCTCGGTCTTGGAGGTGCATTCGCCCTGGCGGCGGCAGTGCGACGCCTGGCTTCGGGAATTCCGATGTACGCAGCGGTAACCACGGCCACGCTCGTCACGGCGGTAATGGCCGCAACGGTTGTCGGCCTTTCGTTCGGCATGTACCCGGCATTGCGTGCGGCGAGGCTGTCGCCGATCGATGCAATCAGGCACGAGTGACTGTGCGAGAGATGTGTTGCGAGCTCGATGCCCGGATCGCACCGGCGATGACGGGGCAGTACATGGCTTCCCGCTTCCGCGGGAATGACTGGGTCGCAGGCGCGGATGACGGATTTGCTATCGCGTCAGATCACTTCAGCCGACGCTTGCATGCACTCGTGCGGGCCATGGCCGCGTTCTATCTGAATGGTTGCGTGGCCGATGCCGAACCGCTTGTGAAGCTCCTGGCATGTGCCGATCAGTAGAGAGTCATCGTCGCCCACACTTGGTTTCACCAGATGTGCGGTGAGAGCGACATCGGTCGTGCTCATGCCCCATATGTGAAGGTCGTGAACGTCGGTCACGTCAGGTAGCGCACGCAGATACGCCTCGACCGAGCTCAGTTCGACGCTTTCCGGGACAGCATCGAGGGCAAGGTGAAGTGATTCTCTCAGGAGACTCCACGTTCCTGCCGTGATGATGGCAACGATCAGCAAGCTGACGATGGGGTCGACCCAGAGCCATCCAGTCACGCCGATGATGACGCCGGCAATCACCACTCCCAGCGAAACAGCTGCATCCGAGGCCATGTGAAGAAATGCGCCGCGGATGTTGAGATCTCCCCTGCGACCGGCGAAGAACATCAGCGCGGTTGCCAGATTGATGGCAATGCCAACTGCCGCTACCCAGATTACCGTCTGGCTGTTTACGATGTCGGGGTGTTGAAATCGGCCGATAGCTTCCCATGCGATCGCGCCGACCGTAATGAGCAGAAATATTGCGTTGGCGAGCGCGGCGAGAATCGAGCTCCGGCGCATGCCATAGGTGTGCTTGCGTGTCGGTAGCCGGAGAGCAAGGATTGCCGCGACCCACGCAAGTGCTAGACCCAGCACGTCGCCAAAATTGTGTCCGGCGTCAGCCACAAGAGCGAGCGAATTCGAGCGCAGGCCATAGATCACTTCCATGACTACGAACGCGAGATTCAGCGATATCCCAATCGCAAATGCAGAATTGTAGCTGCCCGGGCCATGCGCATGGCCGTGGTCCGCGTGGCTGTGGCCTGCGTGGCTGTGGCCCGCATGCGACTGCGGTGGCGCGACTACTGGCTGGCCGCCCACTACCGGCTGTGCTTGTACATCATATCCACGAGCTCGTCATACATTGCGCTAGCCTCTTCCTCACCCGCCCTGATAGCAGAGGTCGCGCAGTGCTTGAGATGGTTCCGCATCAGCTCGCGTCCAACGGCGCGTAGTGCTTCATGCGCAGACGATATCTGCGTCATGATATCCGCGCAATAGCGCTCTTCTTCGACCATCTTCTGGATGCCACGGATCTGACCCTCGATCCGCCGCAATCGCTTGAGATTCCGCTCTTTCGAGTCGGAGTCGACCTCCACCGCTTTGCGTCCCTCGTTTTTTGGCATGGTAGCTGTCGCCATTCCGGAGGCCTCCGTGAGTTGGTTTGTGTCAATAGTCATGAGTCGTCGATTCGGCTTTCGGAGAAGTGTTACGCGATCCTCACGCCGCGCAACCTGAGACTGTTGCTCACGACACTTACTGAACTGAAAGCCATCGCGGCACTTGCGAGGATGGGGCTCAGCAAAATGCCAAACGCTGGGTACAGCACGCCGGCTGCGATCGGAATTCCGATGACGTTGTAGGCAAACGCCCAGAAAAGATTCTGCTTCATCGTGTTCATCGTACGTCGCGATAGCTCCACCGCCTGAGCAACGGTGCGAAGATCGCCGCGCATCAGCACCACGTCGGCTGCTTCCACTGCTACGTCCGTACCCGTCCCCATCGCCATGCCGACATCCGCCTGCGCGAGAGCGGGTGCGTCATTTATTCCGTCACCAACCATTGCGACGATCCTGTTCTCGCCCTGCAATCGCTTCACCTCGGTGACCTTTCCGTCCGGCAGAACGCCGGCCACGACACGATCGATCCCTGTTTCGTTGGCAATCGCGCGCGCGGTGTGCTCGTTGTCTCCGGTGAGCATCACAACCTCGAGTCCCATGCTGTGCATTCGGGCGATGGCCTCGCGGGACGTCTCCTTGATTGGATCTGCGACAGCGACGAGTGCTGAAAGCACACCGTCGAGCGCGACATACATCGGCGTGCGGCCACGCATCGCAAGCTCGTCGGCGCTGGATTCGAGAGGCGTGGTGTCGATCGCGTGCTCGCCAAGCAACGCCTTGTTGCCAGCCATTACCGCCACACCGTCGATCACGCCCATAGCGCCCCTGCCGGCGATGGTCTTGAATGATGTGGCGACGGAAAGTGCTAGACCACGGTCTTTAGCATAACGGACGATGGAATCCGCGAGTGGATGCTCGGAGGACGATTCCAGCGAGGCGAGAATGCGCAACACGTCGTCCGCCGCGCGCCCGACGCTCGGCGCGGGAACGAAATCGGTCACCGTCGGCTTGCCCGCGGTGACGGTGCCGGTCTTGTCGAGTACGATCGTGGTGATGTCGCCGGCGCGCTGAAGTGCCTCGCCTCCCTTTATGAGCACACCCAGCTCCGCTCCCTTCCCCGTGGCGACCATGACCGCAGTCGGCACCGCCAGTCCCATCGCGCAGGGGCAGGCGATGATGAGCACAGCCACCGCCGCCGCGAACGCGCGCACCATCGGAGCGGAGCCGCCCGCAACATCGACGGAGACGAACCAGACGACGAATGTGATCACGGCCAGTGAGAGCACGACCGGAACGAAGATTCCGCTCACGGTGTCGGCAAGCTTTTGAATTGGAGCACGTGAGCCCTGCGCGTCGCGCATCAGTCTGACGATCTGCGCAAGGACACTGTCGCTGCCGAGCGTCGTCGCGGAATAACGGAAGGTTCCCGTTCGATTGATGGTCCCACCGATGACGCGATCACCCGCCTTCTTGCTCACCGGTAATGACTCACCCGTGAGCATCGATTCGTCGACCGCGCTCTCGCCGGATACGATCTCCCCGTCGACGGGCACTCTTTCGCCCGGGCGTACGACGATCACGTCTCCGCGCTGAACCGACTCCACCGGGACGTCGACTTCCTCAGTCTCGCGAACCACCCGGGCACTCGTGGGCTGCAGATTGACGAGCGAACGGAGCGCCGCGGAGGTCCGGCTCTTCGCTCGCGCTTCGAATGCATTTCCCATCAGTATGAGCGCTATTATGAACACGACGGCTTCGTAGTACACGTCCGGTGATACGCCGTGCGAGATGAAAAAGCCGGGCGCAACCGTGGCGATCACCGAGTACACGAATGCCGCTCCAGTGCCAACCGCAATGAGCGTGTTCATGTCCGCGGAGTGGTGGCGAAAGCTCGCCCACGCACGGACGTAGAAGTGCCGTCCAGCCCACGCCATTACTGCCGCAGTCACGAGGAGCAGCGTGTACGACAGTACCCGCGGATCGATCCGGTACGCCCACGGCGTGATCGTCTCGAGCGCCGGCGTGAGATGCAACATCACCCAGAGCATGAACGGATCTGTAACCGGCCCCGTGATGGCGTGCGCGTTCGATGCCATCAACGGCATCGAAAAAATCATCGCAAGCACCGCTACCACGCCGCTCACGATCGCCTTGAGCCGCAGATCGTTGAACTCTTCGGTCTGCGCACGGTCGCGCGCTTCCTGTTCGTCGAACGCGGACTGGTCCGGTGACGCGAGCTCCGCGCCATATCCCGTGCTTCGAATTGCCTGGATCAGGTTGTCCGGAGTGACGACGGCCGGATCGAAGGTGACCGACGCGTTCTGCATCATCAGATTGACCGACGCGTCGACGACGCCCGGCTGCTTCTCGAGAGCCTTCTGAACGTGAGCCTGACATGCGGCACACGTCATCCCGCTCACGGGAATGCGAATGTGCTCCGCCGTGATCTGCGTTCTTTTTCCGGCTGCTCGCTCCTGCGTGGCAGTCATGCTGCTACTCCGCTACAAGTGAGCCGTGGAGCATGCTCATGCCGCACGTGAATCCATACTTCCCGACTCGCGGGGGTGTTACTTCAATCGTGGTCTTCTCGAATGCTGGAAGAAATCTCTTGACGCCGAAATCCGGAAAGACGACCTCCTCCGAACAGCTCGACGTTTCCTGCCGGTCGAAAATGAGTCGGACGGGCAGCCCTGCCTTGACCCGGATTTGCGCGGGATCATAGCCGCCCTTGACCGTAATCGTCACCTCGGGAATGCCGCTCGAACCGCTCGTGGCCACGCTCACAGCAGCGCGCGGCGCCAGGAAGAAGTACCGGCAAACCCACGCAACAGCCGTCGCGCCCGCCGCGATTACGAGCCAGTCGGTGGAAGTCATGATGACGAGACCAGCCTCAAGCGACCTGTCCGTCAGGCTGCGCCGCGTAACCCGCGTCTACAACCGCCTGGGCGATTGCCGCCGGCGAGGTCTTTCCTGCGTCAAACGACACTCTCGCAGACCCGATGCTGACCTTTTCGACCTCGACTCCAGGAACCTCATTGAGAGCTTTCTCGACTCTCCCCACACAGTGCCCGCAGCTCATTCCAGCGACGTTCAGAGTCAGCGATTCCATCGGCGTTCCTCATGCAAAAGGTCCACAGGGGCGTTTCTGATAATACCCCTACCGGGTATATTCTAACATACCCCGTAGGGCTATGTCAATCTCTGATCCTCGGCCGGCCGCGAGCTGGTTTCGAGGGCCTCCTCACGCTGTGGAAGCGACGCCCGTCAGCTTTGCCCCGTCGGCGGTATAGTCCGAAACCACGGTCTGATCAGTCCCACGCTTGATACCAAGCGCATTGAACATCGCACTCAGCGCGCAAGTCACAATGAGATTGGCGAGGAAGGCGTAGAATGCGGAATAGGCCGACATGTGAAATGCGCCCAGCTTTAGTGGGAAGATCGCGGTGAAGTGTTGCGACGCCGCCATCGCGGTTCCGCTGACCATTCCAACGGCCCAGCCAATCAACAGAGCCCATCTGTGGAACCATCGTGTGTAGAGTCCGAAGACGATCGCGGGGAACGTCTGCAGGATCCATACTCCGCCCAGGAGCTGGAAATCGATCGCTTCCTGTCGCGCGTTCTGCAGCAGGAGAATGAACGCGAGTGCGCCGAATTTCACCACGAGTGACGCAGCCTTCGCCATGCGCGCCTCCTGCTGCGGCGTTGCATCCGGTCGGAAGTATTCGCGATAGATGTTGCGTGTGAAGAGATTTGCCGTAGCGATGGACATGATAGCCGCGGGAACGAGCGCGCCAATCGCAATTGCCGAGAATGCAACGCCGGCAAACCAGGGCGGGAACATCATGTTGAACAGGGCAGGCACAGCGTACTGTGCGCCATAGACCGGGTCCGGCTTGATTCCAGCGGCCAGTGCCATGAACCCGAGCAGCGCAATAAGTCCGAGCACCAAGCTGTATATCGGAAGAAATGCAGCGTTGCGCTTGATCACTCTGCGACTGTCGCTGCTCAACACACCCGTGATCGAGTGCGGATAGAGAAACAGCGCGAGCGCCGAGCCGAGTGCGAGCGTGGCGTACGACCCATACTGTGCCGGGGAGAGAATCAGCTTCTGCTTCGGTACCGCCGCGAAAATGTGTCCGTAGCCGCCGAGCTTGGCGGGTATGATCAGCACGGCAGCGATCACGACGATGAAGATGAGCGCGTCCTTCACGAGCGCAATCATCGCGGGTGCGCGCAGGCCGCTGGAATACGTGTACGCAGCGAGAATGACAAATGCGATGATGAGAGGCAGATCGCCAGCGATGCCCGATCCGCCTATTCCGACCGCGCCGAGCACTACCTGAATGCCGACGAGCTGAAGGGCGATGTATGGCATCGTGGCCAGAATGCCGGACGCCGCGATTGCGAGTGCGAGCGTGCTGCTGTCATAGCGTCCGCGCACGAAATCCGCAGGTGTAACGTAGCCGTGCACCCTCGATACGGACCAGAGGCGCGGCATGATCAGAAAGACGAGCGGATACACGATGACCGTGTAGGGCACCGCGAAGAAACCAATTGCGCCGGCGCTGAACACCAGCGCCGGAACTGCGATGAAAGTGTACGCGGTATACAGATCACCACCGAGCAGGAACCATGTAACGACAGTTCCAAACCGACCGCCGGCGAGTCCCCATTCGTGCAGGAGACTCATGTCACCTCGACGCCAGCGCGCGGAGAAGAACCCGATCCCGGTGACCAGCGCGAAGAGCGCGATCATTACAACGAGTGCTGTTACATTCACGCGCGCGTCCGGAGTCCGGGCGATGCAATGCGAACGGCGCTCATGGCTCGGCTCTCTTGCTCGGCGTGTGCTCGGAGTCTTCGGTCGCGTAGACCAGTATCGTTATCGCCGCCCCTATCCCGATCCAGAGGAACTGATACCAGTAGAAGAACGGGATCCCTCCGAGTTCCGGCGCGACCGACGCGTAACTCGAGACCCAGAGGGTCCCGATGTACGGTATGATCAGCAACAGAGGTGCAGCGCGCCGCCAACTGCGTGTCCTCCTTCCAGCCGAACTGTCATTCACGTGCATGCGGGGCCTCTGAATCGTTGAGGAGCAGCGCTAAACTTAGACTCGTAGTCTGCGTCGGCAACCGGGCCGGTGCCGCGAGCGCGGTCCCCACCCCGGTGAAATTGCCCCGCCAAACGGTCAGCACCTCCGCATATTATTCGTTGCAGAGGGGCCAGGCCTGACCGCGGGCGTGCAACCTTCTGATCTTTTGCACTGGAGGTTTTATGAAGAAGAAATCGTCCCGGGAGATCCCGGATTTCTCGCGTCGCTCTACGCGTCCAAAGGCCGGTGCGCCTGATGCGACTGCTCTGCCCAAACCGAAGGCGGTGACTGCAACTCCGCCGCGGCCCAAGCCACAATCAACATCCTCCAAATCCGGGCAGCGCGGACACTAGGTGCGAGGATGGTTGTTTCACCAGTGGTTGGCATGCTGCTTCTGAGAGCGGCGAGCGCGCGGAAAGAGCAGCAAGAGCCATCAGGGCGTGAGCACGGAGTTCGTGCTCACGCCCTGCAGAATCTTCGCGCCGACCGAGGAGCGCCTCTGTTATTGTCTCAGGTATTGACTCAGGGACGGCGCTCGTTCGCCGCGGGGAACGCGGGCGGTGGATACGGCCCTATCAGATCCGCCGTGTAGGTACTTGCCCAGAAGTCGGGCGGTCCGTCGCTTTCAGCAACCTTGTTGACTACCGGCTTTACCGCGCGCTTGAGATAAGCGGCGATGGCGTACAACTCCCTGTCTGACATGTATCGCCAGCCCGGCCACGGCATCGGCGGCGCGAGGTACCGCGGACGTTTCGGGAAATTCCCAACACCGGGAGTTCGCGATGTGATGTCGACATCCGGCGTGTCCTCTGGTCGTAGTCCGTAACGCAGCGCATTGAAGATCTGCCGTTCGCTGAATCTTCCAAGACCCGTGGCATTATCCGGAGTCAGGTTGCGTGGCCTCGTTATGTAGCATGGCTTCGCACCTGGCGTGACGGCACACGGTCCGATCAGGAACTGTTGATCGATAGTCTTCATTCCCGCGAGCCAGTCCGGTGAATCAGGACTCATGCCTCCATGACACCCATTGCAATCATGGTTCAGAACCAGAGCTCGGCCCAGGAGAATCTGGTCCTCCTGCGCTGCTGTCTGTTGGGACGCCGCGAAATTTTCGCGACCGACTGCAGCCGGACTCTGCTGCACGCAACCCGCAAGTGCACTCAGCGAAACTACCATGCCCAAATTTCGGCGTGCAATACGGAAGGTTCGCGTCATGCTTAGCTCCTTGTGTGGGTTATCGCACTTCGAGAACTGCCATCATTCCGTGGTCTTCGTGCGCGAGGATGTGACAGTGAAACATCCACTTCCCCGGAAAATCGGTGTAGCGCACTATGAATCGCACACTCTCGTGCTTGGGTACATTGACGACGTCCTTCCAGCTCCTGAATGGTTCTGGTACGCCGTTCCGATCGATTACCTGAAACTGAAAACCGTGGAGGTGAAATGGATGATCCATGCCGACCACATTCTCCAGCTGCCATATCTCCGTCGCGCCCAGTGTTGCGTGCACGTCGACGCGCTGCATGTCCATCGTCTGACCATTGATGAGTCCCTGACTCATGACAATCACATGCGTTGCAGTCGCTTTCGTCGTGTCGAGCGCCGGGATCACGCGGAGGACCGTTGGAATCGCGACCGGAGTGACGGGTGTCGCATTGCTGTAGCCGAGCGTGAGGAGCGGGTGCGCGACGTTCCAGTCGGTCGACCGGGTTTGTGGCATGTACCGGTCGTACGGAAGCGTCTCCAGCTGCGCCGCGCTGCCCGGTGGCCCCGTTCCGCGCACTAGTACTTCAACGCGTTCCGAGCTCGCGACGAGAATGTCCTTCACTTCAACCGGATGCTCGAAAAGGCCGCCGTCGCTTCCGACATGCAGTAGCGTTTGTCCGGGGATCGCGAGTCGATACACTCTCGACGCGGATGCGTTGATGATTCGCCAACGCTGCACCTCACCGCTTCGGATCGTGAGCGTTGGCATGATCTTCCCGTTCACGAACAAAACGTTTCCCTCGCGTCCGTTTTCCTCGTCTCCCTCTGCCTGAACCGAGTTGGAATCCGGGAAATCGATTGATCCGTCAGGGAGAAAGCGATTGTCGGACAGGATCAGCAGCTTTTCGGGGATGGACGCAATTGGATCGTCCGCGGCGCGAACGATCAGGGCTCCGAAGAGACCCTTTGCGACCTGATACTCACTCCGCAAATCGGGATGCGGGTGATACCAGTACGTTCCGGCGGTTCCCGGCTTGATTGTGAACTCGTAATCGAAGTGGCCGCCTGGCGGAACGAGACCGAACGGGCTGCCGTCCATGTCGGCGGGAAGGTGAATCCCATGACAGTGGATCGTGCTTGCTTCGGGAAGATTGTTTTGAAAATGAATGATGACGTGGTCGCCTTCGCGTGCTTCCAGCGTCGGCCCCGGAATGCTGCCGTTGTACGCGTACACGTCCGTGAGCTTCCCCGGAAGAAGCTCCAGTCGTGCGGGGGCGGCGACGATCGAGACCTCGACCGTTTTCGGAAGTGATGAAACGTTCTTCAGGACCGGAGGGCTGACGAACGACGCCATCGATTTGCGCGGGGTGGAGGATGCGCGCGAGTCCTCGTACCGCACCGTTGTGGCCGGACGCGGTAGCACCGAGAGCATCACCGTCAGCATGGCAAATTTGTGCACGATGCCAACGGACAAAGCATTGCGAGCCACACTGAACACTGCGCGCTCCGAGCCAGGCCCCTGTGCCACCCTCGATCATTTGGGCGATGCGCAAAGATACGGGGCCGGGAGCGATCGGCAAGCTCGAACATTCAGTCGTGCGGAAGTCGCGAGTTCCGCCTGACCGGACTACGGCCCAGTCGTCATTCGCGCTGCTGCGGGAATGACAAACATTCGATGAGTCGAAGCTCAGGCCTTCCCAAGCTGTCGAATTACTCCAGCGAGGATTTCGTAGGAATGCACACGGGCTGCATGGCTGTGGATCATCGAGGCAGCTATGATTTCCTGCGCTCCGGTCATCTCCATGAAGTCGACAAGGCCGCGGCGGACGGTGTCGGCTGACCCGACGAAGGACGCGGCAAGCCGGGCCGATGCCTGTGCCTTTTCCATCGAAGTCCAGTAGGTCTCGATGTCGTCGATCGGTGGTGGAAGGCGGCCGGGTGTGCCACGGAGCAGGTTGGTGAACTGCTGCTGCGCAGACGTGAACAGCCTGCGCGCCTCTTCGTCGGTATCGGCGGCAAAGACGTTGACGCCGGCCATCGCATATGGCTGGTCGAGTTGCGCGGACGGCTTGAACGAACGACGATAGACATCGAGTGCGTCCATCAATGCGCCCGGCATGAAATGCGACGCGAAAGCGTACGGCAAGCCGAGCTCTGCCGCCAGCTGTGCCCCGAACAGACTCGATCCGAGAATCCAGATTGGCACATTGGTTCCCGCGCCCGGGACTGCCTGAATGCGTTGCCCGGGCTGCACTGGTGCGAGGAATGCCTGCAGCTCCAACACATCCTGTGGGAATCTGTCGGCGCTGGTCGGATCGCGGCGCAGCGCGCGCATGGTTGGTTGATCGGCACCGGGAGCGCGCCCAAGTCCGAGATCGATGCGTCCGGGATAGAGCGATTCGAGTGTGCCGAACTGTTCCGCTATTATCATCGGAGCGTGGTTGGGCAACATGACGCCACCAGCGCCAACGCGAATCGTACGCGTACCACCGGCGACGTATCCGATGACTATGGCCGTCGCGGCGCTCGCGATCCCCGGCATGTTGTGATGCTCGGCGAGCCAGAACCGATGAAATCCCAGCCGCTCCGAATGCTGCGCCAGGTCGAGCGTGTGCCTCAATGCGTGCGAGGGAGTCGAGCCAGCTGGGATGGGCGCGAGATCGAGGACAGAAAACAGGGGTGTACTCATCCATGAAAGCTAGGCAGCGTCAACGAACGTCGGGTACCGACCAAAGCCGGACGGGCGTCACCTGTTCGGACTGTGCCGGGCAGATGTGGACGCGGCATGGAGCAACTGGTTCGGCTGACTAGCAGTTCAGGTGCGCCGTTCTCTCCATCACGTAGCTGTATGCTTCTGACGGGGGCGCCGAGCCCAAAACGCTTCGGCCGATCGCCATGATTCCGCCGACGATCAGCGCCAGGGAGAGCGCAATGCCGCCCAGCCGCATGCAGAATTCGCGACGCTCGGTGCTCATGTGCTGTCCGACGATGAACGCCGCATGGGTGACAACTGCCGCGAACACCATCAGAATGAGATGTCCGGTCACGGCGTCGGGAAAGACCCCGCCCATGACGAGTCCGATGCCGAGTACGATCTGCAGATCGAGCAGGCCAGCGAATGCTGTGGAGAGATTGCGGGCAGCGCGAATCGCGCGACCGGTTGCAGCGCCGTACGCGAGAGCGATGAGCGCAGAGACAGCGACCAGTAGAACCAGGTAGCGGAGCCCGGAGTGGGTGTAGTACAGGATGGTCAAGTGACTGATGTGGTAAGCGTTGGCCCGCGTGGATATGGTCAGGGCTCCGGGCTGTTGTGCGGCAAGCTCGGGCCTCGTTACTGTTCACCTGGCAGTCATTCCAGCTTTCGCGGGAATGATGAGACCGGAGGCATCACCCGTACTCCTGATTGCTTAACTGAACAGTATTGCCTTTGGCGCCTCTATGTATTGGCTTGCCGATTGAGATTCTCCGCGCTTGCGCGGCCAGCAACTCCAAACTCATACCCAGCCTTCGACTCATGTCCATACGCGTCCGCTCATTCGCCGCGATAGCCGTTGCGGCCTCCTTCTTCGGTCTGGCTCTGGGCGCGCAGCAGGTTCCGGCTGCGATCTACACCGACCCTCCGCACAACGCGCAGCATCCGGCGCGCATGGAAGTTCTGCACATCCCGTCGGGTGGCGTGAAGATCAACGGCGTCGCATATCTGGTAGCGGGCGCCGGTGTGCACCCGACTTTTGTGCTTCTGCACGGACTTCCGGGCAACGAAAAGAACCTGGACCTGGCGCAGGCAGTGCGACGCGCAGGCTGGAACGCGATAACCTTCAACTATCGCGGGTCGTGGGGGAGTCCTGGCGTATTCCGCTTTGCGCAGAATCTGGAGGACGCCGATGCGGTGCTCGCCTTTTTGCGCGATCCTGCCAACGCTGCAGCGCTCGGCATCGACACGACCCATCTGGTACTTGCCGGCCACAGCATGGGTGGATGGGTGACGGTACACACCGCAGCGCACGACCATCGGCTGCGCGGCGCAGTGCTCATCTCGGCGGCCGACATGGCGGCGATCTCAGGGTCGCCGCCCAGGGCGCAAGACGTCGCTCACATGGCTGGAGACATGGAGTCGCTCGCCGGCACGACTCCGGAGCGGATGGCCGATGAGATGATTGCGCACAAGGATGCATGGAACTTCGCCACCGCCTACGACGGCCTGGCCGCGGTCCCGATGCTCGTCATCACATCGAACGATGGGCTTGCGCCGATGAACAACGCGCTGGTCGCGGCCGTGCGCGCACGCGGCAACAAGAATGTTGCAACGGCACATCTGCCAACGGATCATTCGTATTCCGACCAGCGTATAGCGCTGGAAAGCGCAGTGATCCGGTGGTTGCAGAAGATGGCGAAGTAGCATTGGGGACGGAGTAGGGACGGACTCCGAATTCCCGGGTCGCTCTGCCTAACCCCCCGCTATCGCTCCCACGATCAGCAGCGGCTCGGCCCCCGACGCAACCTGATCCGGCAGCGGGGTGTCCGGCGATGCGTGCGATACATCCTCGCCGCAGGCGAAGAATCTCACGAACGCTCGCCGCTGCTGGGTGGTCTGATCGCGTATCGTTCCGCGCAGCATCGGGTGCGACATCTCAAGTGCGTCGAGAACCGAGCACTGCGTGACAGGACCGTCGACGTCGCATCGGACCTCACCTCCGGTTTGCGCCAGTTTCCGGAGCGGCGCTGGCAGCACGACTCTGATCGTGCGCTTGTCACGCAAGGGTTTGGACTTCAACGGACAGCACGGGTGGAAGATCACGGACGATTGGTGACCAATGGTCTCCGGAGTCGCTGGATGCATATACCTGACCGCCGGTCGTCCCGAAGTACACGCCGCACGAATCCAGCGAATCGACGCTCATCGCGTCGCGTAACACGTTCACGTAGCAGTCGCGTTGCGGCAGACCGTTAGTGAGCGCCTCCCACTCGTTGCCGCCGGTTCGGCTGCGGTACACGCGCAACTTCCCATCCGGCGGATAGTGCTCGGAGTCGCTCTTGATAGGAACGACGTAGATGGTATCCGGCTCGTGCGCGTGAACATCTATAGGAAATCCAAAGTCGGTTGGCAGGTTGCCACTTACTTCGTGCCATGTATCTCCAGCGTCGTCGCTGCGCATCACGTCCCAGTGCTTCTGCATGAACAGTACGTTCGGACGCGATCGGTGCATGGCGATGCGATGCACGCAATGTCCGACGTCGGCATTTGGGTCGGGAATGTATTCGGAGCGAAGTCCGCGATTGATCGGTCGCCACGTCGCGCCGCCGTCGTCGGTTCGGAATGCTCCGGCTGCGGAGATCGCGATGAACATTCGATCGGGATTGGCTGGATCGAGGATGATGGTGTGCAGACACATTCCGCCCGCGCCCGGCTGCCATTTGGGTCCGGAACCATGTTTGCGGAGTCCGGACACTTCCTGCCAGCTACCGCCCGCGTCGGTCGAACGGAACAACCCCGCGTCCTCTACTCCGGCATAGACAGTGTCCGGATCCGTAAGCGACGGCTCGAGATGCCACACGCGCTTGAATTCCCACGGGTGGGCTGTTCCGTCGTACCACTGGTGGGTCCCTGGGATGCCATCGTACTCGAACTTGTTCCCAACCGGCTCCCAGGTCTTGCCGCCGTCGTTGGAGCGCTGGATCAACTGCCCGAACCAGCCGCTGGATTGCGACGCGTACAACCGATTCTGGTCAACGGGGGAGCCTTTGACGTGATAGGTCTCCCAGCCCGCGAAGTGAGGACCGGCAACGTCCCATTGTTCGCGCTTGGCGTCAGAAGTGAGAACGAATGCACCTTTGCGAGTGCCCACCAGGACTCGTACGCCGCTCATTCCTTATTCCTCCTGAACACTGCGTTCATCCCACGGATCTCCGTAGATAATGCTGCCACGTACGCCGCGGCGCAATCCGCGGCGACACCCACCAAAGGGGACCACCAAAGGGGACGGAGTGGGGACGGACTCCGAATTCCCCCACCAAGGGGGACGGAGTGGGGACGGACTCCGAATTCCCCCACCAAGGGGGACGGAGTGGGGACGGACTCCGAATCCGACCCGTCAACCTCCGGTCAGCTGCCGCGCTCGCGATCCGCGAGACTCAGCGTAGCGCCATTTAGGTTCGCAGCTTCGGCGCCCGCAGGTTTACAGTCTGATTCCGGCGCCGGGCTCTGTTCGCCAGAGTCACGTGAATCGCCGTACATCGCCGCAACCGCTTGGTGGTAGCTCGTGATCCCGAGCGTATGTCGCCCGCGTGCCGCCGTGCGGATTCCAGCCACGACGACCGGCGGGGCTTCGATCGCAAAGAGTCCACGGTAGGCGGCACGCCGCGCGTTGTTGTCTCTACCAAGAGAGGTATAAAGCGAGTGCGGCGTGACGATCCCGTCATTCTCACCAAACGCGTTCCGCCGATAGCTGGACCAGTGATACGCTCCAGGATCATCGACGATCCCGGCGCGAACGGGATTACGCTCGATGTACCTGCTGCACGCCAGGAAGTATCCGTCAGTCTCGACGATCGTGGATCGGAAGCGCCCTTCCCACAGAGTCCCCGTACGCCGATACCGGTCATTGAAGTAGCGCACGTAACGCTGTCCCAGCGCGCGCATCAGGCAAGCGGGGGCGTCGGAACTTGCGGGTGTCACTAGCAGATGCACGTGATTGGTCATCAGCGCGTACGCGTGGACCGCACAGCGGGCTCGAACGCTCGCGTCACGCAGCACCCACAGATACAGTGCGAAATCATCATCGCTTATGAACGTCACACAGCGGTTCACTCCGCGCTGGGTGATGTGGACCGGGACGTTCGGAATAATGAGCCGTGTTCTACGTGGCACGTGGCGGACGGAGCAGATGTGGCAGTCTGGTTATGCGGACGAGCGGGGGATACGAGTCAGTATCGCGCTGGAGGTTGCAGCGCGGCGTATCGATCA
>DATBNQ010000096.1:0-36110 GCA_036554185.1 Gemmatimonadaceae bacterium | reverse complement strand
CTTTCGCACCGCGGAGACGCGGCGCTGCCGTCCGAGCCGACGTGTCTTGGGGCTATTCAGGTCCCGGACGGTGGTGCGCCGATCGTGATAATGAACGACGGACCGACGGTCGGAGGCTATCCCAAGATCGCGGTCATTCGGACATCACATCTTTCCCGGTTTGCGCAACTCGCACCGGGTGCGACGGTGCGGTTTGCGATAGCGCGTTGAGGCTAGCGGCGCTTGCTCTCTAGATCGAGACGACGTCGGGAAGGGGACCGCGCGGCTTGCGCGGGTCATCGATCCCCATCCCGACGAAGAATCCGATCACTACAAGTGCAGCCGATACGTAGAACGGTATCGAGTGACCGAAATGGTCGTAAGTGTAGCCGGCGAACAGTGGGACTATGACGCGCGCCAATCCACCGAATGTCTGTTGAACGCCCATGTAGAGCCCGCGCTCGTTGCGACTTATCACGCGAGACAGCATCGACGTGACGCAGGGGAATGTGAAAGCGGTTCCCAGCGGGATGAGCGTGACAGCAACATACAGCGTCACGTAGGTTGGCATCAGCGGGAAGGCGGCCAGGCCGAGCGCGAGCATCATCAAGCCGATGTGAGATAGCCTCACCTCGCCCCATCGATCGACTGCCTTTCCGAGTACACCGGCGCGGGTAATGACGCTGATCGTACCCATGAAGGTGAAGATGACCCAGATGCGATCTGCGGTGATTCCGAATCTGTCGGCGAGGAACAGCGCAAGTATAGCGGTTATTCCCTGGAACGCACCGATGCCGATGGCGTAGACCCAGATCAATCGTGGCGCTGCTTCCTTGCTATGCGTGAAGACGTGTTTCACGGCGATCAGCGATGCGCCCTTCCGGCGTTCGACTTTCTTCGCCTCCACCATGTCGCGCGACTCAGAGAGGTAGCGCCACGCGAAGGCGATGTTGAAGAGGCAGAGCGCAGCGGCGATGAGTCCGGGGCCGTGTACATGGAACAGTTTCAGCGCGAAAGATCCAACCGGTGGCCCAAGTGCAACGCCAACATTGGTGGCCGCCGAGATCCAGCCGAGCGCTTTTGCGCGTTCTTCCGGCTCCACAGCGTCTGCGACATATGCCTGGACGACGCCCGTAGTGCCACCGCCAGCCCCCTGTACGATCCGTGACAGAAGCAGCAGCCAGATTGTATTGGCGAACGCGAAAACTACGTACGCAATCGCCGCAGCGCCGAGCCCGACAAGCAGAGCTGGCCTTCGTCCATAGCGATCGGAGACGCGCCCCCAGAACGGGGCAGCGAGCAACTGCGCCGCCGTAAATGCGGACATGAGCATCGCGACCATGAGCGCGCTCGCGCCGAAATTGCGCGCGTAGTACGGCATGAGTGGGATGATCATCAACAATCCCACCATGTCCACGAACGCCGTAATTATGAGCGCCGTAAGCCGGCCAAGTGCCGCGCTCTTTTTCACTCCCGGTCCCGAGCCGAAGTCGATCGCCGGGTATAGCTCACGCCTGTGCGATCAGTTCGATGTGGCTCCCGGACGGTCGCGCGAGCGATGTTGCTTCTGCCGCGACTCCGATATTCGTGCTACCACGGGGAACAGCACCGATGGTTGCATTGCCGAGCACGGCACGGGACTTGGAGTGACATCGCATTCCGGTGGGAATTTAGCGGGTGAGCCGGAAAGGACTGGGATCGACCTTGTAGACGGGTATGGGAGCCCGGCGAACCGCCACTTGAGCTCCGGGCTGAGAGATGTACTATATCAATAGTACTATAACCATAGTATTGATCGGACTGCTCACCCTTTTGGAGAGGCAATCACCGGCCGCTGCCCTTACGCTTCCGCTCGCCCCAGCGCCGCCGGCGCGATTGCGCGTCCAACGACTCCAGCCAGTGCGACGATGGTGAGAACGTAGGGGATCATCTCGATGAACTGGGATGCGATCACATGATTCCCCTGCAGGTGAATCTGTGCCGTCTCCGCGGCGGCAAACAACAGACACGCTGCGCCCGCGCGCAGCGGACTCCATCTCCCGAATATCACTGCCGCCACGGCGATGAATCCGCGGCCTGCTGTCATCTGATCCGTGAACTGGTGCTGATCCAGGGCGAGATACACCCCGCCGAGCGCGGCGAGCGCGCCAGACAACACGACGGCCATGTATTGCACACGATGCACGGAGACGCCGACACTCGCCGCTGCCTCCGGTTTCTCACCGGTCGCTCTGACACGTAGACCGAACGGCGTCCGGAACAGTAGAAACGCAACGACCGGCGTCGCGAGCAATCCGAGCCACAATAGCGGATTGCCGTATCCGGCAGCGAAGCCATCGACGCGCGGCGAGTTGGAAGAGCTGCCGAACAGCAACTTGAGAAAGAACCGTGTTATTCCAATCGCGAACAGATTGATCGCGATACCGACGATCACCTGGTCCGCGCGATACCGAATGCACGATATCGCGTGAATCAGTGCGAGCACGATTCCGCCACCGATACCGCACAACACTCCAATCGTCGGGCTTCCGGAATAAAAAGTCCCAACGACTGCAGCGAAGGCGCCGCCCAGCATGTATCCCTCTAGTGTGAGGGAGATGATTCCTGAACGCTCGGCAATCACGCCACCCGCCGCGGCGAACAGGTATGGCGCCGCGATTCGCAGAATCTGTGTGATGATCTCGAAGGAATTCATCTCGTCACACCGCCGCCGCAGGCGGTTCGAGTGGCGCTCGTGCCGATTCTGACGGCAACGTGGTGGCGGGCCGCCTGCGAGCGCCGAGTAGAATTCGCTGCACTTCAGGGACGGATGCGGCGATCGCAATGATCACCACGCCCTGGAGAACATCCACCATCTGCTTCGGCACAAAAGCGTTGACGGCGAGCCCGCCCTGCGAGAGCGTCGCGAAAAATAATGCGGCGAGCAGGATTCCGAACGGATTGTTTCGTCCGACAAGCGCAACCGCGATCCCAAGGAATCCGGTTCCGCCAGCAAAGCCATCCTCGTAGTAATACTTGTAGCCGAGCACAAAATTGATACCGCCCAGTCCCGCTATGATCCCCGATACGGTCATCGCGCTGAACAGCACTCGGCCCACCGAGATCCCGCCGTACTCCGCGGCGTCCGGCTGGAGGCCAACGGCGCGCAGCTCGTAACCGCCGCGCATGCGGAACATGTAATACCACATCGCCACGGCAGTGATGATGACCACTATTACAGAAAGATTCGCCGCGGAACCGTGGAATGCGGGAAGGATGCTGCTCAGCCGTGAGATCGCTCCAGCGTGAATCTCAGGCGTGTGAAGAGTCTCCGGAACGCGGAGCTTTGTGGCGATGAACCAGTTGAGAAGGGCCAGCACGACGAAGTTGAGCATGATCGTCGTGATGACTTCGTGCGCCCCGAAACGAACCCGGAGATAACCGGGGACTGCGCCGACCACTCCGCCGGCCGCTGCCGCGCCAAGACAGCCGAGCAGAATGGCGAGAATCGCGGGAAATCCCGCGGGGAGAGCGAATCCGACGAGCGCCGCTGCCAGGCCGCCGGCTGCGAGTTGTCCTTCACCACCGATATTGAACAATCCGGCGCGATACGCGAACGCAACGGCCATTCCGGTGAAGGAGAGCGTCGTCGCCTTGTATAACACCTGACCAAAGCCGTACGCGTTGCCCCACGTCCCCTCGAGCAGCAGTCTCCAGACCACGAACGGAGACTGGTTGAAGCTCAGCATCAGGATATCGCCGGCGACAAACGCGATGAGGATTGCGACTGCCGGAGCGAATAGTGCTTCCTCGATCTTCTCTCGGCGTTCAGCTGTCACGCTGCTGCCCTTACGCCGGTCATGTATTCGCCGAGAAGTTCTTCGGTTGCATCGGCCGCCGGCATGACGACCACAAAGCGTCCACCACACATCACGGCGACCCGGTCAGACAGTGACAGGACTTCGTTCAGTTCGGCGGACACGAGCAGGATCGCCTTTCCGGCATCGCGCGCGGCGATCAGCCGGGAGTGGACGAATTCGATCGCACCAACGTCCACGCCACGGGTCGGTTGCGATGCGAGAAGCACCGTGTAGTCGCGGCCACCGCCCATTTCCCGCGCAACCACCACCTTCTGCTGATTGCCACCCGACAGCGCGCGTGCTGGAAGCAACGGATCTGTGGGGCGTATATCGAAGGCGGCGATCTGCGCGCGCGCGTACTCCGCAATCGCGTCGGCGTCCAGAGCGCCGTGACGCGTGAACCTGTGCTGCATGCCGAGTATCAGGTTGTCAGCGACCGAATAATCCAGAATCAGTCCGCGGCGCTGACGATCCTCGGGAATGTGGGATAGTCCTGAGTCGGCGCGCTCGCGCGGCGATGCGGATGTGAGATCGCGATCACGGATCCCCACGTAGCCCGCCGTCACTTGGCGAAGCCCTGCGAGGGCCTCGATCAACTCACTCTGCCCATTGCCTTCGACGCCCGCGATGCCGAGGATCTCTCCCGGACGGACGGCGAACGATACGTCATCCACTTCGCGCGCCTTTCTGGAGCTGGCGACGACGAGATTGCGGACAACGAGGCCGCTGGCTGATGGGGTTGCCGATTCATTGGCGCGTTGCCGCGGGGGTGCGGTGTCGGTCACTATCGCAAATTCGCGTGTCGTGAGCCGAACGTGACGGCCGACCATTGCCTGCGCGATCTCAGCCGGGTTTGTCTCGGCTGTACGCAGGCGCGCGACCGTCTCGCCCGCGCGCATGACCGTTATGTTCTCCGACAGCGCCATCACTTCATCCAGACGATGAGTGATGATGATCACAGTGCCGCCATTGTCGCGCACTCGTCGCAATACATGAACGAGTTCCTTCACTTCCGGCGGTGACAGAACGGCCGTTGGCTCATCGAGCACGAGGATCTTCGCGCCGCGGTAAAGCGTCTTGAGAATCTCGACACGTTGTGCCTCGCCGACGGAGAGATCAGAAATGAGACGCGCGCCGTCGATAACCAGTCCCGTCTCCTCGCCAAGGCGTTTCACATCCGCAATTGCGCGGTGATAATCAATCTGGCCGCCGCGGGTCGGTTCCTTGCCAAGCACGAGATTCTCGGCGACGGTCAGCGTCGGGACGAGCATGAAGTGCTGGTGGACGACGCCGACGCCGGCGGCGATCGCGTCCGGCGTGCTCCAGCCGGTCACGTCGCGGCCATTGACTTCGACGCGGCCCGAATCGGGAGAGAGCAATCCACCGAGGATGCGCATCAGGGTCGATTTGCCAGCGCCATTCTCGCCGACGAGCGCATGGATTTCACCGACAGCAACGTCCAGCGACGCGTTCCGATTTGCCCGCACCGGTCCGAATGACTTCGATATGTCGCGCATGCGCACGGCAAGCGGAGAGGTGCGCGGAGTGGTCATCGTGTAGTTGGCACCTTGATCTTGCCGGCGATAATGAGTGCCTTGATCGCTTCGATGCGCGCGTGCACGGAGTCAGGGATCAATGCCTTGTTGTGTTCGTTGTACACATATCCAACGCCGCCTTCCTTGAGTCCGAACGAATACACGCCGCCGTGAAACCTCCCGTCCTTCACTCGCCGGATCACGTCGAATGTGGCTGCGTTGACACCCTTGACCATTGACGTGAGGATGTAGCCCGGAGCCTCGGCGTACTGGTCCGCATCGACGCCAATCGCGAGTTTGTGCATCTGGCGTGCTGCTTCGAATACGCCCTGGCCAGTCGCACCGCTGGCGTGGAAGATTATGTTCACGCCGGATTGATACTGGCTGAGAGCCAGCTCCTTGCCGCGACTCGGATTTTTGAATGCGTCTGGCGTCACGCCCGCGTACTGGGAGATTACGGTGCAGTCCGGGCATACGTACTTCACACCCGCAGTGTAACCTGCCTCGAATTTGTGGATGAGCGGAATATCCATTCCGCCGATGAAGCCCACCTTCTTGGAGTGTCCGACGAGTGCGGCAAGCGAGCCAACGAGGAATGAACCCTCTTCCTCGCGAAACTTGAGAGCCGCGAGATTTGGCGGGAGCGGAATCAGTTTGCCGGTTGAATCGTAGGCAAGTGAAAGATCGATTCCAGCGAAGTTGATGTTCGGATACTCGCGCGCGAGATTGGTAAGATCGTCCGTGAAGATGAAACCGACGCCCATCACGAGATCCATTTTTTCCGCGGCGAGCAATCGCAGTCCCGATTCGCGATCCGAGCCATCTCCGGGCTCGATGTAGCGGTCGGTTACGCCGAGGATGCGTCGAGCGCTGTCTGCGCCCGCAAATGCTCCATCGTTGAACGACTTGTCGCCCCGGCCACCGACGTCGAATACGATTCCGATCGTGGTGCCCGAGTGATCCAGGCTGGCGTCGCCCCGACCCATACCTGCGAACATGAGAGCGACGTGGGCCAGGAGTAATACCACGACGGCGATGATGAGCTTGCGCACGGGGGGTAAATATAGAGATGGGCACGCCGGGATGACGAGGCGGGAACTTGAAGGCGCCCGCCTCATCATCGACTGGAATGCCAGCTACCAGCCCAGACATCCGTGGACGCACGCAGTTCCTGTCGCGAGCAGGTGGCCCGCTTCGTCGAGGCCAGTGACGACTATGCGATCAAGCAGACTCGGACCGGGCAGCATATCCAGTGTCGCGCTCGGACCGGTGACTGAACCGCGTAGCGACGGGCCAGACGCCGACACCGTGAACAGCGAGGCGCTTGCGCCCTTCTCGAAGAAAGACGCTCTGTATCGGGTCGCACGAGGAAATGAATCAATCTTCACGCGATAGTCCGCAGTGCATTGCTTGCTGAATGTGCCCGTTCTTCCGTTGCTCTCGAGAGTGGCCTTCTCCGTACATCCAGACCCATCCCATCCCACGCTTGGAATGACGAACGGAGGCGGTGGCTCGGTCGGTGATTCACCCATGAAGACGACCGCCCATTTCGCTGAGAGCGTTTCCTTCGCGTCGACATCGAGCGGAGCCGGGTCAACTGCAACTCCCGCGTTACCCACGATGCGTCGAGTATGCGCGCTGACGCTTGTTCCGCCAACGTAGTGCGCCGTGGCCACACCATCGGCGGAGAGCGATACAGCGCGCTGCCAGTCGGATTCGGATTCCGCATTCCACGTCAGTCCGCGGCGACCGTCCAGTGGCTCCCCGTTCAGATCCACAAGTGCCACCTGAAACGTTCCGGTCTCGCCAGTATGCAGTTCCATGGATTGTGGCAGGATTCGCACTTCGCTGAGCGCGCAACCGCGGTAGGACGAGACGATTGCATCCTGAATACGTCCGCGGATCGGCTGTGGCGTGAGATAACTCTGAACCACGCTATGAATCCTCAGCCCCCAGCGAATGCTCGCAGCGGTTGCGAGCCCGGCAATTCTGGCGCGGATGGATCCCGTTGTTGCGCGCGCTGCAGAATCGGACATCGGAGTTCGAACGCGTGGAAAGTCGTTCTTGCCCAGCAACAGGATTGCATCACCCTCCACAACGAGGCCGTGCAGATGGCGCGACGAGATCGGCCACGCCTGGCTCGTCGGCGACGCCAGCGCGACTCCGGCGATGCAGGTGGTGTCACGCGCTTGCGCATATTGACCGCGCGTCTTCAGCAGGGTCAGTGCCTGCTGCACGACCAGGTTTCCCTGGGAGTGCATGACAAAGATCAGGTGCCGCCCTTCGTCGCGCATTCTCGTCGCGAAGGCGGCGACGGTATCGACATCGCGGGGACGCGTGCTCGCGGATCGATTCAGCACGCTGACGAGCTCGGTTCCGGCCTCGGTGTAATCGGAAAGCATCGCCAGCGCTTTGGGTTCGGTGCTGTTCAGGCACTTTGCAAGCTCGCCGGGCAATGAGTTGAGTCCAAGCCAGTCACCCTTGATTCCGAGCTCCAGCACGCATCGATCCTCATTGCTGGTCTGGTCGGCAATCGCGCTCCGATTGTAAATGAGCTTCACGTCGAACGGCACATTGGCGTACCATTGTGCGCGGCGTGCAAGTATGGCGACATGGTGCGCGGCAAATAGTGCGCCGAGTGGCGTCGTGAGAATTCCATTGACGTACGCGATCGTCACCGGCTCACCGCCAACATCGGTTCGCGTCATGATGCTCGGAGATGGCCGGAGCGTTGCCGGCGGCCGGAGCGGCACCAGCAATGCCGTCGCGATTCCGCCGCCCCCACCTCCACCGTTGCCGGGTGCACCGTCCAGCGTTCCGTCGCCGTAACCAGCATCGAAGCTGTGGCCCTCGAGGGCGGCGTCGAGCGCCTGCATCGCGGTTGCGTCCGCGTCGCGCTTCAGCACGGTCATTTCCACGCGCTGCAGTCGCTCCACGATGTTGACCGTATCCGGCATCGCATCGAGTTTGTCGAGCAGTTGCTGCGCCGAAGCAATCTTGTCTCCCGATCTCAGCAGGGCGCGCGCGTCGTGCAGGATCCATTCGTCCCCTGGCACAATGCTGCTCTCACGATCGGCGGATGCGATGAGTACGTGTGATTCGTCCATGGTTATTCGACCGCGCTTCGGGATCGGGTTCTGGTCCAGAGAGACGAGGGCATTATTGTACCCGGAGTCGGCGGCGAAATTGTACATCACGCGCTCTCCTCGACGGACCGTATATGTCTGGCTTGTGAGATCCCCGTGCACGCCTGGCTCGACTATCACGGTAAGCGTTACCGGCGGAACGAAGATCTGAAATCGCACATGCAGCGACTTGCGCTGGGTTATGAATGCGAAGCGGAGCGTGTCATCCGGAAGCGGGGCATATTCGGCGGCGACGATCTTGACGTCGGTAAAGCCGACTGTGGTGTCGCCAAGTGCTACGAGGACGCGATAGACAATATTTGTGTCCGGGAGAAGGTCCGCTGTCTTCCATCGAAAGTGGAATGCGCTCTCGCTGAGCAGGACACGTTGCGTCGAGTCCGCGCTCGAGTCCGATCGGAAGTGCGCGAGCGTATCCGCGCCGCAGCTGTCACCATCGAGCCGACAGATTGCGACCGAGGGTGCAAGCGTCGTGTCGAGCTCTCCGCGTGGATGTTTGCGCGGACCGAGTGGCGCAAGGAACACGATTTCCGGTGCGCCGGAATCTCCGGGAGCGTTGATGATTCCCGAGGCCCGAGCGGGTGATGGGCCATTCGGCTCTGTGGGTGCATCCCGGCATCCGAACTGCGCGACACACGGAACGGCAAGGATGCTGATAAACGCAAGGCGGAACATCGTGCGGCTCGACTGCATGGCTCTCTCCGAGGGATTGGGCCGCCACGATAGAGTGAGCTGCGGGGCGCCGAGCAAAGCGCGCATGGATGCGCATCATCGGATTCGCACGGTGAGGGATGGATTGGGCCGCTGTCTGGTGACCTGGCGGCACCGGGACCGGCGCGCGACTATCTTTCGCGCATGCCCGAGCGCATTCGCACGCGTTTCCTCGTTATTGGAAGCGGTGTTGCAGGACTGCACACCGCGTGGCGCGCCGCCAGTTCGGGAGACGTTGTCGTTCTGACCAAGCGCTCCCTGTTCGATAGCGCCACGGCATACGCGCAGGGCGGAATCGCCGCCGCGCTGGGAGCTGGAGACTCGCCGGAGCTCCACCGGCAGGATACCCTCGCCGCGGGCGCGGCTCTGTGCGACGCGGCTGCGGTGGAAGTACTGGTCGAGGAAGGTCCGGACCGCGTGCGCGAACTGGTGGACGCGGGCGCGCAATTCGATCGTGATCCCGCGGGTAATCTTCAGCTCGGCCGCGAAGCGGCGCACTCGCGAAGACGCATCGTTCACTCACACGGCGATCAGACAGGCGCCGAGGTTGCCCGCACGCTGATCGAACGCGTCCGAGCCGCCCCGCGGATTCGGGTTTCCGAGAAAACGCGTGTGCTCGACCTGATCATGGACAACGAAGTGTGCGTCGGCGTCCGAGCCACCGTGGCGGGGAAGGCAACTGAATTCATCGCCGATGCCACCGTGCTCGCGACCGGCGGCTGCGGTCAGGTATATCGCTACACGACCAATCCCGCCGTCGCGACAGGCGACGGATACGCAATCGCGCATCGGGCCGGTGCGAAGCTCGCGGACATGGAGTTCGTGCAGTTCCACCCCACCGCGCTGGATACTGCCGAGACGCCGCTTGCCCTCATTTCCGAGGCGGTGCGCGGGGAGGGCGCAGTTCTCGTCAACGATCGTGGCGACCGTTTCATGCTTCATCAACACAAGCTTGCGGAACTCGCTCCACGCGACATCGTTGCCCGTGCGATCTTCCGTGAGCAGCGTGCCGGTCGGCGGGTATTCCTCGATGCTACGCGATTCGAACGACCGTTCGAATCGCATTTTCCCGGAATCTTCGCGCTGTGTATCGCACGAGGAATCAATCCGAATACCGATCTGATTCCGGTGACTCCGGCCGCGCATTACATGATGGGTGGTGTGGTTACCGATCTTGCCGGCCGCGCCAGCGTGCCGCGGCTTTACGCGTGCGGGGAGGTCGCTCGCACGGGTGTCCACGGTGCCAACCGGTTGGCCTCCAATTCGCTTCTGGAAGGGCTGGTCTTCGCGGAGCGGGTGGCGCGTGACATGGTAACGACCGAACCGTTGGTCGCGGAGCCACCCTCCGTTATGTGGAGCTCGCCGCCACTCCTGGACCGTGGTGCGGCCCAGGTCGCGGCGGATGACGTGCGCAGGGTCATGTGGGACAACGCCGGGATCGACAGAAATGCGGACGCGTTGCGCGAGTGTCTCACGATCCTGGATGGAATCGCCGCGCGCCTGCCGATCGGCGCAACTGAAGAAGCGAACATGATCGAGACGTCGCGGCTAATAGCCGAGGCTGCTCTTTTACGAAAGGAATCGCGTGGTGGCCACTTCAGGCGCGATTTCCCGAGGCCCAAACGGAAGTGGCGCGACAGACACATCGAGTGGTAAACAGGTATCCAGATCTCAACGTCTCATGACTGAATCCATATACAGAACTGCGCCCGACGAGGCGCTCGTTGCACGCATCAAGGAAGTTGCCCGCGGACGCGACGCGGTCATTCTCGCGCACAATTACCAGCGACCCGAGGTCCAGGACATCGCGGACTTCGTGGGTGACTCGCTGGGCCTGAGTCGTGAAGCCGCGAAGACCGACGCGCAAGTCATAGTCTTCTGCGGCGTGCATTTCATGGCGGAGACGGCAGCGATACTCTCGCCCGGCAAAACGGTCCTTCTGCCGGACATGGCGGCGGGTTGCTCTCTCGCGGCTACGATCGACGCGGACCAGCTTCGGGATTGGAAGGCCGAGCATCCTGGCGCGATCGTGGTCAGTTATGTCAACACGTCAGCCGAGGTGAAGGCGGAGAGCGACTATTGCTGCACATCGGGCAACGCGGTCGACATCGTCAACTCGATTCCGGCAGACAAGGAGATTCTCTTTCTTCCCGACATGTTCCTCGGAGCTCACGTTCGCCGAATAACCGGAAGGGAAAACATTCACGTATGGATGGGAGAGTGTCACGTCCATGCGGGTATCGATCCGGAGAACATCAACGCGCAGCGCGCAGCTCATCCCGGCGCGGAATTTCTGATACATCCCGAGTGTGGCTGCGCGACTAGCGTGGTCGAGGCGGTGTCATCGGGTGCAGTGAGCGCAGAAGGTGCACAGATTCTCTCGACGGAAGGGATGATTCGCAGGCCAGCCATCTCGGATGCCGAGGAGTTCATCGTCGCGACTGAAGTGGGGATACTGCACCGCCTGCGTCGCGAGAATCCAACCAAGCGCTTCTTCGCGGCGAATGATCGCGCGGTATGCACGTTCATGAAGGTGACGACGTTGCCGAAGGTTCTGGAGTCGCTCGAGCGCATGCAGCACAGGATCACTGTGGCGCCTGACATCGCCGCGAAGGCTCGACTTGCGATCGAGCGAATGGTATCCATCGGTGGAAAACCGACCCCTCTATCTCTTGACCCGGCGACAGCCGAGGATCCCGGCGAGTGACTCACTCCGCAAAACTGATAGATCCATCGCTCGCGCGGCTCGCCGAGTTCGCCTTTTCGCCCGAGGAACGGCTTCGGTTTCCGCTCGACGCTGCCCATCGCGCGCGAATCGTTCACGCGGCGCTTGAAGAGGACGCGGCCGACGCGGATGTGACGACAAACGCGACGATCGACCCGGCGCGCGGAGCGCGTGCGTCACTGGTCGCTCGGCGCGCGGGGGTCGTCTGCGGAACGCTGCTGGCGATCGAGACATTCAAGCAGCGGGATCCATCGATAACCATTCGGGAGGATTCCCACGATGCACGGCCGATCGATCGAGGCGATACGATACTTTTCATGACCGGCAACGCGCGCGGGATACTGAGCGCGGAACGTGTCGCGCTGAATTTCATGCAGCGACTTTCCGGCATTGCAACGCTGACCGCTCAGTACGTGCATGAAGTGCGCGGGACTGACGCGCGCATCCTGGATACGCGGAAGACGACGCCAGGTTGGCGGCGGCTCGAACGGTACGCCGTTCGGTGCGGGGGAGGGATGAGTCATCGGAATGATCTCGAGCAGGCTGTGCTGATCAAGGACAATCACATCGCCACGCTCGATCACGATATCGGTCTGGCAGTGGAGCGTGCGCGTGCAGTAGCGGCTGCCGGCACGCGGGTCGAGGTCGAATGTGATGATGTGGAGCAGGTAGAGGAGGCAGTCCATGCGGGCGCCGATATCATCCTGCTCGACAACATGGGTCTGCAGGACATGCGCGACGCGGTGCGAATCGTGGCCGGCCGCGCGGTGATCGAAGCGTCAGGCGGCGTGAACCTGCAAACAGTGCGAGGCATCGCGGAGACCGGAGTCAACTGGATATCGGTCGGCGCGCTCACGCACTCGGCGCCTGCGCTGGATCTGGCGCTGGATTTCCAGGAGTGACGTGGACCCAAGCCGCACGGACCAGAGGCCGCGCGTAACAGCGGCGGAATTGCCGGCGGAAGACAGCTCCGATAGCTGCGACATCTGCGGCAGCGAGCGAGTCGTCTGGCAGAAGTGCAAGCTGATCTGCCTCAACTGCGGGACAATTCTGAAATCGTGCGCGGACCTGTAACGCTGCAGCCGACGGGGACTCTGTGGACGATCGGCCACTCCACGCATCCGATCGACGAGTTTATCGACATGCTCACAGCGCACGGAGTGACGCGCATCGCAGATGTGAGGCGGTTCGCCGGATCGCGCAAGTTTCCTCAGTTCAATCCTGATGCGCTCGATCAGTCTCTGGGCGACGCCGGAATCGGCTATACGCCAATGCCATCGCTTGGCGGTCGGCGCAAGGTTTTGCCCGATTCACCGCACACTGCCTGGCGGAATGAAGCCTTTCGGGGGTACGCTGACTACATGGACACCGCGGAATTTGCCGCAGCATCCGAGTCGCTCGCCACGGTTGCGCGCGATGAAAGGGTCGCGGTCATGTGCTCCGAGGCCGTGTGGTGGCGGTGTCACCGTTCGATGATTGCCGACTACTTCAAGGCGCACGGCTGGGAGGTGCTGCACATCATGGGGCCCGGTGAAGCGAAGGAGCATCCGTACACGCCGGTTGCCCGAATCATCGACGGTGCGCTGACGTATTGAATGCGCCGTAAAATCCGATTCACTGTACGGCGTTCAGGTCACCCAGCGGTTGCGAGTTCGACGTGCGTACGATGGCCTGATAGACCATGTCGCCGAGTGCGGCGTAGTTGCCGTCAAAATGATGTTTGCCATTGCGGACCACGACCGTCATAAGCCCTGCCGGTGCGGATCTGCAAAGCGATTCCTTCTCGTCCTTCCCGTAAACGCAGAGCATTGGAACGCCCTTGAGCATTTCGAGTTGGGGAAGGATTGGGACGTCGCCCTTGCCCGAAGTGGTGCGCCACAGATCGGAGAAGTGGTACGTGAAGCTGGCCCGCTCGAGAAGGGCAAGCATGGCGATGAGCGTGAGATGCGGCCGGATGTCGGGGGCGAGATTGTTTGCGGCAAACGGGGCAAGATCGGAACCGCGCGAGTATCCGACAATGGCGACATCCTGCTTGCGCCACAGAGCCATGTAGCGCCGAGCGATGCGTGATACATCGCGCCCGATGATTTCCGGAGTGCGATGCCCACTGTGCAGGTAGGAGCGCATGTCAACGCCGATGACATCGACACCGTGCGCCTGCAGACTCTCGCCAACTCGTTCATCGATGTCAGCCCAACCGCCATCACCGGAAAGAATGATGGCGACGGTCTTGCTGGACGACTTCGGCGCTCGAAGCTCGACGATCGGAAGGTCGCGTACGTTGGTTACTGTATCACGCGGTACTTGAAGCGCCACTGGCGCGGCCGCGTTTGCGAGGAGCAGGAGAAAACCGGTATGAAGCACTTGGGAGTCTGTCGTTGGCTGAAAACGATTAGTGGAAGCGTGTCGAGCAAGTCTCAGGGTTTGTCGAGTTGAGTCGGGTCGACGCGGCTGTCCGGAATTGGCGTATTCACGCGAATGTCCGAATATGCCTCGCTTTGAATGAGCTTTCCATCACGTGCCGCCGTGACAAACGTCGCGAGCCAACCGCCACCGGCCGGCTGGTACTTGTCGAAGCGAACATCTTCGAGTCCCGGCCTTCCCGGCGCGACCGGTCCGAGCATGCGGACAAACAGAAGTCGTTCCGCGTCCACCCAGAATTGCTGGGACGTAGTGTCGCCTGGTGCGGCGCCGACGATGAAGACCTTTCGACCCTCCCACGTCCCTTCGTGCATCTTGCCAAGATCGAACCCTTCTTCGCGCAACACGCTCACTGTCCGCTCGACCGGCTGGGTGTAAATGTCGAAGCCCAGAATCAGAAGTGGATTCCGGCCGGGCCGGCCCACGACCTTGTTCGATCCGCGGCGAACAAATGTGCTGTCGCGTGCGAAGAGAATTATCGGATCTCCGTCCGGTGCGCCGACGTCGATACGCAGCCGTCCTGGCAATTTCGCGGATTCGTACCACGTCTCGTGGACCATCGTGTCGGCGGCGGTGCGTCGCACCGTTGCCTGCGTGAACGTGAGCGTCTTGTACCACTTGCCGACGTAGCGATCGTGCATCAGGCGAACGAGGTCTGCGCCGTCGGGAGGATTCTGTGCCGGTGCGACGGCTGGACTGGCAATACACATCAATGACAGTGTCCCGGCGAGAATTGCAGCGCGCATGAGTTTCCTCAGAGTTGTTTGTGACACTACGACTCGTCCAGCGAGATCCCGGTCACAGATCCGGGCGGAGCTCTTCGGCTCCATTGAGATACACGTGCTTCAGCGAACTGTTCAACGGCATTTCAACGTGCAGTAGAACTCTAATGACGCGGCCTATCGCGCCCGGAACCGGGATTTCGGTGGAGCAGAGCATGGCGACGTCGTTCCAGCCGAGGTCGCGGGCGGCTCTTGCCGGAAACTCGCTCACGAGGTCAGGGGTTACCGTGAAGAATGCGCTGACGACCGATTCGGATGTTACGCCGTTGCGCATGAGCATGGCGCCAAGCAGTTCCCGCGTCGCCGATCGGATATCCGATGGATCGTCGCGAGCGGGCCGCGTCGCGCCCCGGAGACCGCGAAGTCGCGTGCGAATGGGCAAGGGAGTGCTCATCGACCCGTGCGGTCGGTGCGCGGTGCCGGCGGCGCGACATCCAGGATCGAGTCGGGCATGCCGTATCCGCCGTCGCGCCGAATCTCGCGCGCGGCATCCTTGCGCTCGTCATCTATCACACCGGCGCTCCCACCTGCGAGAGCCACGCGCGCCGCGCGGAAACGAATACCGGACTCGACACAGAATATATCGCACAACATGATCGCCTTGGCCGGTTGATCGCCACGATCGTCGATCAACAACGTCTGAGTGTGCGAAATGACGCACGCCGTGGCGAACAGCTCGATCGCCATGTTGGACAGACGCTCGACGACGAGCTGGCGGTCCACTATCTCTCCACGATATGTGGCTACCGCGTGCTCCGCCGCGGAGCGCAGCTCGGCGACGTGCTTTTCGAAATATTCCTTGTGCTTTGCTAGGCGCGGATCGATATCGACATCCAGCGTCGCACTCGCCCCAAACGCGCTTCGCACGCGGGCCGCGGCAAACTCGCTGAGTAGCCCAAGATGCTTTATGGGTTCACGAAGCGCCGCGCTGACTTCCTTGAGGTGCCCCGACAGAGTCTGTATGCCGTTGAGGGCTATGAAGAGTCGAAGTATCTCGTTGGCGCCTTCGAATATCCTGTTGATGCGGCTATCGCGAAGAAAGCGCTCATACGGATACGGCTTCACGAAACCGCGGCCCCCGGCAACCTGTACCATCTCGTCCGCGGCGCGCCACACCAGCTCACTCGCGAAGACCTTCGCGATCGCCGCCTCCAGCGACCAGTCCGAGTCGTCCTCCGTTGCGAGATTTGCCAGAATTCCGAGCATCGAGTCCGATGCGTATATCTCGGACGCGAGCGACGACAACTTGCGCTGCGTGATCTCGAAGTCGGCAAGCGGTTTGCCGAACTGAATGCGCTGCTCCACGTATTTCGTCATCTCGGCGAAAATGTGCTTGGCGCCCCCTGTGCAGCCGGCAGCGAGAGTCAGCCGGCCACCATTCAGTACGTGGACCGCGACAGCGAATCCCTTTCCGATCTCACCCAGCACATTCTCCGCCGGTACGCGCAGGTTGGTGTACTCCAGTTCGGCCTGTGTGGATCCCCGGATCCCCATCTTCCGCGCTGTTTCAACCACCCGAAAGCCCGGCATGGTCGGTTCGATGAGAAATGCGGTCGGCCGCAGGACTCGCTCGCCGTCGCGTTCGACCTCCGTCTGGGCGAATGTGGCGATCACCGCGGCCCGATGAGCGTTGCCGATCCAGATCTTGTGTCCGTTCAGGGACCAGTGCGAACCGTCGGCGCTGAGTGTTGCGGTGGTCTTGACGTGTTGTGCATCGGAGCCGACCAACGGTTCGGTCAATGCATATGAGACCAGGATCTCGCCCCGCGCGAGACCCGGCAGCCAGCGCTGCTTCTGGTCTTCAGTACCGTACAGAACTATTGCCTTGCACCCCAGCCCGCAGTGAACGCCAATGAACACGCCGATCGACGAATCGACGCCCCCAACAGCCTCACAGACTCTCGCGTAGGCGCGCGGTGACAGTTCGAGTCCGCCGAACCGTCGCGGGATCGTCATCCCGAGAAATCCGTGGCTGGCGAGTGCCGCGATCACATCGTCGGGGATGGTCTCTTCTTCGTCGAATTTCACTGAATCGATCAGACCGCCCAGCCGTCCTTCCATGACACGTACCAGGCGAGCGACTGTCCGGGCTTCTTCCGGATCCGCAACGCTCAATGGCGGCGGATACGGAAAGAGCAATCCGTCGAGCACCTCTCCAGCGAACGCGCCACGCGTGAACGAGTATCCGTCGGTCGGCATGTTCAGATCACTGATTCGATGTAACTGCTGCGCGTGCGATTTCCAACGCGCGTGGGGACGGCATGTCACAGTATTCGCCGTGGCACGCGAATGTTTCCGCGTATTCCACATTCCCGAGCATGTGTCCGAAAGCTGATGGATATCTCGCGATGGCGCCCGCAAGAGACGTCATCACGTGCTCCGCCTGCTGCCGGTATCGCTCATCGCCGTTGTAATTGGCGAGCCGTAGTAACAGGTCGATTGCCAGCGACGTGCCCGATGGCGTCGCGTTGTCAGTCGGATCGCGCGGTCGCGTAACGAGCTGCTCCGCGTCGTGCGATGTATCAAAAAAAGTCTCGGACCCGGCGTCCCAGAATTTGTCGAGCATCACGCGGGCCATCTGCTGTGCGACATCGAGCCACTTGACGTCCAGCGATTGCTCGAACACCGCGAGAAAGCCAAGTGCGACAGCGGCCTGGTCTTCGAGAAAACCAGGTATGCGGCTGATGCCATTCTTGTAGGTACGCATGGCTCTCCCATCCACCACCATGTGCTGCAACAGGAACTCCGCGTTTCGCATGGCGAGCGATTGAAAGTCGTCACGACGGAACGCGCGCGCGGCTTCTGCGACTCCGCGCAACGCGAGTCCGTTCCACGCGGCGATGATCTTGTCATCGCGAGTCGGGTGGACACGTCGCGATCGGCGATCCATCATTTTCTCCCTCGCGCGAGCAATCGTAGCGAGCAACGTAGCAATATCGACGTTGGCGCTTCGCGCAACGTCGGCGGGATCAGCCGGCACGTGCAGAATATTGTATCCCTCAAAATTGCCGGCGCTGGTAACTGCGTAGAACGTTTTCACGATCGCGGCGTCGCCGCCGAGTACCGAGTCCAGCTCCGCAGCTGTCCAGACATAGAACTTGCCCTCGACACCCTCCGAATCCGCGTCGAGAGAGGAGTAGAAACCGCCATCGGGCGAGGTCATTTCCCGAGCCAGCCAGGCTACTGATTCATCAGTAACACGACGGACCTCGGCGTCCCCTGTCGCCTCGAAGAGGTGTGCCCCGAACCGGATCAGCAGGGCGTTGTCGTACAGCATCTTTTCGAAATGCGGGACCAGCCATTCTGCATCGACGGAGTACCGCGCGAATCCACCGCCAATCTGATCGTAAATTCCGCCGCGCGCCATTTTGACGAACGTCGATCTTGCCATGTCGAGAGCGCTGGACTCTCCCGTCCTGGCCCAGTGGCGCAGCAGGAAGTCGAGTACCATGGTTGGTGGGAACTTGGGCGCGCCGCCAAATCCGCCGAGTTGCGCGTCGTAGTTCGAAGCCACCGCGCGAACTGCGGATTCCAGGTATTCCGTGTTGATCTCGGCTCCGGTTCCGCCGTTCGAAGCGCTCGACTCGTATATCTGGCGCATGGAAGCAGCACTTGCGGCCACAGAGTCCTGACGTTGCGTGTAGGCATCGGAGACCGCCTTGAGCACGCGCGTGAAGGACGGCATGCCGTGCCTGTCGGCGGGGGGAAAATACGTTCCACCATAGAACGGTTCGCCGGCCGGTGTGAGAAATACAGTCATCGGCCAACCGCCGTGACCGGTCATCGCCTGAACCGCCTGCATGTACACAGCGTCAAGATCGGGCCGTTCCTCCCGATCGACCTTGATGCAGACGAAATGCTCGTTCATGAGCGCCGCCGTCGCCGGATCTTCGAACGATTCGTGCGCCATGACATGACACCAGTGGCATGCCGCGTATCCGATGGAGAGGAGCACCGGGCGGCTGGTCGTGCGCGCGAGAGCAAGTGCCTCCTGGCCCCACGGATGCCAATCCACCGGATTGTCGGCGTGCTGGAGCAGGTAGGGGGAAGTTTCCCCAGCCAGGCGGTTTGGCATGCTTTAAGATAGCCGCCGAAGGCTCTGCGAGCCCCGAATTCGCCGCTAAATTGAGTTCATGCCGAAGATCGCCAATGACCTCGATGCTTTCCTTACGCAACACCAGTCGCGGATCGAGGAAGAGCTATTCGATTTTCTCAGGATCCCTAGTGTTAGCGCCCAGCCGGCGCACGACGCCGATACCCGCTCCGCCGCGGAGTGGGTGAAGCGATCGCTGGAACAGGCTGGCCTGACTGCCGCGGTACACGAGACGCCAGGACATCCGGTAGTCGTCGGAGAGTGGCGCGAAGCCGGTCCTAACGCGCCGACCGTGCTGATATACGGACATTACGACGTGCAGCCAGCGGAGCCGCTCGACCTGTGGACAGCTCCACCTTTCGAGCCGGTGGTTCGTGACGGACGCATCTACGCGCGCGGATCCGTCGACGACAAGGGTCAGCTTTTTCTGCACATCAAGGCGCTCGAGGCTCACCTCGGCACGCGCGGCAAGTTGCCGTGCAATTTCGTTGTCATAGCCGAAGGAGAAGAGGAAGTCGGAAGCACCAATCTGGAGCCTTTCATCGAGCGCAATCGCGACCTTCTGGCTGCGAGCGCGGTCGTCATTTCCGATTCTGCAATGTTCGCCGAAGGGATACCGTCGATTCTGTCGTCGTTGCGCGGTCTATCGTACTTCCAGATCGATGTGCAGGGCCCATCGGGTGATCTTCACTCGGGGATTTACGGCGGCGCGGTTGTGAATCCCGCCGCCGCGCTCGCAAGTATTATCGCGTCGATGCACGACGCGAACGGCCGAGTGGCGATCGACGGCTTCTATGACGACGTGAGTCCATTTTCTGACGAAGTGCTTGCTGGAATGCGCAAGCTTCCGCACACTGACGACGCGTTCAAGCGCGAGATTGGCGTGACGAGTCTCGGCGGAGAAGCGGGATTCACAACGCTCGAGAAATTGTGGACCCGCCCGACCTGCGAAGTGAACGGTATGTTATCGGGCTACACTGGTGACGGTGCAAAGACGGTGCTGCCAGCCAAAGCGATGGCGAAGGTCAGCTGCCGGCTGGTGCCGGATCAGGATCCGGCGCGCATTGCGGAGCTGTTCGAAGCGCACGTACGGAAGCACACGCCGGCGGGTGTGAAAGTGACTGTGGACTACATTCACGGCGGGCGGCCGTGGCGCGCTGACCTTGCGGGTCCGATCTTTGACGCAGCGAAGCGCGCGATTCAGGCAGCGTTTGGTCGCGAGCCCGTGATAGTTGGCGAGGGCGGATCGATCCCCGTGGTGGGCGACTTCGAGCGAATCCTCAAGGCACCGGTGCTTCTCGTCGGTTTTGGATTGCCTGGAGAGAACGCACACGCGCCTGACGAGTGGATGAGCGTCGAAAACTTTCGCCGCGGTGCAAAGGCGATGGCGACTCTCTGGGATGAATACGCGGGGAACCGGTAGGTCAGCCTCGCGTATTCACAGCACAGGGTGTAATCAGCGCCGCAGAAGGCATCCAAGCGTGGCGCGCAGCGTCGTAGCATCCGATAGCGACGAGAATATCTGCGCCGAGCCGTCGCATCGCTCCGTGAGCGTCACTGTTGCTCCTGCAAGTGCGGTGACACGGGTCAGATTAACAACGATCTGAGTGCGATCGGTTCCTCCGTTCAGATCGGAGAAGCCAACCTTGAAGCGCGGATACAGCTGATTGACACCGACGCCTGCCGAAAAGCGCACTCTGCTCCCGCTTGCAGGATTGGTCGACGCGATCAGTTCGAGGCCCGCCATGTCGGGACGGAATTCATCCGTCGAGGGCTTGGTGCCGTAGCACGGCGCCTGGGAGTCCTGCTGCTGTAGCGCACTTTGTGGACACGTGATGGGACCCTTGACGACGCCGATCGTACCATGCGCACGCGCAGTGAGGAGGAACGAAGAGTTCATCGCTCGCGTGAACCAGAGCGCGGCGCTCCCAAGATTTGGAGTTGCACTGGCAACCGTGATTGGCGGCAGATAGCTCATTTCGAGACCGAATCCATGCGGAAGACCGACGGCAAGCCGCGGACGCCCGAAGAAGCTGGTAAGGCCAGTATTCTCGGCGCGACCCGTGTAGCAGAACTCGGTTTGTTGAAGAGTCGCTGATGCGGTTGGAACGTACGCTCCCTCGCCGGCTAGCCGAACAGCACCTGCCGGTAGGGAGAGAGAAGGAGCATCGGCGCTGAATACTATGGGTACCGAATAGAACGCCAGAAGTTTTGCTTCGTGGCTATCTCTTGGAGGACGGCACTGTGACAAGGCGTAGGACGCGCTCAGGCACATCAGCGCGCCAAACAGCGCGAGCGCCTGAATAGGGCGGCGGGTTAGCATACAATAAAATACGGCCACGGGAATCCGTAAGTATGGATCGGCGGCGAGGTGCCAGCCGTGGACGGCGGGACGGGTGAGGAACACGGTGAGCGCGCGAGCTGGATTCTGTGGCTGGCGCGATGTGTGCTGCACCATAAGTTACGAGGCATGCGCACACATGGTGCCCCGCAGTCCAGCGTTCTCGACGAAGAGCGAGATCGCGCGGAACGAAAGGTAAATCTGGTGCGCGGCCTGGTGCTGATCGTGCTGGCTGTCGCGGCGGCCGCTTATGCCCCGGTCCTGCCTCGAAGACTCAACGCAGTAAACGCTGCGTTGCTGATCCCGATGCTCGTCTGGACCATCGGACAGGCGACTCTCTACTATCGAAGAGAAACGCTCCCGTCGTGGCTCTCCATCGTCAACCCCATCGTTGACGTCGTGGCCGTCACCGCAACGATGGGTGGCTACGGGCTTCAGGCCACACCAACGCTCGCGCTCAAATCTCCGATGGTATTGGCCTACTTTGCCATTCTAGGTGCTCGGCCCATGCTGTCGTCGGCTCGCCGCGCGGCAATCATATCCATATTCATTGTCGTCGCCTACGCTTCGCTCGACTTCTTGTTCCTCGGCATTCGCGGGGTGAGAATCGGAGATCCCGTTCTAGCGAGCGGCAGCGCCTCCGTTGCGTTACTCGATGAGGCAGCAAAGCTCACACTGCTTGCGGCCGCAGGCGCGATCGCGACGTATGCTACGTGGTGGCACGAGCAGCTCGCGCGCCGGTATGCGGCGCAGGCAGAGGAGCAAACGATACTGCAGACGCGACTTGCGTCGTCACGTCTGGACAGTCTGCGGCAACAGCTCAGGCCCCACTTTCTGTTCAACGCGCTCAACGCCATCACCGCGCTGGTTGACGCTGATCCGCCTGCGGCTCAGCGAATGATAGCAGGCCTTGGCGAGCTGATGCGGGTTTCGCTGGATACTGGCGGTGCGGAGGAGGTAGCACTGCGCGATGAGCTGCGAATCCTGGCGCATTACACGGCGATCCAGCGGATCCGGTTCGAGGATCGGCTGTTATTTGTGACAGACGTGGACGCGTCGGTTGGCGATTCGCTCGTTCCGGCGTTGATACTTCAACCGCTGGTTGAGAATTCCATACAGTACGGCCTCGCGCGGAGCGTCGAGCGCACTTCGATTCAGGTGCGTGCATGGCGCGACGGTGATAGTCTCGCGCTTGACGTGATCGATGACGGCCCTGGATTGAGTGGCCAGCCAATGCACACCATGACGGAACGAATCGGAATAGGAAACGCTCGTGCGCGCCTGATGTATTTGTATGGACAGAACCACACATTCAACGTCGAGAGTCCGGCCTCCGGCGGATTCAGAGTGTCGATGCGTATTCCCTATCACATTTCCGCGATGGAGGAGCTGCAGACATGACAAGCCATGTACCGGGTGGGTTTCCTGCCTCGTTAAGAATTCTGATTGTGGACGACGAGCCCCTCGCCCGGCGGCACCTGCGCGCGATCCTCGACGCTGATGCCGACGTGGAGGTAATTGGTGAGGCGGCAAACGGTCGCGAAGCCGTACAGATGATCGCGAAGCTTGCTCCGGATCTTGTCTTGCTCGACGTGCAGATGCCCGAAGTGGATGGATTCAGTGTCGTCGCCCAGATCGACCCCGACCGCATGCCAATGTTTGTGTTTGTGACGGCGTACGATTCGTATGCACTGAAGGCATTCGATGTCCATGCGATTGATTATGTGCTCAAGCCGGTCGCGCGCGACCGACTCCTGCAGTCTGTCACGCGCGCAAAGACACGTATTGCCTCGCCCAACGGTACTTCGGACATGGCTGAGTTTCGGCAGTTCGTTGAGGAGATGAAAGTGTCGCGCGGACTGGACCGGCTTGCAATCCGTGTCGACGGGAAGCATCTCCTGTTACCAACGGAATCCATAGACTGGATCGAGGCGGTGGATGACTACGTGCGCATACACACGGGCAAGACGTCGCACCTTGTGCGCGGAACACTGGCGTCGTTTCAGAGCCGCCTTCCCGCGCTCTTCATGCGGATTCACCGGTCGGCAATCGTAAATACGAGCCGGATCAAGGAAGTGTTTCCAAATGCTCAGGGTGATTACCGCATTACCCTCCTGGATGGGACGCGGCTCCCCTCTGGCCGGAGCTACCGCGGAGCTGTTGCCGAGTTCCTCCGGTCACTGACCGTGTAGCATAGACGCTGGCCGCGCGCGAGGGGCGTTTTACCGCAAAGCATCTGCCCACGGCGTCACCCGGCGCCGACGTTTCAATCATGAACATTATCAAGATCGTTTCTCTCGCGAGTCTCGTTGTGATTGCAAGTTGCGGATCCAGCGCGACCGGGCCGAACTACGGTGGAAACGGCTCGCCGCCTCCATCCTGCGTACCGGGTTCAGGAACAGTCTGCCTGGTCTCGGGCAATCAGTTCAGCCCTACCCAGATCACGGTCACGGCAGGATCCAGCATCACCTTCAACAATGTTTCCGGCACGACCCACAACGTCACGTTCACGACGACTGGATCGCCCGCCAACGTTCCGGACTTTGCGAGTGGTACCAAGGTCGTCGCGTTCCCGACCGCCGGAACGTACGACTACCATTGCACGATTCATGGTTTGAGCATGAGCGGCGTAGTGGTAGTGCAATAATGCGCGGCATCGCACCGGAGCATTGGCGTGGAAAGTAAGGCTAAGGTTCTGGGCCATCCGGCTCATCAGATCGTCGTGTCGTTTCCGATCGGTCTGCTTGGCACTGCAGCGTTGTTCGATGCTGTCTATGTCGTTCACGGCGGCGTGATGTGGTCGAATGTCGCATTTTACATGATCGGGGCTGGCGTCGTCGGCGGGTTGATCGCGGCGATATTTGGCCTCATCGATTACATCGCGATTCCATCGGGTACGCGCGCGAAGCGGGTGGGAGCCTTCCACGGACTGAGCAGCCTGACGGTTGTCATACTGTTTTCGATAAGCTGGGCGCTTCGCGCGGGGCCGTCGGTCCTCCCCCAGCCCATCGCACTGCTCTTTTCCTTCAGTGGCGTCGCATTTCTTGGCCTGGCCGGCTGGCTTGGTGGTGAATTGCTCAACAGAATGGGAGTAGGTATTGACGACGGGGCCAATCTCAACGCGCAGAATTCTCTGAGCGGGCCGGCATCGGTTGCTGCTCCGATCGTCGCGACCGACTCGCCGCGTCTGGATCGCTAGAGGCTCAGCGGCTCAGTAACGCCACTCGCGGACGAGGAACAGCGCAAACGCGCTGGTCGTCTGGGGGATCTGGTCCGTCGATAGTGTCGGTTGCTTGAGCAGGTACCGAGGCTCGAAGCTCGCATCGATCCGGTAGCCGGACTTCGTATTGAACCGGTGAGAGATCTGGAACCCCGGCCTCTGCAGCGAGGCCGGGTCGGGTCGAACTTGAAGTTGAAGAAACGTTTTTGTCTGCAGATACTTGCCGAACTCAACCTGAGTCCCGCGCAGGAAGCTGCCCGCATCGAGCGACACATCTGCTGGCGTGATGTTCAGCACGTCAGCCCCGAGAGAACGCGCCGCCTGGCCCGCGGCTTCATCGGTGAGCGCGCCGAGCGCGGCGGCCCCGACCTGTTTCGCCGCGAAGGCCGCGCCAGCGCCAACCACATTGCTTCCCGTGGTGAGCCCGGACCCGCCCTGCTGCAACAGCGAGGATGACGTGCGCCCGAACGCGAGATAGCTGAGCAGATCGGTTTGCGAGATCGGTGGCTGAGCGTCGCTTTCCAGTGCGATCTTGGGCTGCTTCAACGTTCCGGAGATGACGATCCGAATCGCAAATGCTTCGCGGGTCGGAAGCTGCACGTCGTATTCGCCTGTAACCTGGAGGGTGGGGTTCAACTCTGGCGTATTGATGAACGTCGCTGCCCCCTGCCGGATCTGGAATATCCTGCTCTGAAAACGATACTCGCCTCGATCGCTTAGCAGAACTCCGTCGACCAGCAGCGATCGCTTCGATCTATTGACGCTGATACGAAGCGGGTCGTCGGTGTAGACCTCGACGTTTGCATCCCTGGAACGAACGAACACGTCGCGATCGACCATCACTGCGACGTCCATGCGCAGGTTGGCCAGCAACGGTGATTCTGCCGGGAAGAGATCGCGCATGTTCACGTTATTGGTATCGAACACCGCGTAGAGGGCCGGATCTCCAGCACCCACCAGCGTTTTCCCGTTTGATTCCGGGATGTAAACCACACCGCGCAACAGATGCGCAAACCCGGTTACGTCGACGTTATTGAACGGACCGTTGACGCCGATCGTAGCGTTGACATAGAGATTGCCCGTCTCGTTGTCGATCACGCGTGCGTCGCGGGCGGTCAATCTCAGATTGAAGGATGGCTCCGCCAGACTCTTGAGGCCAATCCCACCGCTGAGCCGAAGGGCGCCATTGCTCCGGGCGGCCAGAGAGTCAACTATCACCGTGTCCTTGATCAGCCGTAGACTTCCCGCCACATCGTTGATGACGAGACCCAACGGAACTACCCTTGCGCTTCCATTCCACAAGGTGATCCGGCCATTCACGTCAGGACTATTTACCGTACCGGCAATCGTGAACTTCGCCAGTGCACGCCCACTGAGATTGGAAAGCGCCGGCGTGAGCTGCGGGACGAGATCGAGTGGCAGCGAATCAGCGTCAACTGTCGCGGCAATTGTGCGGTCCTTTGGAATTCGGGAGCCGGTGACACCGACGAGAGCAAGATTGAGTGGCACAGTGCCCTGTGCGGTCAAAGCCGGAGTCTTGCCTTCCGCTCCGGCGTTGACGTTGCCAGTGAGCGTTTCATTGGCATAGCTCAAACGACCATGTACTTCGGGCGTGCGATGTCCGTTGTAGAAGAATCTTTCGATCCCAAACGCGCCCGTGAACGTGGGGTTGGCGCGAGTGCCCTGCATGTGGGCGTCGATCGAAAAAAGACCGCGCGCGTCGATGTCGCTCTGCAGCAGGGCCGTGATGTTGCTCGCCTCGAATTGCGTGATGCTGAGCTGAAGATCTGCCGCCCCGGTCACCGGAATTTCCCCGTTCAGAAATACCCGGCTGCCGGATTTACTCTTGACCTCAAAATGGTCGATCGAAGTTCCGGCTGAATCGAAGTGAATGGTCGACGGTCCGGTACTCGCGTAAACGGTTGTGTCGAACTGGAGGCGCAGCTGATCCAGGCGGAGGTCGTCGTGGTCATTGTCAAGCGTGAATTGCGCGGTTGCGTTGTATATCCGGGTGGAATCCTGAAGTATCTTGAGCGTAATGTTGCCGTTGGGGTGCGTGTAGGCTGTGGCCAACGACACGGTGTCGAGTGCGAATCCCATCGCGAGCACATTTACCGCGCTCATCTGCACGCTCACGCGGGACTGCGGTGTGAAGGCCGTCGTCCATGTGTAGTTGGCGCGTATTGCGCTGGCCGAGCTGCCGAACGCAACCAGCCTGTCGCCGGTTGCGGCGCCCGTCATGTCGAACGAATGGATGTTGCCGGTCACAATCCCGTGTGCTGCAAGCGAGCCGCTGAGCTGTTGACGTGGAATCGCGCGCGGGGTATCCACTGGAAACGACGGCATCGGCTTGCCTGTTACTGCTCTTTCCACCTGAGTCGCGCGCGCAACCTGCGCGCGCGCGGAATCAGCGCGGGAGACCCGCTGTGCCAGGATCGCTGGGCGCGGCCGCACCAGGCCGGTGTCTGCTGGAGGGAGTACGCGCGAAAGGGAGCTGAGTGAATCGACCGCGACGTCGTATTTCAGCTTGCCGACGCTTCCCGCGACGAGTCCGATAGTGCCGGCTGCGTTCGCATGCCCGTTGGGGATATTCAAGGCCAGTGTGTCGACTCTCAGCATGCCGTTGGCCGCTGCAAGTCTAACGACTGCGGAGTCCACGGACACGCTGTCGTATACCGACGTCCTCGCGGTCGCGGTTGCCGTGGATGTAAGCGTTGCCGGATCGAATCCCGCGCCGCGCGCCGCAATCTCGAGGCTGAGTGACGTGCTCGGCGCCTTGCTGGTGATCTGACTCACGTCAAAGAGGTGCGCGACCATGCTGAGGTCGTATGCTTGCGGCTTGACGCTCAGATCGAGCGAGCCGTGGGTCGTGATCGAACCGCCATCCGGTGTCACGAGACTCGCGGCAACCGCCAGATTCGACATCGGCCCGGTTAGAGAGACCGGGCCGGAGACGCTACCGCGCAAACCGGCCGCCGGAGCAAACTGGCCCACTGTGGCTAACGATAACGGCAGCAGCTGCACGTTGGCGTTGACGAATGGAACGCGACCTCCACTCGCGAACGCACCCGAACCGGTTATGTGGGACCTGCCGGTGACGTCATCGTGGATGAGATCTCCGCTTCCGGTCAGTCTGGTCGCTGTGGTTCCGTTCAGCAGCACCTTGCCGGTGAGTGTCCCGCCAATAGGAAGTGCCGGATCCACGGCGCGGGCGAGCGCGACCTGCAACGGCGCAAATGTGAGATGCAGGTCACGGGCGATCACGACGCCGCGCGTTGCGCCAACCGTTCCACGCGCAATCACTCGGCTCGTCCCGCTGATGCGGTCGGCGAACGACGCATCGGCATCGAGCTCGAGCGCACCAAAGCCGCCGGTTGCCGCGATGCGACCAGTCAGATATCCCTGGCGTGGTGATTTGATCGTAGGAAACACCTGCTGTATCGTCCTGGTGTCCAGGTGCTTCACACGGACGTTGGTATCGTGAAAGGAGATGGTGTCGGTCACGAATACACCGAGCGTTCCAGACATGGTGGCGCCGGCGGCTGCAAGCGACGCGTTCGTAGCCAGATAGTCGCTCGTCAGTCCGACCCAGTCGAGCGCAAAGTCGAGCTTGCCGTTGCCGTCCTTCGGGATCGCCGGATCGATCCATAGCATGTCGTTCGTAGCCACCGTGTCACCGCGAAGCCGCAATCTGAGATCGTTGCTGTCAAAATTGTACCGCCCCGTAATTGATGACAGGCGCGAGCTCGCAAGCGAGGCATTGACGTTGTTGAAGTACAACGAATCACCGAGGATGATGAATCGCCCCTTAGCAGCGGTCACGCGAACCGAGGGCGGTTTGAGCGGCTCCGCAGTCATGCGGAGCGTCGAGACATCGATGATCTGGCGTTTGTCTTCGGGATCTTCCAGGCGCATCAGCGGGAACGTGCCGTAGATGTCGCGGAAATCTGAAGTCTTCTGAAAGCCGCCCGGCACACGCTGAAGATTCAGTCGTCCCACTGGACTCATCGCGAGTCGAACAACGCTGTCGCGCTGCGAAGAGCTTAGCGAGGCGCTCGGGCCCCACGGGCTGTGCGAAGTTACGCGACCGTCGACAACCGTAACGTTCTGTAGCGTGATCCACGAGAGAAAACCCGGTGGAGACGGCGGCTGTGTCGTATCGCGTGGATAGATCCGGTCGTAATTCCACTTACCGCCAGGAATCCGGTCCACAACTATTACCGGATGCACGATGCGTACGTTATCCAGATAGATACGCTTGCCGATGAGATCCCGGAGGGTGTACCGCGCCTGAACCGTGTCGGCCGTCACGAATGGCGCCTTCGCGCTGTCCGTGATGGTCAGGCCGATGATCGTTGCACCCGTCAGCAGGTTTCCGTCGATGCGATCGACCGATACGTACCCGTGGGTTGCTGCGCGAAGCTTGTCGATGACATAGCCGCCCGTTTTCGCGCGTCCCCACGTCGTCTGTGTGAATGTGAACAGCACGGCTGCAAGAATCAGCGCCAGGGTAACGACTGCGCCCGCCGAAATGGCTGCGACGGCACCCTTGCGCATCTAGAAGGCCTCTCCGATCGAGAGGTGCAGGGTTAGTCGCGCCAGCAGGGAATTGAGGCCGCCGCTCTGAAGAGTCGGTGAATACAATCGCGGCGTATCGAGTGTCACCAGCCCTCTTCCGCCGTTGGCAACATCCTCGGTCACGACTGGAAGCTTCTCGCTCGCGCTCGGGTTGAGCCCTACGTCAATGCGCACCGGCCCCACCGGTGACAGATATCTCACTCCTACGCCCGGTGTCACCGCGGTCTTGCTCTTCGGCAAGCCGGGGCTCGTGTTCTGGGCGAGATATGCACCGTCGACGAAAGTTGCGCCGATCAATGGGCCAAATAGTGGGAAGCGAAATTCAACGCTCCCTTCGATGAGTCTGTTGCCACCGAGCGGCCGCGGCTCGAAGTCGCGATCCTTGAAATCCCCGTTCGGGTTGCACTTGACGATGGTTGCCGCGGTACACTGCGGGTTGGCCGCGTCATTCGCCAGAAGCTTGGCTGCGGGAATCGTAAGTACTCGCGGACCGAGCTGTCCTTCTGCGTATCCGCGCACAGATTGTGAACCGCCTGCGTAGAAGCGCTTCCGCGGGTGCAGTATCGAATTTGCGTCGAGTGCGCCACTCTGTACGCCGACCGCTTCGGCTGTGCTGGCGAGCGCGTTGACGACGCCGAGTCTCAAGTGGCCACCGATCACTGAGTGACGGCCGATCGGTATGAACGTGGCGAAGTCGCCGGTGGCCCGGTTATACCGGAAATCGGAGAGTGTGTACGACGACGCGTGCTCGAGATCGAACTGGGTACGGTAACCCGTACGCGGCTCGAACGGATTGTCGGTCCTGTCAAGAGAGAAGGTGAGTGCCAGTGGCGACAGGAGTTGTCGTGTACGCAGCGCTTCGAGTGTCGCCGCATCGCATACGCCATAGTTGATGCAGAAATACACATCACCAGCCTGCGTATTCGTTTCCTCGAAGCGATAGTTGAGGCTTAGCGGCCCACGCGGCGTAATCGTTCGCGTGAACGTCGCGCTCAAACCGTAGCCCTTGTCGACGTAGATGCCCGGTGCGCTTCTTCGGTGTGCGAATACGCCGAACGCGGCTTCGTTGTTCGGTGAGCCGAACCACGGATATCGCATGTCGGCGCTGGCAGTATACGTCGGCGACAGGTACTGCGACTCGGACCCGCCGACGACCGTCTTTCCGACATCGTAGAAGATGCCGCTGCCGTTCAGTGTGTGCGCGAACAGATTGCCGACTGTCGCGTCGAGCGTAAGGCGCTTCGCGCCCTTCAGCCAGTTGTAGTTGGTGTAATGACCTGCGACTTGCGCGAAATCGATCGTACTGAAACCCGCGCTGTAGCGCATGTCGCGCGGCGGTGCTTCCTGCAGGTCGATTAGAACATGCTTTAGCGAGTCATCGGCCTGGGGGACTTCGATCGCGGCACGACGGAAGAGATTGGATTCGTACAGTGCACGCTGACTCGCCAGTACGTCCGAGCGGCGGTACAGACCTCCGGGCTTGAACGAGAGCGATTTCATGATCGTGCGGTTCGACACTCCCTTGTTCCCCTGAATCGCGATGCTCGCAACCCGCGCCCGCCACCGCGGATTGATCTTGATCGTAACGTCCGCCGTTTTTGCAACCGTGTCCAGAACCACCGTCGTGTCTATCACGGCGTCGGAGTAGCCTCGATCCCACAACCGCGAGTCCAGTAGCGCCATCGTCGAATCGAGCTGGATCAGGCTGAAGGGCCGTCCTTTGCGCGGCCGGTGCGTGTCGCGAAGATCCTTTCGCGTCAATACCGCCGTATCCTGAACGATGCTCAACTGCGACACCACGGTCGGTCGGCCTTCGTTCACACTGATTGTCACGTGGACAGCGTGCGCACCGTCCGGGGTCACCGTGGTGTCAACCTGCGCGTCGCGATAGCCGCGCGTGAAATAGAAGACCATCACCCGCAGCATGTCGCGTGATAGCTCTGCGCGGTCGAGCGACACGTGCTTGTAGAACAGCGGTGACTTGCTGAACAGGCAGATTGGTCGCAGCAGCACGGATGTGCAGTGCGATTCGTCGGTCGAGATGTTAAGTCGGAGTTCATCCGGGTCGACGGCGTGAACTCCTTTAAGCGTCAGCCTGCTGATCTCCGGGTTTCCGGCTGTTGCTCGGGTCGTCTGCGCAATTGCGGGCGAGGCCGCGAGTGTAGCGGACGCCAGAGCCAGAACGGCGACCGGGGCCAGCCGCCGGAGGAACGGAAAGTCCATACGGCCGGAAGAGCAAAGCCCGGGCCGAAAGGCGAAGCCCCCCGGCCGCCAGTCCTGGCGCTCCATCCCTCGACCCCGCTCGCGCGTGGCTTCGCTACCTGATCAGAGCCCCGAGAGCAACGCGTCGTTGTTTGGAGTGGCGGCGATGCGCTTGATCAGCCATTCCATGGCCGAGCTCGACGGCATCTGCTGTAATCCCCGGCGAAGCGTGTAAACGTGATCGAGCTGGTCCGCGCGAAACAGCTTATCCTCGCGCCGCGTGCCGCTGATCCCGATGTCTATTGCCGGGAAAATGCGTTTCTCGGCGAGACTTCGATCCAGCTTGATCTCGCAATTGCCGGTTCCCTTGAATTCCTCGAAGATCACGTCATCCATGCGAGAGCCGGTTTCCACCAGCGCTGTCGCGATGATCGTGAGTGATCCTCCACCGTTCTCGGGCGAGACAGACCGTGCCGATCCGAAGAAGGCTTTCGGCTTCGCCATGGCGGACGAGTCGAGTCCACCGCTCATGGTTCGTCCGGTTCCGCGCTCAATCGTGTTGTATGCACGAGCAAGACGTGTGATCGAATCGAGCACTATCACGACGTCCTTACCCAGCTCGACGAGTCTCCGTGCGCGCTCGAGCGTCATCTCGGCGACATCTGCATGGCGTTGAGCCGGCATGTCGAAGCTCGACGCCACAACCTCGCCATGGCCGATCGAGATCATGTCGCTCACTTCCTCGGGGCGTTCATCCACGAGGAGTACGAAAAGCTGCACGTGCGGCTGGTTTATCGCGATTCCTTCGATCACCGCCTGCAACAGCATGGTCTTGCCAGCGCGTGCGGGAGCAACGATGAGAGCGCGCTGTCCATACCCAATTGGAGCAATCAGATCGATGGCGCGGCGCGTCAGTTCCGGCCCAGCCTTGGCTGGTCGCCCCGTCTCGAGCGCGAGCTTGCGATCCGGGTACGATGCAATGAGCGACGCGAATTCCGGTCGCCGCAACGCGGCTTCGGGATCGCTGCCATTGACCGTCAACAGCTCCGCGGCTGTCACGCGGCCGCGCTGATCTCGACCGACTGTGCAGGTTACAAGGTCGCCGCGGCGAAGGCCTGCTTGACGAACAAGCTGTGTGGGAACGAAAGGGTCGTTTGCTTCGGCGAGGTAGCTTTGCGCCGAGCTGCGAAGGTAGCCCGCGTCGCGCTGAGGATCAAAGAGACCCGACGTTTCACCCTCGACGACTATTGGACCAACCGGGCCGCGTGGCGTGTTGTCTACTTGCGGTCGGGTCCGGCGACTGTTGCGACGGCCGCCGGTAAACTGCTGGCCGTTGTTGTTCTGGTTTGGTCTTTGTTGGTGCTGCTGTCGCTGTTGTTGCGGCGGCTGCTCCTGATTGCCGCTCACCTGCCCGTTTCTGTTACGATGGCGGAATCTGCGGAACCTGCCACGTCCTTGTCCGCCCCTCTCATTACCACCGTCATCGGTACCGGTGGCATTGCCCCCGCCTCCAGAGTCACCGCCCAGGTCTCCCTGACCGACGGAGTTGCCGCCCGTATTTCCACGGGAGCTCGATTCGCTACCTGAGTTGCTCTGCCCCGCTTGCGGGTCAGATGGAACCAGCGATACCGCAGGTGCTGGATCGGAACGAGGACGCGGTTCCGGTGGTGCCGTTACCGTCGGGGTGGACTGCGGGTTCGGCTCGAGATACGGATTCGCATCCGAAAGCGCATCGGTGGACCCAGCGTCATCGGGACTTTGCCCGCGACCACGACGGCTTGGACGTCGGCGTTCTGTCATGTAAAAGGATTTTCGGGTACAGAGGCGCCGGCGACACTCGCCGCAAGCGCATTACGCAACGGGCGCGGGGCGCCAGCGTTGCGGTCACTCGATTTGTCGTATTGATTCGGAAGCGTCTCGGGATGCGCGGGGCCAACTCACGCGGCGCACCCGGGAACCATGCCTTCTATCTGCGCGATCTCGCGCGCGTTTTTCGCACTAACAGTTTCGCACAACGGTTTCGCACTCACCAGCTTCGCACTGCTGCCTTTACGCTAGCACCCTCCGCGACTCTTGTCCAGAGGGATACATTTCGGTAAATGGACGATCTATCATACCCCACCATTGCGGATCTGGAGCAATTGGTGGCAGAAAACCCTGGCGACGCGCAATCACTGGTCCGCCTGGCCAACGGATATTGGCTGGAGGGACGGGGCCCGGAACTGGTCGGCGAGATAGCCCAGCGCGCCAAAACGCTCGATCCATCGAGCCGCGGCGCCTGGCACATGTGGGCTCTCGCTGAGTCGAATCCGCGGGACCGTACAGAGCGCTGGCGCCAGGTCTCGGCCCAGTTTCCGTCCGACGACCTTGCCCGGGCCAATCTGGCCGATAACGCGGCCGCGCTGGCCGGCGCCGAGCACGACTACATGGCTCTGGACCTGGCAATCGAGACCTACGAGCAACTCCTTGCCGGCGCGACCGAGCCGATGCAGCGCGAGGCGCTCGAAAAGGCGCTCGAAATCCTGCGGAAGTGGAAATTCTAGGCCGACGGGATTACCGGACGAACCGCGTTTTCGTCCTGTCGAGTCGGTCAAGCGTCTGCTCAATATCGGTCCCAATGGCCTGAATTCGGGTGATGCTGTGCGGGTTGAAGGCCGGATCGTACGGGCTGCGTGTGGGACCGCCGCTGACTTCCATCACAGCTTCGAAGTGGTAGCTGTGAACCTTTCCGGTCTTCGGATCGCGCCACGATCCCTGCCACGCGAGCTGCCGGTTCTTGGGCCAGATACCGTAGGGGAGCGCCATTGACCGAATCTTGTAGCCCGGGACCGCGGAGTCGATTCCCATGGCATTGCGAGCAATCTGCTCCTGGACGACCGCGTCGGAATACTTGTTCAGCATTGCGTGCCAGACAGTGTGGTCGCATAGCTCGAACCCATTGTCCGCGAGCCACTTTACCTTCTGAAACCGCCATTCCTTCTTCTGGCCCTGGAACTTGACGTTGTCTCCAAAGAAATTGTGACCCGCGGCCCCGCCGTTCAGAAGGCAGAACACGGCGCGATTCTTCCATCCGGGATGTGACTTCGCGAAATCAAGCCAGATCCCGACACCGCTGGCCGGATCGATTTCGAGTTTCCCGTTTCGCTCGATGTAGCTGAACTGCCCGGGTGATGCGTCATCGAAGACCACGACGACGGGCGACATCCCGGGCGGGACATCGCTGAAATCCTTATCGAGAACCTGCGACAGATTGACCGGCCGGTATCCTCGTTTGTACGCGTATTCAAGATCTGCGCGAAAGTGCTCACGGGTCCGACTGTACAGAGCGTCGTGGTCGCCGATAAGGTGGTATTCGAGCACCGGAATGCGCCCCAATCGGTTCGACGCTGGTTGTTCCACGGAGCCCGGTGTGGCGGCCTCGGCGACCGTAATCCCGATGTCTGGTGTAACCGATTGCGAACGCGCCTGGACGGACTTCTCTGCCAGACGGCCATCGCGAGAGTTGCACGCAACTATTGAAGTCGCGCTCACGAACGTGGCCGCGGTAAGTACGACAGCTACTGGACGATACATTCTGATATGAACCTAAGGTTCCGTAAACCGGGGAAAAGGCAATATATACTTGCCGCGCTCGCGATCCTCATCGTCGCGATCTACTCTGGAGATGCATGGCTGGTCACCTGCGGCGGTGAGGGGTGCCCAACCGCCGCCGACATCCGCTCGTTTCACCCCGACGAAGGGGGGCGCGTGCTTGACCGGGCCGGCAACTTCATCAGCCGACTGGCCGTGGTACGACGCGTCAACGTTCCGCTGAGCGCTGTCCCCGTCCCGGTTCGTCAGGCATTCGTCGCAACCGAGGATCGCAGATTCTACGAGCACAATGGCATCGACTGGCACGCACTTGTACGCGCCGTCGTGCGAAATGTTCGTGCTGGCGGCGTACGCGAGGGTTTTTCGACCATAACCATGCAGGTAGTTCGCAATACCTTTGCCGTTCGCCGGTACCACGGTCGATCATTCAGACAGAAGCTGCTGGAAATGCGACTGTCCCGGCTGCTGGAACGCAATCTGACGAAAGATCAGATCCTCGAGCTGTATCTGAACGTCATCTACCTCGGCAATGGCGTGTATGGCGTGGAGGCGGCAAGCCGCGATCTGTTTGGGAAGAATGTCGGCGATCTTACAGTCCCCGAAGGAGCAGTTCTCGCAGCCTTGCCCAAGGGACCATCAGCGTACACTCCGCGTCGCTCGCCTCGTCGCGCCATCGCGCGCCGCAACCTGGTCCTTCGACTCATGGTAAGGGAAGGCTATCTGACCGCCGCGGCAGCCGACGCGTACTCCAGGACGAGACTCGTCGTCGCAAAGGACGAGTGGCGTCCGGACATGTCGGGAGATTCGTACGCGATCGATGCCGTGCGCGACGTCGTGGATTCGGTGCTCAGGAATGGATCCCGCGACGTCAACGACCTGACCGTGTACACCACACTCGATGAGCATGCACAGGATGCAGCTACTCGTGCGGTGCGACGTCAGGCTGCCGT
>DATBNQ010000089.1:0-64656 GCA_036554185.1 Gemmatimonadaceae bacterium | reverse complement strand
TCTTGCCGCCCGCAGTGTCTGTGGGTAATAGGGTTCCCCGGAACTCGGAATCATTGCGGCAGGCCGATCTACCTGGTAGTCAAAGTAGGTCTGGAACGAATTGACCTGAGGTCGTGGTTCAATAGCATGCACACGCCCCTTCGCGATGTTGAGCTCAAAACGCTGCTTGTTGAGTGCGACTTGGGTCGACTCGACCCTGGCCTGCGCCACGTGCACCGCCGCTGTGCGCACCGCCAGCTCCCGAGCCACGACTTGCAGGCTGTCGCGACGGCGGGCGGCTACCGTGTCCCGCTTCCGCAGCGCGTTCGGAACTGTGTCCAGCACCCGATCCATATCGGACGTAATTGCAGCGAGACGTGAACTGGTGTCCGCCGGCACGGCATGAACGTTCTCCGGCACTTGAACCAGTGGCACTGGTGCGGCGAACGCGACAGATACGGCAGTCAAGGCTGCGAGCCCGCTGGCAATTGCGCCGCGATAGCCGAGCGTGCGCTTTCGTGTCATCGCCTTGAGCCGCTGCTCCAGCTCCGACGGGAGTCGCAGCAGCCCCACCATTGGAATTGCCAGCGGCCCGGTGCTACGTCCGCGCGCAGCGACCTCGAGAAGCACATAGCCGTATGCCTTCGTTCCCGGAAATCTCTTCAACACTCGTGCATCGCAGTCGAGCTCGATCGCGCGACGCAGCCGCGCCGCGCACACCCACAGCCCAATGTTCCACGGCATCAACACGATCGCCCCGATCGCGAGCGCCAACCTCTCCGGATCATGCGCGTCGATGTGCTCGCACTCGTGCGCAAGGATCAACCTGCGATGGTCCGGTTCCATGCCCGTCGCCCACAAGGGCAACACTATCCGGTGCGACAGGAAGCCAAACACCGCAGGCCCGGTACTCGGGGATACATCCACGTCAATCCCGTCGACGGTCATCCGCTCCCATGCGACTCGGGCGGTCCGCCAACGAAGGACCCCGAACGCGAGCCACATCAACAGCGTCGCGGAAAGGCCGACCCAGATGCCAATGGCAATCGATGCGGCGCGCGCACTCCAGCCGGCAACTCCAGCGAGTGCCGTCGACGCGCCACTCACGGTCGCGCCAATCGATTCCAGAATTCTGCGCCACGGTGTCGCCTGTCCCGCGGCTTCGGCGGTAATCGTCTTGGCGGCCAACATCCGCGGCGCTCGGAGCTGCATGGGCGATAGCACGAGAGGGGCCGTCCTCACGGCAATTGTGCGCCAGGTGATCGCAGCCGCCGGCGCTACGAGCGCAAGCGAAATCGCCACCGTCCACACATGCCGCGCACCGATGCGGCCCTGGGAACCCCATTCGATCGCAGCAGCCGCTCCGGCAATCAGCAGCGTGAAAAGCACCACGTAACCGAATATTGTCGGAGTCATTTTGAGTCATCCTCCAGCCGCTCGTCGAGCAGCGCGCGCAGCCGCCGCAGCGTCGCGTCGTCGAGATCACGATCGGAAACCATCTGAGTCAGCAGCTCTTCCGGAGATCCGCGGAAGAACTGGCCCAGTACACGGTCGATCGCGCTGGAGCTCGCCTCGTCGCGATTGATCAGTGCTCCGTATCGGTGCGCGCGCCCCTCGGCTTCGCGTGCGACGTGACCCTTTTCTTCGAGGAGGCGGAGAATCGTAAGAATGGTCGTGTACGCCGAACCGTCCCCCAGCGCGTCGCGAACCTCCGTGACTGTGCTCGGTCCGCGCTCCCAGAGCACGGTCATCAACTCGACTTCTCTCGGTGTCAGTCGCTGCACAAGGAAACCCTCCGACTAAAAGTATAGTACTAATGACATAGTACTATTCCCATAATTCCTCGTCAAGGGGCACAATTTCGATGGCCTCCGAGCTAACGTAGCACGAATGGGAATCGTCGCACCGAGGAAGTGATCCAGGGTTGACTCGCTACCTTATTACCGCATGAAAGCTCCAAGACTCCTACGTCATGTCGCTCTGGCGTTCACGGCGCTGATCGCTGCTACGGGCACGTCCGCCGCGCAGGCACCGCATCGTACCCGGAATGTGGTTCTCATTGTTTCCGACGGTCTTCGCTGGCAGGAGGTATTCAACGGCGCCGACGATCAGTTGATGAACAGGAAGTTCGGTCATGTGCAGGACACGTCCGGCTTGCGGCGACTGTTCTCGCGCGACAGCCAGAATGCATCGCGTGCCGCTCTCCTTCCGTTCATCTGGAACGTCGTCGCGAAGCAGGGCGAGATCTTCGGCAACCGGTCACTTCAAAGTGACGCGGACGTCACCAACGGTTTCAAATTCTCGTATCCCGGCTACAACGAGATGATCACCGGTCACCCCGATCCGCGCATCAACAGCAACGACGCGGGTCCGAATCCGAATCTCACGGTGTTCGAATGGCTCAATGCAACACCGGCTTACGCGAACGACGTCGCGATCTTCGGAACATGGGACGAGTTCGCCGACATCTTCAATCGCAAGAGAAGCCACCTGCCCATATGGGCCGCTTACGACGCGCCGCCAACTGCCGACCCTCCGTCGGCGCGAGACTCTCTACTGACTGAGCTCTACGGATCGACGACGCGGCTCTGGGATGATCTCGCATACGACTCATTCATGCAGGCGGAGGTGACCGAATACGTTGGGCGCAAACATCCGCGCGTGCTCTTCGTGGGTTATGGTGAAACCGACGAGTGGGCACACATGGGACGCTACGACATGGTCCTTCGGTCCGCCCACCAGTTCGACCAGTTTGTCGCGGACCTCTGGAATCAGATGCAGCAGATTCCGCAGTACCACGATTCAACAACGTTTATCATCACCGCAGATCACGGTCGCGGCAACGGCCTCGAGCAGTGGACCGATCACGGTGCCGATGTCGCCGGCGCCGAGTCGATTTGGATCGCTGTAATCGGTCCCGATACGCCGGCGCTTGGCGAACTCAGAAAATCGCCGCATGTCACGCAGTCTCAGATCGCTGCGACGATTGCCGATCTGCTCGGCGCTGATTATCGATATGCCGTGCCGGCAGCTGCCTCGCCGCTTCCGGTTCGGCGAAAGTAGCATCACATCACCCCGCCTGCATAATTATGCGAAGGTCTGCAACTGCGGCGCACGTGCGCAGCCACTTAACTAAAATTGCCCACAGTGCGAGATTACTAGAGCCAGATTCACCTCAGCCGCCCTTCGCATGACAGCAGTCGCCAGCAGTTCCGACTCCACCCCGACAACCTCGGCCGACTTCATAGCGATCGAAGAGGAGTGGGGCGCTCACAATTATCACCCGCTCGACATCGTCGTCGAGCGCGCCGCCGGATCCTGGGTGTACGATGTGGACGGCAAGCGCTACCTCGACTGCCTGAGCGCGTACTCAGCACTCAATCAGGGACACTGTCATCCGCGCATCATGGCGACGATGGCGGAGCAGATGCATCGAGTCACGCTCACATCGCGTGCGTTTCGCAACGAGCAGCTGCCCCTCTTCTGTGAAGAAGTCGCAGCTTTGTGCGGAATGGAGTCGGTCCTTCCGATGAACACCGGCGCTGAAGCGGTCGAGACCGCCATAAAAGCCGCTCGCCGCTGGGGTTATGAGAAGAAGGGAATCCCCGATGGACTCGCCGAAATCGTCGTGTTCGAAAACAATTTCCACGGCCGCACTACGACGATCGTCGGTTTCTCCTCTGAGCCGTCGTACCGGGCTGGATTCGGTCCGTTTACTCCTGGTTTCAAGCTGATACCGTACGGCGACATCGACGCACTTCGAGCGGCGATCACGCCAAACACCTGCGCGGTGCTGATGGAGCCGATCCAGTGCGAGGCAGGGATTCTGATTCCACCAGACGGATATCTCCGTGCTGCGTCGGATCTGTGCGGCAGCAACAACGTTCTCTTCATGGCCGACGAGATTCAAACAGGTCTCGGTCGCACCGGTCGCATGTTCGCGTGCGACCACGAGAACGTTCGGCCGGACGTCTACATACTCGGCAAGGCGCTTGCCGGCGGCTTCTATCCGGTGTCCGCAGTTGTGTCGAGCCACGATGTTCTCGACGTTTTCCGGCCGGGTACGCACGGCAGCACATTTGGCGGCAACCCACTCGGCTGCGCGGTCGCCCGCACCGCGATTCACGTGCTTACCGACGAAAAGCTCGTTGAGCGGTCTGCCGAGCTCGGCGGCTGGTTCCAGTCCCAGGTCGCGACTATCCGGCATCCCGACATCAAGTCGGTCCGGGGCCGCGGCATGATGGTCGGCATCGAGCTGCACGTGCCTGCGCGTTCCTACTGCGAGGCGCTCATGCACCTTGGAATGTTGTGCAAGGAGACGCACGACCACGTCATCCGTCTGTCGCCGCCGCTTGTCACAACACGGGAAGACCTTGAATGGGCTCTGGTCCAGCTTCGGACCGTTTTCTCCGGCAAGTAGTCGCTAAGGATCGCTTCCCCATCACATCGGCTCTCGAACGATCGTTCGAGAGCCGATTCGGGCAAGATCGGGACAACCCGGCGGCCTAAACACGGCGTTACCAATTGATCGGTCATCCTGTCCTACGACTGACCCGCCGAAGGCCGACGCCGAGGAAGCAATCTTGTCAATGAAAGCGCGCCAAAATTCAAGCACAGCAACTCTGTCCGAAGAAATCGATTCCGCCACCCTCATTGCCGCTCTTGCCGAAATCGCGGTGAGTCTCACCGACGCTCGGCCGACGGAACTTGTCGCGCAGGATGTGCTCGAGCGCGCTCACGTTACGGTCGGGGCAACTGATCTTTCGGTGTGGCTGGATGCGGGTGGAGCGCTATCCAGGACATGGGGTGCCGGGCTCGAGGAGGCCTCACTGGAAGAGGTGCGTGCGGCGCTCGCTGGTGCTGCACATTGTGCGGTCGCACGCGCGATGTCGTTCGGGCCACGCCGGGTTGGGGTTCTCCTTGCGCGATTCCCCTCGGACGTCGGCGAGCCGGTAGAACGGTTCGTGGAGGCTCTCGCCGCGCTGCTCTCCGCCTTCGTGGCGAACTCCGAACGGAGCCGAAGACTCGAAAGCGATCTCCAGATCCGCATGCGAGAGGTGCAGGAGCAGAAACGTTTCACCGAGACCGTGCTCGATCTCCTTCCGCTCGGCCTTTACGTCATCGATCGTGATTACCGGATCACCGTCTGGAATCGGAAGCGGGAGACCGGCATGCAGGGTGTATCGCGCGAAGAAGCGATCGGAAAGACCATCTTCGAGATCCTTCACCGCCAGCCTGAAGACGTCGTGCGTCGCGAGTTCGATGAAGTATTCGCGACGGGCAAGACGCAGCAATTTCAGACGGAGTCGAACGCGAGCGGTGCGCTGCGAACATATCGGCTTTCGAAGATTCCGATTCGCGATGCGCACGGTAGCGTCACGCACATCATTACTATCGGCGAGGATATAACCGATTGGGTGGAAGCGCGCGAGCTGGTCGCGCAGAGCGAGAAGCTGGCGGCAATCGGAAGGCTGGCCGCGGGGATCATGCACGAGATCAACAATCCGCTCGCAACGATCGCGGCTTGTGCGGAGACGATGGCGCTGGACACGAAGCCCGTTGAAGGCGAGCCGGAGTATCTGAAGATCATCGAGAGTGAGGTTCAGCGCTGCAAGCGGATTATCGACGGGCTGCTCGACTTCAGCCGACCCCGCGCCCAGGAGCGCGTGTCGCTGCAGGTGAACTCCGTCGTGGAGCGCGCGCTCTTTCTGCTCAAGCATCACGCCCGTTTCAAGCAACTCACCGTTCAGGCAGAACTGGGTACCGAGCTCAAGAGCGTTCACGCAAGTTCGGAGCAGCTGATACAGGTAATGATCGCGCTTCTCATGAACGCTGCCGATGCAATGCCGCAATACGGCCGAGTGCTCGTACGGACGCGCCCCGCGCCGCGCGGTGCAAAACACGTCGTGATCGAGGTGCAGGACGAGGGTTCCGGAATGACGCGTAACGAAATGGCGCGAATCTTCGAACCGTTCTACACGACCAAGGAACCGGGACGCGGGACCGGTCTCGGGCTCGCGATATGTCACGGGATCGTCGCGGATCACGGCGGCCGGATCGAGGTATCGAGTGAGCCTGGCAAGGGAACGCGGTTCACAATCCTGTTGCCGGTGGAGGAAGTATGAGTGCCGAGCATGGCGCTCCCATCCGCGTGCTGATCGCGGAGGACGAGGAGCATCTCGGCGCGATCCTCGAACACTTCCTGCGTGGGCGCGGCTATTCGGTGACGATGTGCCGCGACGGACGCGCGGCACTGACCGAGTTGCACGCAGTTCCGTACGACGTTGCGCTGATAGACATCGTGATGCCGGAGATGGATGGCCTCGAGGTTCTGCGCCATCTGCAGAACGAACCGGCGCCGCCCGAAGTGATCATCATTACCGGAAACGGTACGATCGATACGGCAATTACGGCAATCAAGCTCGGAGCGTATGACTACATCTCGAAGCCATATCGCATGGCGGAGATCGATGTCATGGTGCGCCGCGCGTGGGAAAAACGTGAGCTTGGAAAGGCAAACGTGATGTTGCGCTCGCGCGCACATCCGTTGTCGCCCGCAATGACCAGCAGGAACGCGACGATGCTCGGCGTTCTCGACAAGCTTCCTGAGATCGCGCGAAGCGACGCGCCGGTCATCATTCGAGGGGAGCGAGGCGTTGGCAAGAGCCACGTGGCGCGTTACATCCATGCGCTGTCGGGGCGCGTGCGCGACTCGTTGATCGAAGTTCAGCAGTATGGCGGTGAGTTGACCGATACCGCCGCGCTCATTGGGCGTCAGGGCATTGCTTCAGGCGGTGCGATGCCAGCCGGCGCCTTTCTCGCGGCTGATCGTGGCACGACCGTCATCGACCTCGACGCACTGGACGCGGCCGCGCGCGGTGTGCTGCGAGCCGTTCTGGCGGAGAAGTCCTTTACTCGCGACGGCGGGAGCGAGCGCATTCCGCTGACGTCACGGTTGATTCTCTGTCTTGACGAGAACTCGACCGCCGACGAGTTCGCAGCGGCGAGCGGCGCTGTGCGGATCACCATTCCGCCGCTCCGGTTGCGCCAGGAGGATCTTGCGTCGCTCTCGGCGGAGTTGCTCGCCGGTCAGGCGGGGCCGGTGCACACCGTCGCTGCGGAGGCGGTGGAGGTTCTTGTATCGTACAGCTGGCCGGGTAATGTCCGGGAGCTTGGCGTAGTACTCGCACGTTGCGCGTTGCTGGCTGCACGGGAGAGCATTTCCGCCGGCGACCTGCGATTGCTCCTCGCTACCGGGGCAGTCGGGGTGGAAGGGCGGGGTGCCCCCCTCTCCGATCTGGAAAAGCTGCATATTGAAGCCATGCTCGTACGATTCCATTGGCACCAGGGGCGGGCGGCGGAAGCGCTCGGGATCTCCACGAAGACTCTGTATCGCAAGATGCGGGAGTTCGGCTTTCGCCGGCCGCGGAAACGCAAGCTCGCGCGGATACGGCCGGAGGGATGAAGATCCTCGTAATCGAAGACGACCCGACCGTCGGTCAGTTCGTCAAGCGAGGACTGGAGGAGCAACGCTGGACCGTGGATCTTGCGGAAAACGGGAACGATGGTGAGGCGCTGGCCCTGACGGGCGATTACGATCTCATCGTTCTCGACATGCGCCTTCCAGGGAAGTCAGGGATGGAGGTGCTGCATGATCTCCGCGCGCGAAATTTCCAGCGACCGGTGCTCGTGCTTACGGCGCAGGATGCCGTCGACGCCAAGGTTCAGACTCTTCGCGCCGGCGCGGACGACTACGTCACCAAACCGTTCGCGTTTGAGGAGTTGCTGGCACGGGTGGAGGCTCTGGCGAGACGTCCGACCGCAATGGCATCTCCCCAGATGCAGGTCGCCGATCTCACGCTCGACGTCGATACGCGCGAGGTGCGCCGCGGCGACACGCTCATCGAGCTCACGCCCAAGGAATACACCGTGCTGGAGTACCTCATGCGGCATCACGGGCGCGTAATGAGTCGTACGCTGATCACGGAGTATGCTTGGGGCTACCACTTTGATCCCGGCACCAACATCGTGGACGTCGTCATCAATCATCTGCGCAAGAAGGTCGACGCCGACCACGACAAGAAGTTGATCTCGACGGTGCGCGGCGTCGGATACGTTGTGCGCGGATGATACCAGCGCGACTCAAGCTGACGCTCGTGTTCACGGCTGCAATGGTCGTGACCGGCGCCGCGCTTGCAGTCGTCGTTTCTGCCTCGCGCACGGCCGGTGCGTACAGCGCTATCGGTCGCGAGGCGCTGGCCGATGCGGATCTTGCGATGCGAATCATAGCTCAGTCCGCCAAGTTGCGGGACCCGATACTGGTCAGGGATTCGTCCAATCTCGAGAGCATGTCCAGGCGTGTGGCGGAGCAGCTCGACGTTGTGCCCGGATTTCTGGTGATCGTGAGCCGCAAGGCAAACGCCGTGTACATATCGGCGGATGCCGCTGATCTGCCGGATACAGATTGGGCGACCCTGCAGCGCGGAATCGCGGACCTTCCAAACGATGGACCCGCCGGCGTCATCACTGTTGGCGACGAGCGCGTGCTTTTCGTCGCGCACGCGATAACCGACACGAGCACTCACATCTCGCGAGTCGTGGCTGGTGTGCGTGTGCGTGGAGCACAGAGTCTCCCCACCGAGCTTGCCACCACGATCTTCGCCGTCATGCCGGTTGTGATTGCACTTGCGTCGTGGGGTATGTGGCTGGCGCTTGGTGGAACATTCCGGCGTATCGAGCAGGTGCGGCGCGGAGTCGCCGACATCACCGACGGGCGAAGCCTGCACCGCCGACTGTCCATCGACGAAGCGAGCCCGGAGATTGCCGCGCTCATCACGACAGTCAATTCCATGATCGCGCGGCTCGAGACGTCGTTTGCGGCACTGCGTCGTTTCACAGCCGATGCAAGCCATGAGCTCAAGACGCCACTCGCTGTGCTGCGCGCCGATGTTGAACGCGCAATGAGCACTAATACGCGGAAGGATGATCGTCTCGTCGCGCTTGAAGAAGCGCTTCATGAAACCACGCGGATGGCTGATCTCGTCGAGAGTCTGCTCACGCTCGCACGCGCCGACGAGGGAAGGTTCGATCTCTATCGCGAGCGGGTAGATCTTGCGGCGCTGACTCTCGAGGTTTACGAGACAGCTGTGATACTTGGTGAGGGAGCGGGAGTCGCCGTCAATCTCCCATTCACGGCCGAAGTGTCGGTAGCAGGTGATCGAACGCGGCTTCGGCAGTTGTTTCTGAATCTCGTAACTAACGCGATCAAGTACACGCCAGCTGGCGGACGCGTTGACATCGGACTCGGTCGCCACCCGGACAATGTCACGTTTGCGGTGCGCGACACCGGGGCCGGTATTGCCGCCGCCGATCTGCCGCACATCTTCGAGCGGTTCTGGAGAGCCGACCGTGCGCGATCGCGCACCGCCGAGCGGGGCGGGTTCGGGCTCGGTCTCGCGATAAGCCAGTGGATCGCTCAGGCCCACGGCGGTTCTCTAACGGTGCAGTCGCGGCTCGGCAAGGGATCTCTGTTCACACTCACGCTTCCCCTTGACGCAGCGGACCGCGTTGCCGTTGATGATATCGAGATTCCTCCGGAATGAGGCGTCGCCGTATCTGATCGTCGCGATTGGTTTCGCAAAGACTCGAGTTTTTGAATTAACGGAAGCTTAATCTTCCACCCATTCCTGCTTAATAGTGCCGCAGTATTCTTCCTCCAGGTCATTCTGAGGAGCATGCTGCCGCAATGTTCAACCAGCTAATCGAATCGAAGCGCAAGAAGAAACGCAGCCCGGGTACGACTGCGTTCAGCATCGGGCTCCACGCGGGGCTTATAGGGCTCGCGGTCTGGGCGACGGCCAATGCCGCCATCAAGAACGAGAAGCCCAAGGCTGAGAAGATCGAATTCGTCCAGGTCAAGAAGGACGAGCCGCCTCCGCCCAAGAAGGAGCCGCCTCCGCCGCCCAAGGACGTGGTAGTCGCGCCGCCACCGCCAAAGGGCTTCCAGACGCTTCAGGCACCCCCGATCGTGCCGGTGAAGATTCCGGACATCGATCTTTCCAAGAAAGTCACGAATGCGGCTGACTTCAGTGGAAAGGGAGTCGCTGGCGGTGTAGCGAATGGTGTCGTCGGCGGGACCGGGCCAGTTTCGGATACCCAGACGTACTTCGCGTACCAGGTGGAAAAGCCGGCTCAGATGCGGTCCGGCCAGCCGGCCTATCCCGAGACGCTTCGCAGTGCCGGTATCGAAGGCGAAGTAGATGCGGAGTTCGTGGTAGATACGACAGGTCGTGCAGAGCCTGGCAGCATCAAGATTACAAAGGCGACCAACGACCTGTTCAAGGCCGCCGTGGTAAGCGCTCTGCCAAAGATGCGCTTTCTTCCCGCGGAAGTCGGTGGCAAGAAGGTCAAGCAGCTGGTGCAGCAGCCGTTCACGTTTACGATCACTCATTAACCGTCCCACCATTCCACGGAGTAACGAACAATGCATCTCTCGCTAATTGACCTTTGGGGCCAGATGGCCGGCTTCGCTCGCGGCATCGTATACGTGCTCGCGATCATGTCGATCTGGACTCTGTCGATCTCGATCAAGAAATGGTGGGAACTCCGCACCGCTCAGAACGAGACGCGCAAGTTTGCCCCCGAGTTCTCGCAGTTCCTCGAAGAAGACAACCTCGTCGAGGCCGCAAACCTCTCCGAGCGCTACAAGAAGTCGCATGTTGCGCGCGTTCTCGCTGGCGCACTTTCCGAGACCCGCGCACTCGTTCAGGATGGTTCCGTAACGATCGCCGACATCAACTCCGCAGAGCGCGCAATCGAGCGCGAAATGCTGATGACGATCACCGATCTCAAGCGCGGTCTGGGCGTGCTCGCGACAAGCGGTGCAACGGCGCCGTTCGTCGGACTGCTCGGAACGACGATGGGTATCATCAACGCCTTCACGGGCATGGCTGTTTCCGGTTCGGGCGGCCTTTCGGCAATCTCCGGCGGTATTTCCGAGGCACTCATCACGACGGCTCTCGGACTGCTCGTCGCCATTCCAGCAGTGTGGTTGTTCAACTACTTCCAGACCAAGGTCGACAATCTCACCGCTGAGATGACCTACACGTCCAAGGAAATGATCGACTACCTGATCAAGAACGTTTCGGGTGAGTTTGGTCGCAGCCGTTTCACACGCGAATTCAACACCACCGCGACCGCGGGCAACGCCCCGATCTCGAAGTAACGCAGCGCGGGGCGCGGATCCGTCCGCGCCCCATGATTGGATATCAGGTAGGTCAGGAACCCCGTCCGGCCAAAATGTGACAGGGCGGGATTCCACACTTTTCGAGGATTCGCATCTATGTCAATGTCAACGTCGGGTGGGAGCGCGGTTCGCGCGGAGCCAAACGTGACTCCGATGATCGACGTCATGCTCGTTTTGCTGATCATTTTCATGGTCATCATTCCGTCGCTTGTGTCGGGCGTCAACGCGCAGCCACCGTCGGGCCAGAATCTCGCGCCGCACCCACCGCAGGACCAGGATCAGCTCCTGGGTATCGACAATCAGGGTCAGTATTTCCTGAATCGTCAGGCCATTCCGAACGCATCGCTCGGCGACGCGCTCAGGAACATCTACAGCAAGCGCACCGAAGACAAGATTCTCTATGTGAAGGCGGACCGGAATCTCGACTACGGCAAGATCACCGACGCGCTCGATGTCGCCGCGCACAATGGTGTGTCGCTGTCGGCGCTCGTGACCGACCAGCAGCCCGGGACGAGGTCGACGATCGCGAGTGACAATGTCGAAGCGACTTCGAAGGGAGGAGGCAAGTAATGGCAATGTCCACAGGCGGTGGTAAGGGCGGCTTCACTTCGGAGCCGAATCTGACGCCGATGATCGACGTTCTTCTGGTGCTGCTGATCATCTTCATGGTGATCGTGCCGACGGCACGCAAGGCGCTCGACGTGCAATTGCCCGATCCTACGCCAACGCCAACCGCGTCGCCGAGCTCGGATCAGATCGTGCTGGAAGTGCAGAAGGATGGCACGTATCTGATCAACAAGCAGCCAGTTCCGCCCGGCCCGGAGGGTCTTGCGGCGATGCTGCATAAGACGTTCGACACGCGGCCCGACAAGGTCATATTCGTAAAGGGTGATCCGGCGGCCAAGTATCAGCAGGTCATTCAGGCGATAGACATCGCGCGGGGTTCCATCGCCGGCGTGGTCATCGGCGTAACGCCCAAGGTTACGCAGTAAACGTCGCGATGTATCGTCCGCCGGTTGGTATTCCGCGGCGGGAGCAAAAGCGCTGGCAAGGGTGGATATTATCCCTGCTGGCGCATTTGCTTTTGTTGCTGGCCATCCTGCTTCCCGCACGCGATTCCGGTATCGACTACGGACACCGCGACGGAGCTGGCGGACCAGGACCTGCGGGCGGAGGTGGCGGCGGCCTTGGTGACAACGGCGCACCGAGAGTGCATTTCGTGCAGATAACGCCGACCGTGAGCGCAGCACCGATCCCAACACGCAGCGTTGTTGTCCCGCCGACACCCGTGCCACCGGTCACGCGACCAATTCCCGTACCGAAGCCCGAAGTGGCACCGACGCCAGTCGCGCCGGCTGCGACGCAGGGTGCCACGGCGGTCGCAGCTGGCGCGGTCGCCAGCGGAACCGGTGCAGGCAAGACGGGCGGCGCCGGCTCTGGGACGGGCGGTGGTGTGGGTTCGGGCGAGGGACCGGGCCACGGTAGCGGCGTGGGGCCGGGCACTGGAGGAGGCGCCGCGAAGAATTTCCCGCCAACCCTCAAGCAGTTCGTGCTTCCGCCCTTGCCGACACCGGCGAGTGTGAAGGGATTCACGCTTACGGCCTGGTTCGATGTCGATTCAACAGGGAAGGCAACGCTTCTACGGTTTACCCCGACCCCCGATCGCGGCTACAACGACCGGGTCCGCGAGACTTTGCTCGCTGCGCGCTTTCGTCCGGCGGTGCGTCCCGACGGCGTGGCGATCAGGGACACGATCGACATCCAGGTGTTCTTCTAACCCGCCCAAGAACGCGTAAAGTACTCGGTGCCGTATACTACTCTGTGCCGTAGAGTAGATTCGACTCCCCAGCCGCGCGAGTCGCGCTGCGAGTCTAGCCTCGACCTTCGCGCTGCGCTACATTCACGCAAATTTTCCGCGCTGCACATCCTGATGCCGCGCGCCGACCCGGAGCCGGAGAGCATGGGTGAGTATTAAGACCAGCCGTTCCGGTAACGGGACGGATACGGCCACTGCTGCGGCCGAGTCAAAATTCATAAAGGCTCTGACCCTGACCGACGCCACGATGCTCGTGGCAGGAACGATGATCGGGTCGGGCATCTTCATAGTTTCATCAACCATTGCCGGGTTGGTCCTGACCCCGTTCTGGTTGATTGCCGTCTGGGTCCTGACCGGCGTAATCACGCTGCTCGGAGCACTAGCATACGGCGAGCTCGCGGCGATGTTTCCGCGAGCGGGGGGACAGTACGTATTCCTTCGCGAATCCATGGGTCCGGTCGTAGGCTTCCTCTACGGCTGGACCCTTTTCGTTGTAATTCAAACCGGCACAGTTGCGGCCGTCGCTGTCGCATTTGGAAAGTTCCTTGGCGTGCTCTGGCCAGCGATGACCCCCGACCTGTATTCGTGGTTTCCGCATTTCTCCTTCACACTCACCGGCGCGCCGGTCAACGTAGGGCTCTCTCCGCAACGCGTCGCCGCTCTCGTCACAGTATGGGTGCTCACCTGGATCAACATCCGCGGCGTTCGGCAGGGCAAGCTCGTGCAGACGACGCTGACGATCGCAAAGGTTGGGGTTCTCGCGCTCCTCGTGATACTGGGGCTCACCGTCGGTCGTAATGCGACGGCGATCATGGCGAACTTCGGCGCCGGGAATTTCGCGCCGCACGTAGATCTCAATGGCGCCTTCGTTCTTGCGTTTGGTGCCGCGATGGTCGGCTCGCTGTTCTCGAGCGATTCATGGAACAACGTCACCTTCGCAGCCGCCGAAGTCCAGAATCCGAAACGGAATCTCCCGCTCGCGCTGGCACTCGGTGCTGGCTCTGTGACGGTGCTCTACATACTCGCCAATTTCGCCTACCTGAGCGTACTCCCCATGCACGGGACCGCGGCTGGCACGTCCGTGCTCGCGCGCGGCATTCAGTTCGCAACGCAGCAGCGCGTGGGAACCGCAACGGCTGAGATGATTTTCGGTGCGGCGGGCGGAACCATCGTCGCGGCTGCAATCCTGGTATCGACCTTTGGCTGTAACAACGGGCTGATTCTTTCCGGCGCCCGTGTGTACTGGGCCATGGCTCGCGACGGGCTCTTCTTCACGCGCGCGGGAAAGCTCAGTGCGCGCGAGGTGCCGGCATTCGGACTCGTAATCCAGGGAATCTGGACGAGCTTGCTCTGCCTCACCGGCACATATGACCAGCTGCTCAATTACGTCATCTTCGCCCAGTTACTTTTCTACGCGGCGACTACCACCGGGCTGTTCGTGCTTCGAAAGACGCGCCCGGACGCCGAGCGGCCGTATCATGCGGTCGGCTACCCCGTTCTTCCTGCGCTGTACATAATTCTGGCGCTCGCGGTTGCTGTAGTCCTGCTACTATCCAAGGACACGCGCACGCAGGCGCTTGCAGGGTTGTTGATCGTGTTCATCGGAATTCCCGTGTACTTCATCTGGCGTGGTGCAGCGGGCGACACTGCGCGCAATGCTGAATAACCTTCCCGCTTCAGTCCTCTTCACCGACCGTTCATGACCGTTTCACAATCGTCGCTCCTGTGGATCGTCCTCGGCTGCAGCGCATTTGCTCTGCTGTTCGCGATCTGGCTCTCAAAATGGGTTCTCTCGCGCGGACGAGGGAATACCGACATGCAGAAAATATCCGATGCGATTCAGCAGGGTGCTGAAGCGTATCTAGCGCGACAATACAAGACCATCGCGGCACTCGCACTCGTGGTCGCGGTGCTTCTTGCCGTCGGGTATGGAATGCTTCGAACGAGCATCCCAACCGATCCCGTCAGCAGCTCGACGCTGCTCGCGCTCTACATAACCCTCTCGTTCCTTCTCGGCGCGCTCAGCTCCGGCATTGCGGGATACATGGGGATGTGGATCTCCATCCGCGCGAACATTCGCGTGGCCGCGGCGGCGACTACTTCACTCAACGGCGCGTTGCAGACGGCTCTGCGCTCTGGTGCGGTGTCGGGACTCTTCACCGTCGCGATGAGCCTCGCGGGAGTCGGCGGACTGTTCGCCGTCATCAACAACTTCGTTCCTCCGGGTCTTGCGCCGGATGTGTGGGCGCAGAGGATCCCGTATCTGATCGTTGGTTACGGCTTCGGTGCGTCGTTCGTGGCACTGTTCGCGCAGCTCGGCGGCGGCATCTACACGAAAGCGGCCGATGTTGGCGCGGACCTCGTCGGAAAGGTCGAGGCTGGAATACCCGAAGATGATCCGCGCAACCCCGCTGTGATCGCCGATCTGGTCGGCGACAATGTGGGCGACTGCGCAGGCCGCGGCGCGGATCTGTTCGAGAGCATCGCCGCGGAGAACATCGGTGCGATGATTCTCGGTGTCATCCTGTTCCACCAGTTTGGAATCGCCGGCATTCTGTTTCCGCTGGTGATCGGCGGACTCGGTCTGCTATGCTCGATCGTGGGCGTGATGTCTGTTCGCACGCGCGAGGATGCGGATCCGATGCAGGCGCTGAATCGTGGCTATTACGTCACCGCGTCGCTTGTGACCATCGTGTTCTTCTTCGCGACTCGCTGGTTGCTGAACCCGGCGTCGGCGCCCGATGCCTGGTGGCACTTTTTCATCTGCGGGCTGATTGGAATCGCGACCTCGATCGCGTTCGTCTTCATCACGCAGTATTACACGGAGTACCGGTATCGCCCGGTGCTCGGGATTGCAGACGCAAGCCAGACCGGGCCTGCCACCAACATTATTGCGGGACTCGCGGTCGGAATGGAATCGACCGTGCTTCCAGTGATCACGATCGCCATAGCGATCATCGCCAGCTATCACCTTGGCAAGGCGAGCGGTGTTGACGGCGCCGGCCTGTTCGGAACCGCAGTAGCGACGATGGGCATGCTCGGTACAGCGGGATACATACTGGCGATGGATGTGTTCGGACCGATCACCGACAATGCTGGCGGCATCGTCGAGATGTCAAAGCAGCCGGAAGAGATTCGCAACATCACGGACCGGCTCGATTCGGTTGGGAACACGACGAAGGCGCTCACCAAGGGTTACGCGATCGGATCTGCCGCGCTCGCGGCCTTCCTCCTCTTCTCGGCGTATCTCGATGAGGTCCGCAACTATCGCGGCGGCATTCCGGTCCAGGTGAATCTTGCGCAGCCGGAGGTATTCGTCGCGGGTCTGCTCGGCGCGATGCTCGTCTTCTGGTTCTCTTCGCTGGCGTTGACCGCGGTTCGCAAGGCCGCCTCGTCTGTGATCAACGAAGTGCGACGTCAGTTCCGGGAACGGCCGGGCATCATGTTGGGAACGGAGAGCCCGGATTACGGCACAGCAGTGGATATTGTCACCGTCGGCGCTCTCAAGGCGATGATCGCGCCCGGTGCGCTCGTGGTGCTCTTTCCGATCGCAGTGGGGCTGGTATTCAAGCAGTTCGGTGTTGGCGCCGAGGCGGTGGCCGCCTTCCTCATGGTCGGCACGATCGCCGGAATCCTCATGGCGGGGTTCCTCAACAACGGCGGTGGCGCGTGGGACAATGCCAAGAAGTACATCGAGACTGGCGCGTACGGTGGCAAGAGATCGGATGCTCACAAGGCCGCCGTGGTTGGTGATACCGTGGGCGATCCATTCAAGGACACCGCGGGCCCGTCGTTGCACGTGCTCATAAAGTTGCTGAGTACGATCACTCTGGTTCTCGCACCGTTGTTCATTTAAATGCGGGGGCTAATGGCGCGGAAGTCCGTCGCGGACTTCGAGGCGGACGTCGTATCACATGGCGGTCTCAAGCGAACACTCGGAAAGTGGCATCTGACCGCTCTCGGAGTCGGCGCGACGATTGGGGCGGGAATATTCGTCACGACCGGAACCGCGATTGTCGGCGACCCGCTGCGTCCGGGCGCCGGCCCTGCGATCATCTTCTCGTTCCTGCTAACCGCGATCGCGTGCGGCTTCGCGGCATTGTGTTATGCCGAGTTCGCGGCAATGGTGCCGATCTCGGGCTCTGCGTATACCTATGCGTATGCCGCACTTGGCGAGTTCATCGCGTGGATAATCGGCTGGGATCTGATCATCGAGTACGCCGTTGGCAATATCGGCGTCGCGATCGGCTGGTCGGGCTACTTCCGCGAGCTGATCGGGCACTTCGGATGGAATCTTCCGTCGTGGCTCGCTACGGATTATCGATCGGCGCATAGCGCCTTCGTTCAACTCGGAGTAGCGGGAAGCACTGTCGACGCAACGACTCGGTACATCGCGTCGGCCTGGACGTCCGCGCCGCACCTCCTCGGTCTTCCCTTGATCATCAATCTTCCGGCCGCGGCGGTCGTTGCGCTGATAACGGTGATCCTCGTGATCGGCATCAAGGAGTCGGCGGACGCGAACAACGCGATGGTTCTGCTGAAGGTCGGGATCATCGTGTTTTTCATCGCTGTGGGGCTGTTCCTGATTCACCCCTCGAACTGGACCAATCCGGCAACCGGTGGATTCGTGCCGAACGGGCTGGCGGGCATCAGCGCGGCTGCAGCGATCATCTTCTTCAGCTACATCGGCTTCGATGCCGTGTCCACGGCTGCGGAAGAGACGCGCAATCCAGGCAAGGACATGCCGTTCGGGATCATCATGAGCCTGGTCGTGACGACAGTGCTCTACATTGCGATCTCGGTAGTGATGACTGGCATGGCGCCATGGCAGCAGCTCGGGACAGCGGAGCCGATGATTACCGCTCTACGGTTCGCAGCTGGACCGCCGGCACTGCTCAATGCATCACGATTCATCGTCGCTCTTGGTGCCGTGATCGCGATGGGCAGCGTGCTGCTCGTCTTCCAGCTGGGGCAGCCGCGAATCTTCTTCTCGATGTCACGCGACGGACTGCTTCCGCCGGTGCTATCAAAGGTTCATCCGAAGTACAAGACGCCGTACGTGGGCACGATACTCACAGGAATCTTCGTCGCCGTCTTTGCCGCGTTCGCGAACATCGCTGAAGTGGTCGATCTCACGAACATCGGGACGCTGTTTGCCTTCGTGCTGGTGTCGGCTGGCGTGATCGTACTTCGGCGCACCGATCCGGAGCGGCCGCGGCCGTTCCGTGTGCCGTGGGTTCCGCTCACGCCGTTGATATCCATTGTGGCATGCTTCTATCTCATGACACAGTTGCCGGGTATCACCTGGATTCGCTTTATAATCTGGCTCGCCGTCGGCCTGGTGTTCTACTTCACTTACGGCTATCGCCACTCGACGCTGCGGAACCGCACTTAACCGCTGAACGATCATGGATAGCGCGCAACCGGAACGGAGTGGCGAGACACGGCGCGGGTTGCGCCGCGTCTCGCTGACGCAGTGGATCGTCATCGCGGCGGTCATCGGTGTGGCGATCGGGATATTTTTCCCGGCGTTTGCGGTGAGTCTGGACCCGCTGTCGCAGATATTCCTGCGGATGATCAAGTCGCTGATCGTACCGCTCATCTTCAGCACGCTTGTCGTGGGCATCGCCGGTCACGGCGACGACATGAAGAAGGTGGGCCGGCTTGCGTTGCGATCGCTCATCTACTTCGAGCTTGTTACCACCGGCGCGTTGATCATCGGCCTCGCGGCCGTCAACATCATCAAGCCGGGTATCGGCGTGTCGCTTGGCGGCGCAACCGCGGCGACCGGCGCTGAACTCGCGGCGCATCCAGTCACGTTCGGCGGCGTGCTCGAGCACACAGTGCCGCAGAGCTTTTTCGAGGCTGCGTATCACAACGAAGTACTGCAGATCGTTTTCTTCGCGATTCTATTTGCTGTAGCGCTCACGCGGCAGAAGGGCGACAAGAAGCAGTTGATGCTGAACGTCTGCGCTTCGCTCTCGGATCTGATGTTCAAGTTTACCGAGATCGTGATGGCCTACGCGCCGATCGGCATCGGGGCAGCGCTGGCCGTTACCGTGGGGCATAGTGGCGTTGGGGTGCTGCTTGGACTCGGGAAACTCGTCGCAACGCTTTACGGAGCGCTGATCGCCTTTGCGGTTCTGGTTCTGCTGCCGATCGCAGTGTTCAGCCGGATTCCACTCCGCGCGTTTCTCAAGGCCATTCGTCAACCTGCGCTTATCGCGTTCTCAACCGCATCGTCCGAAGCTGCCCTGCCCATCGCGATGGAGCACATGGAGCAGATGGGAGTACCCGCGCGCATTGTCGCGTTCGTAATGCCGACCGGCTACTCGTTCAACCTCGACGGCAGTACCCTTTACCTCGCCGTTGCCTCAGTCTTTGCAGCGCAGGCCGGTGGGATCCACATGACGATCGGCCAGCAACTCGTCATGATGCTTACGCTGATGTTGACGAGCAAGGGAGTTGCTGCGGTGCCGAGGGCGGCACTGGTCATTCTCTCAGGCGCGCTCACCATGTTCGGCCTGCCGCTCCAGGCGGTCGCCGTGATCCTCGGTGTGGACGCGTTCATGGACATGGCGCGCACAACGATCAACCTGGTAGGGAACTGCCTCGCCAGCGCGGTGATGGCGCGTTGGGAAGGTGACATGCCGCCGGCGAATCGCGGCGCAGGAGCACGGGCGTAGCGATTCGTGCTGTAACGGCCCGAAGTTGCTCGTCGCTGGCGCAGCGGACTGACTCCGGCCGGAACTGCGGCTCAGCCCTCAGTTCGTAAGCACGATCTTGCCGACATGGGACTGCTCCATGCGTCTGTGCGCATCCGCGGCGTGTGACAGCTGGAATGTCGAATCGATGACCGGAATGATCAGTCCACGCTCCAGCAGTGGCCACACGCGGAGCATCAGCTCCTGCGCGATGACGGCCTTTTCCTGCGGAGGAAGGCGGCGCATCGTCGATCCGGTCACGGTGAGCCGCTTCTGCATGATCGGGGCGAGATCCACGGTGACGCGCGTTCCGTGCATGTGCGCGATGTTCACGAGTCGTCCCTCCATCGCCAGTGCACGGAGATTGCGCTCGAAGTAGTCACCACCCACCATGTCCAGAATCACATCGACGCCACGTCCGGCGGTGCGTTCGAGTGCAACGCTCGAGAACTCCACCGCGTTGTAGTCGATGGCGACCTCCGCGCCAAGTCTCAGGCAAGCTCCGCACTTTTCCTGCGAGCCTGCAGTGGCGAATACGCGAGCTCCGACTGCTCGCGCCAACTGAATGGCGATGACACCGATGCCACTCGTCCCGCCGTGTACCAGCAGCGTCTCTCCCGCCGACAGCCGACAGCGCTGGAAGACATTATACCAGACTGTGAACAGTGCCTCTGGCAGCGCGGCGGCCTGCACCATCGAAAATCCATCGGGGATTGGCAGGCACTGCACTGATGGAGCGACGCATTCGGTAGCGTAGCCGCCACCATCTACCAGCGCGCACACTTCCTCACCGACATTCCAGACCATCGCTGCGCGCTCGCCAGCTGCAGATACGTATCCGGCTACCTCCAACCCGAGAACGGGCGAGGCCGTCGCCGGCGGGGGATATTTTCCTTCGCGCTGATTCAGGTCGGCACGGTTTACCCCCGCCGCCTCAACATGGATTCGCACGTCGTCCGGTCCGAGCGCCGGAACCGCGCCTTCGGTGAGATGCATTTCGTCTGGCCCGCCTGGCCGAACGACTTCGATGTAGCGGATTGAACCCGGTCCGCTGTACGGAGAGCTCATTGCGTCACGTCAAAGATTCGCGGTTGCCATCTTCAGCGCGAGCTTAACTGCGCCTCGCGCGCCATCAACATCGTCGGTGTGTACCGTAACACCGGGTACGGCCGCGCGGAGCCGCCGTTCGAGTCGCTTGCGGAGAAGCGATCCCTTGTGAAGCAGACCACCAGCGAGCGCAAGATCGAATGCCGCGCGATCATCAACGAAAAGTTTGCGCGCGAGTGCTCGTACGTGCAGCACGAGCTCCTCGACCGCCATGTCGACGATGCTGTTGGCGCGAACGTCGTCCTGCATCGCCATCGCGAGAACGGATGGAGCGAGTGCCGCAAGTGATTCGCGGTCCGCCGCGATCGCCCATGGAATCAACTGCTCGACTTCGTTCACCTGTGCCGCCGTCAGGATGGCCCCCGTCAACGCCGTTTCCGGCTCGCGGCCATCGTGCGCGGCGGCCACCACGCTCAATGCACGCCGACCGATCCAGGCGCCACTGCCCTCATCTCCGAATGCGACTCCCCATCCGCCGCATCTCGCGAGCATCCCTGATGGACTGCGGCCGTACGCGATCGACCCTGTGCCAGCAATGAGCAGCACACCCGATCGATCACCGAATGCATCCGCAAGTGCGACGCTGGCATCGGTCTCGACCACAACGTCATCAGCGAGATCTCTTCGCGACAGTGCATCCTGCAGCGCCATTTGCTCGGCCTCGCGGCCGGTGCCGGCAACGCCCGCGTAGAGCGCGCGCGGAACGGTCGTGGTCAGCTCCGCGCTCTCCAGTGCCGTCGAGACGAGTGCTGCGATGATGTCCGCGCAGTACTCGGCATTTCCCGGCGACATGGATGCCCCCGCGCCGACGATCTCCGCCAGGGTTTCACCCTGACTCGTCGCCACTATTACACGCGTCTTGCTCCCGCCGGCATCAACCCCAACTACAATCTCGACATCACTCATTATGCGTTGTCAACCTTTATCCGTGCGCTTCCGTGAGGGAAGAGCGATGTGAATACTCCGACACTGACCGTGACGGTTGTGCCAATAAGAACGTACCACGGCCACGCGATGGTTCCGACGGGTGCGAGCGCCGGCCACCAGGCGGAGAGTTGCTTGGCGAAAACTATGACACTCATCACCAGAATGCCCACACCCATTCCCGTTATGGCGTCCCGCTGCTGGGCGCGCGGCCACACGATTCCGAGTGCAAAGCCGCCGAGGAGCGCGCCGTATGTGAAGGAAGCGATCGCGAGCGCGACGATGACTACCGGAGTCCCTTGCTGACGATAGAGCAGGGCAATCGCCAGAAGTACGACGCCCCACGCGAGGCTCGCGAGCTTTGCCACCTTGAGCGTCCGCGCGTCGTTGGGGTCGCGCCTGGTGAGCGGCAGATAGATATCGTGGATCGTCGCCGCGGCGAGTGAGTTTATCGCGCCCGAATGTGCGCTCATCGTCGCTGCCAGAATCGCTGCGACGAGGAGACCGATGAGTCCCGTTGGCATGGCGGTGACGATGAACGTCGGGAAGATCTTGTCCGGCGAGTCGAAATGCTGGCCGCCAAAAAATGCCCAGAGCCCTGCACCAATAAGCAGAAAGAGCGCGAACTGAAAGAACACGGCGAACCCGCTGCCGATCAACGCGCGGCGTGCATCGCGCAATGACGACGCTGTCATCAGGCGCTGTACGATTACCTGGTCGGCGCCATGCGACGCCATGGAGAGGAACGCGCCGCCGAGCAGTCCGGCAAAGATCGTTTGTGGCCGATCGAATCCAGTGTACAGGTCGATGACTCTCAACTTGCCTGCGCTGGCCGCCGAGTGAAGGATTGTCGGCCAACCACCGGCAACGCCGCGGCCGATGATGACGACTGCTGCGGCGGCTCCGATCAAATACACCGCCGTCTGGATCACATCTGTCCACACGACCGCGCGAACGCCGCCGAAGTACGTGTAGATCAACGTGAGCGCGCCAAGTACCAGGATCGCCGTTGGCATGACCACCGCAACCGGAAGAACCGGTGACAGGATGAGCGCGATGGGAATGGCGGTTGCGAAAACGCGAACGGAGTCAGCGAATGCACGCGTGAACATGAAGACTACCGAGGCGAACCGTCGCGTTGCGACGCCGAACCGTTGTTCGAGCAGAGCATACGCCGTTACAAGATTGCCCCCGTAATAACGCGGGAGCAACGTATATGCGACCACGATTCGGCCGATTATGTATCCGGCAGCGATCTGCAGGAAACCAAGATCGCCGAGATATGCGAGGCCGGGAATCGAGATGACTGTGAGTGCGCTCGTCTCCGTGGCGACGATGGAGAAGAGCACCGCCCACCAGGGAATCGTGTGATTTGCGACGAAATAGTCGCGCGCATTTTTCTGATTGCGTCCTAGATAGACGCCGAGGAAAGTCGTACAGGCGAGATATGCAACGAGTACGATAAGATCGAGGGCGGTGAACGAATTTCTCATTCACCGCCCTCGGTACGACCCGGAATTGCGATTATGCCGAGAAGGATGAGCCGCAGCCGCAGCCGCCCGTCGCGTTCGGGTTCTTGAACGTGAACCCGGATCCCTGCATGGAGGTCACGTAATCGATCGTCACGTTGTTTACGTACTGCGCGGAGAACGGGTCGACGAACACGCGATAACCTTGCTGCATCAATACCAGATCGTCTTCCGCCGGCTTATCCTCGATCAGAAGCGAGTACTTGAAGCCGCTGCAACCGCCCGGCTGAATGCTGACACGAAGTCCGCCCTCGTCAGGCGAGACCTTTTCAATTTCCATGAACTTCTGGATCTCGACCCCCGCCGCTGGCGTGAGAGTGAGATTGATCTCTGGTTGGCTGGATACGGCCATTTTCGTGACTCCTATGTAAGCCTCAAATATAAACGAAAATCCGTGCTTTTCAGCGCTCTGGAGGCCGGGACCGGCCGACCTTGGGGGCGCCACGGCGGCCCTCTGTCGTCGTCCCGCAGGCGGTCGGGATCCAGCCCTCTGTCGTCATCCCGCCGGAGGTCGGGATTCAGCCCCCTGCAGTCATCCCGCCGGAGGTCGGGATCCAGCTCTCTGCAGTCATCCCGCCGGAGGTCGGGATCCATGGTCGGGATTCATGGTCGACGGGAGTGAGGACCCCCCAAGCGCCACCTGGAAGCTGCTCCAGCTCGTGCAGCAACCCCGAGTTCCGGGAACCACCCTGTAAAATTGCGGTAAGACGCGGAGAATTCAGGGCAAACCACATGGCAGGACTTCGCCTCCTTGGCGATTATACCATAATCAATAACCTCCGGATCCGACGTCATGCCGCAATCGCTCACCAAACCGCTGCTTGTGCTGCTGGCCCTGACCGCGGGATGCTCCGTAGTCTATCACCGTGTTGACGATCCAACGGGGCTGCCGGAGGCCCAAGTCAGGCCCGGTATCACCGTGTTGCTGCACGACAGCACCGATCTGATTCGCGGCAAGCGACTGGCGCTGTTGAGCAACGACGCGAGCGTTGACGAGAATGGCAATCGCGACGTGGACCTCCTGCGTACCGACAAGCGTGCGACCAGGGCAGGAGCCACACTGGTGGAGCTGTTCTCGCCGGAACATGGATTGGGGGCCTCGCTGGACCGCACCGGAATCGCATCGTCGATCGATCGCAAGAGCGGTCTGCCGGTCATCTCTCTTTACGGGACAGAAACGCTGCCGCCACCGGATTCCGCGCTGCGATCCGTCGATGCGCTCATCGTCGATCTGCAGGACGTCGGAACACGCACCTGGACATACGAAGGTGCAATGGTTTACGCCATGCGCGCCGCTGCGCGCGCGCACAAACCCGTGATAATTCTGGATCGGCCCAATCCGCTTACCGGTGCCTTCGTCGAGGGACCCGTACTGGATTCCGCACTTTCCAACGCTGACGATCCCGCGCCGGGCCGGCCTGGTCTCGCGTGGGCCATGTATCCGATCCCGCTGCGGCACGGAATGACGATGGGTGAGCTTGCGCGCTTCTACAACGACCGGCTCAAGATAGGCGCGGACCTGCACATCGTTCCCGTCGACCGCTGGTCGCGAGAAATCTGGTTTGACAGGACCGGCCTGCCGTTCGTCGCACCGTCGCCGAATCTGCAGTCGTTCAAGGCAGTGATGCTGTATCCGGGATTGGTAGCGTTCGAGGCCACGAATCTTTCCGTCGGACGCGGAACAGCCAACGCGTTTCGGAGGATCGGCGCGCCCTGGATGGACCCGAAGCGCGTGATCGAGATTCTCAAGGATCGGAGAATCGGCGGCGTCCGCTTTACCCCCGTCGACTTCACGCCGGTTGCACCGGGCGACGGGAAGTACTCCGGCCAGCTCGTCCACGGCCTGGACATCGAAGTTACCCAGCGTAGCGAGCTGCAGACGACGCGGCTGGCGGCGGGGCTCCTCTCAGCCATGCACCAAGCCTATCCTACGGAATTTAAAGTAGACACGACGCGTTTCGATCGTTTGTTCGGATCACCCGCCGCGCGGCGCGCAATTATGGGCGGGGCGGATGCCGATGCGGTCGTGGACTCCACCTACGGCCCGGCGTATGCGTTTCGTCAGAGCGTTGCCAGGTATCTGCTCTACTAGGGCGCCAGAAGGGCCGTAGAGAATCCGATCAATTTTCCCGGAGCATTCATGAAGAAATTGCTAGCAATGATGGGCCTCGCAGTCGCTGCTACAGCATGCGGACCGCGACAGGTCGAGGTAAAGACGGGGCCGCAACCGGTGAGCGAAGTGACGCTCAAGGTGACGAACAATCTCACCCAGGCCGCAAATATCTACGTCGTGAATGCAGGTACTGATGTCTTCCTCAAGCAGGTACCGGCGAACGACACCGAGTCGATGAATGTTCCGGGGATCGCCGCGGGTTCGACGGTTGGTCTCAAAGCGACTCCGATTGACGGCTCGCGTTCGTATACTCGCGACAACGTGACGTTGACAGGTCTCTATGTGTGGCAGATCCCGTAGCAGCCTCCATAGAGGAAACACCTAGCCCGGGCGCTTCGCGGCGGCTAGCTTCCACGCCGATGAAGGCGCTCTGGGACGGTATCAAGGCTGGCTATGTGCGGGTGATCGAACCCGTCGCTGACTTTCTGGTTCGGCGGCGGGTCAATCCGAACGTCATCACTACGGTCGGGACGGTCTGCACGCTTACAGGGGCGGTGGTTTACGCCACCGGCCACATAATGACAGCGGGCTGGATAATCGCCCTCACGGCTCTCTTCGACGTCCTGGACGGGACAGTGGCGCGCCGCACGGGTCAGTCGAGCGTGTTTGGCGCCTTCTATGACTCCACGCTCGACCGGGTGGCGGATGGGGGTGTACTCGCCGGACTGGCTGTCTTTTACGCCTCGTCGGCGATATACCACAACGTCTACATGGTCGTGGTATGCCTGATCGGGATCATCGGAACCTTTCTCGTTTCCTACACGCGCGCGCGCGCGGCCGCCCTGGGAATCGATGCAAAGGTTGGAGTGATGCAGCGCCCGGAGCGCGTGGTGTTATTATCCGTACCACAGGCCTTTTTCGGCCTGACGCTCCATGGCTGGGTCCTAATGGCGATCATCGTCCTGCTAACCGTTACGGCATGGATTACCGCCGTCCAGCGCATCAGCTTCGTCCATCGCGCAACATCCAAGAAACCACTGGTGAATGTCTAACAGCTCTGCTCCATCCAAAATCGCGCCGGCTTCTGGTAAGCTCGGTATCCTCACGCCCGGCCTCGGTGCCGTGGCCACGACGTTCATCGCCGGAGTCGAGAGCATCCGCCGGGGGCTTGCAAAGCCGATCGGCTCGATCACCCAGACCGCGACCATCCGACTCGGCAAGCGCACTGAGAATCGCGCTCCCCTGATAAAGGATTTCGTTCCGCTGGCGAATCTCAACGACATCGTTTTCGGCGCATGGGACCCGATTCCCGACGACGCCCTGACGGCGGTTCGGAAGGCCGGCGTTCTGGAGGAGAAGGACGTGGCACCGATCGCCGATTTTCTGGCTTCCATCAAGCCGATGCCGGCGGTGTTCGACAACCACTACGTCACCCGCATCCACGGCACCAACGTCAAGACGGGCAAGACCAAGCGCGATCTGGCCGAGCAGCTTCGCCAGGACATACGCGATTTCAAGTCGAAGAATAAGCTCGATCGCGTTGTGATCGTCTGGTGTGCATCGACCGAGATCTTCATCAAGGCCGGCCCGCAGCACGCAACCATCGAGCAGTTCGAGCGCGCGATGGACAACAACGATGAGGCGATTGCTCCCTCGATGCTGTACGCATACGCGGCGATCATGGAGAACGTGCCGTTCGCGAACGGCGCCCCGAACCTGTCGGCCGACATCCCCGCGCTTCTTCAACTCGCGCAGCAGCGAGGCGTTCCACTCTCGGGCAAGGACTTCAAGACTGGCCAGACGTGGATGAAGACGGTGATCGCGCCCGGCCTCAAGGCTCGCATGCTCGGTCTCGCAGGCTGGTACTCGACCAACATCCTCGGCAACCGCGACGGCGAAGTCCTTGACGATCCGCAGTCGTTCAAGACCAAGGAAGAGTCCAAGCTGTCCGTGCTGCACACGATACTCCAGCCAGAGAAGTATCCGGATCTGTACAAGGACTTCTCGCACGTGGTCCGCATCAACTACTACCCACCGCGTGGCGACAACAAGGAAGGCTGGGACAACATCGACATATTCGGGTGGATGAATTACCCGATGCAGATCAAGATCAACTTCCTCTGCCGGGATTCGATTCTCGCCGCGCCGCTGGTGCTGGATGTTGCACTGTTCAGCGATTTCGCGCACCGCGCGGGAATGAAGGGAATTCAGGAATGGCTGTCGTTCTTCTACAAGAGTCCGATGACCGCCCCGGGTCTGCAGCCGGAGCACGATCTGTTCATCCAGCAGACCAAGATGAAGAACACGCTTCGGCATCTGATGGGTGAGGATCAGATCACGCACCTCGGACTCGAGTATTACGCCTCATGAGGTCTGCGACGCTGATGTGGAGGGCCCTGCTTGGAGTTGCTGCTGTCTCTCTCTTCGCTTGCGGTGAGAGCAACCGCCCGATCGAGATAAGGCAGTACACCGACGACCTGGCCTTCCGCATCAGTTCCGTACCCGCTCCGCCAGTGGCGGAGGAAATGACCGTAATGAAGGTTGTCGTGCTCGACAAGGCGACGGGTCAGCCCATTCAGAATGGCCAGGGTCGCATCTTCGCGACGAGCCAGGAACATGCGCAGTCCGGAGACGGTCTCGCAAAGGGACCAGAAGTCGGCACCTACTACGCGCACATCCGGTTCCCGGTGTCGGGTGACTGGGCCATCGGTCTTCAGTTCAGACGTGACTCCACGAGCAAGCTGGAGCGCACCCAGGATTGGCAACAAGAGATTCTACCCGCTCCGCCACTCGGTCAGAGCACGGATACGACAAAACGCTAACGATGCGCCATTTCTACAGATCACACCTCAAGCCAGATCAGGTACTGGCTATCGCCGATAGCTTCTTCCCCACAATTCTCGAGAATCCCACGACATCGGCGCGGCGCTCTCGCGCCTTTTCGGGTCCTCTGGGCGCACTGAAGCTCACGGTGAAGATGGAAGGCGGCCACTACACCTTCGTTCAGATCGATACCGATCAGACGGGTGAGAGCCGGCTCGATCGCAACGCAAAGAAGTTCTTCGTCGAGCTGCACCGGGCAGAAGATCCGGAGTATCAGCTGACGGCTTCCTACTAGGGAGCACGCCATGGCGTTGACGCGCGAGCAGAAGCTCGAGCTGTATTACTACATGCGGCTCACGCGCTCGCTGGAAGAGCGCCTCGTGAATCTCTACAGACAGACGAAAGTAATTGGCGGCCTGTTCCGTTCGCTCGGACAGGAAGCGGATGCCGTAGGTGCGGCATACGCGCTCGACAAGTCAAAAGGCGATATTCTCTCGCCGCTCATCCGTAACCTGGGCGCGATGCTCGTGCGCGGCGCGCAGCCGACGGAAGTGATCCGCCAGTACATGGCCAAGGGTGACTCGCCGACAAGGGGCAAAGAGCTCAACATCCACTTTGGCGGCATCGAGCGCGGCTTCGTCGGCCAGATATCGCACCTCGGCGACATGGTTCCTGTCATGGCAGGGGTAACACTCGCAGCGAAGATGCGCGGTGAGGATCGCGTCGGGCTCGTCTTCGTAGGCGACGGCGCAACGTCGACCGGTGCGTTTCACGAGGGAATCAATTTCGCCGCCGTGCAACGTTGCCCGCTCGTGGTCGTCGTCGAAAACAACGGCTACGCGTACTCGACTCCGGTCTCGAAGCAGACGGCGGCAAAGTCGTTCGTCGACAAGGCGATTGGCTACGGGATTCCTGGGGAACAGGCCGACGGAAACGATGTGCTCGCCGTGTATGACGTGACGAAACGCGCGGTGGATCGCGCGCGTCGCGGCGAGGGTGTGACGCTCGTCGAGCTCATCACTTATCGGCGAAAGGGTCACGCGGAGCACGACAATCAGTCGTATGTTCCGCCTGGGGAGATCGAGCGCTGGGCTGCAGAGAACGATCCCATCGACAGATTCGAGAAGATATTGCGTGGCGAGAAGGTGAAGGCTGCGGAGCTGCGTGCGATCGATGAGCGCGTGGTCGCCGAAATCGACGTTGCAACTGATACTGCAGATGCGTCGCCGATGCCGGAGCCCGGCGAAGCGCTGCGCGGTGTTTACGCCGATCAGGCAAGCGTGCCGCCGCTGTGGTTCCGCGAGGACGTGAATAGCGCAGTAGACAAGCATGAGCGCGCTTCAGGCTGGGGAACGTACGATGTCTGAAGTCACGTATCTGGAAGGGATCAGGCAGGCGCTTTTTGAGGAGATGGAACGCGACGTCAATGTCTTCTGCCTTGGCGAGGATATCGGCGCATATGGTGGCGCGTTCAAGGTTACGGAAGGTTTGCAGGAGCGGTTTGGCGCCTCGCGCGTGATCGACACGCCGATCTCCGAGGTTGCCATCGTTGGTGCAGCGGCGGGTGCGGCTCACATGGGCATGCGTCCGGTCGCGGAGATGCAATTCATGGATTTCGTCTCGAACGCCTACGACATGCTCACCAACTATGTCGCGACAGCGCGCTATCGCATCGGACTCGGCTGTCCGATGGTCGTTCGCGGACCGAGCGGCGGATATGTTCGCGGCGGCCCGTTTCATTCACAGAATCCGGAGGCTGCGTTTTTCCACACGCCCGGTCTCAAGATTGTAAGCCCGGCGACTGCTGCCGACGCAAAGGGATTGATGAAAGCCGCTATTCGCGACGATGACTGCGTGTTGTTCTTCGAGCACAAATACCTGTACCGGCGCATCAAGGAAGTAATGCCCGAAGGCGATCATGTGGTTCCGATCGGCAAGGCGCGCGTCGCTCTTGAGGGAACCGATGTTTCAATCATCACGTACTCGGCGATGCTCTGGAAGGCGCTCGAAGCGGCTGAAATAATGCGGGTGGAAGATGGTGTCTCGGTCGAGGTCATCGACCTCAGGACACTGTTGCCGCTTGATGACGAGGCGATCGTTGCCACGGTCCGGAAGACGAATCGGGTCCTGATTGTCCACGAGGATACTCGGACAGGGGGGATCGCGGGTGAGATAACGGCGCGGATCAGCGAAACGTGCTTCGAATGGCTGGACGCTCCGGTCCTCCGGGTCACCGCGGCCGACACTCCGCTCCCGTACTCTCCACCACTCGAGGACTATGTGCTGCCGCAGACCTCGGACATCGTGCGTGCGCTGCGCCGCATTGTAGCTTACTGATGGGTGAAGATCCGGTGGAATCGGGCCGAGTCTCGGTGGGTGCGCTCGTGGGAGCAGGCTGTTTTTCCGCGATTGCCGGATTCTTCGGCGGCGGAATGATCATGGTGCTCGTCGCGAAGTTCGTTGGCTCGTATCAGGGCTGCAAGCCGACCGAAGGAATTCCGGCGTGCAACTGGGGGAGTTATGCGCTGGTGGGAATGATCGCGGGTGTTGTGATCGTGCCGCTGGTGTCGATTATCAGACTGAAAAGCCGGAGATAATAGATGGCTCGTATCGATGTTACAATGCCGCAGATGGGCGAGTCGATCGCGGAAGGGACGCTCTCGAAGTGGCTCAAGAAGGTCGGCGATCACGTAAAGCGTGATGAGCCGATCTTCGAGATTTCAACTGACAAGGTCGATGCAGAGATCCCGTCGCCGACCGCCGGTACGCTCGCCGAAATCCTGGTGCCTGAAGGGATGACGGTTGCCGTCCAGACTCTGGTCGCGCGGATCGAAACAGACAAGGGCGCGGCGGTAGCAGCCACTGCGACAGCGTCCGCACCAGCGACGCCTGCCACCTCTCCGCCAACAGCTGCGACGACTGTTCCCGCCAGGGCGCCGACGGCACCAAGCGCGCCATCGGCGACACCTGTCGCTCCGCTGCCAGCGGTCGCGCCGGATTCGTTCGAGGGGAGATTACGGTCAAAGTCATCACCACTCGTGCGCAAGATGGCGGCCGAGCATGGCGTTGACATAACGGCGCTCAACGGAAGTGGGATCGCCGGTCGTGTGACCAAGCGTGACTTGCTGGACCATATGGCCGCCGGACCGTCAGCGGGTGCGTCGATGCACGCCCCGGGTGGCGCCGGAGAGTTTCACGGTCCGATGCCGGAGCCGTGGCCCGGCGACCGCGTCGAGCCCATGTCCAAGATGCGCGCGCTCATCAGCGATCACATGATCGCGTCCCGACGCACTTCCGCACACGTAACATCGTTCATGGAGATGGACTTCACGCGCATCGCGAAGATCCGGGCTGCGAAGCGTCGCGAGTTTGAAGCTGCAACGGGCGAGAAGCTGTCGTACATGCCGTTCATCATCAAGGCGACTGTCGACGCTATCAAGCAGTATCCAATAATGAATTCATCGGTCGCCGGTACCAACGTCATTTATCGTACGTCGGTGAATATCGGAATCGCCGTTGCGCTCGACTGGGGGCTGATCGTTCCGGTAATCAAGAAGGCCGACGATCTGTCGCTGACAGGAATCACGCGCGCGCTGAACGATCTCGCAAATCGCGCGCGTACGAAGAGACTGTCGCCGCAGGAAGTGCAGGATGGGACCTTCACCATCACGAACCCCGGAGGCTTCGGGTCGCTCATGGGAACGCCGATCATCAATCAGCCTCAGGTTGCGATCATGGGAATCGGCGCCATCGAGAAGCGCGCGAAGGTAATCAGTGGCGCGGACGGCGAGGACACGATAGCAATTCGTACCTGCGCCTACTTCTCGATCTCGTTCGATCATCGAATCGTCGACGGAGCCGTGGCGGATCAGTTTCTCGCACAAATCAAGCGCAACATTGAATCGTTTCCAGAGAGCGGAGTGATCTGAGTGTCGCTCTCGCTCACCATTCAGCGGACGACGATCCCGCCAGGTGAGCGGGTTCGTTACATGGCGCGTCTGGCAGAGCGCGCGGCGCATTACGAAGCCACCAACTGTCGCTTCTGGGTCTTCGAGGATCCGGGTCTGCGCAATGCGTTTGTTGAATTCACCGTCGCCGACGATTCCGCAATTCTTGCGGCAGCCGTCGCGTCGGCACCGGAGCCCGGTTCTGGGCCCCTGCGTATTTACCAGCAAGTGGAGTTGTAGATGCCGTTTCGCACAGTGACAGTAGATGGCGCCGTATGGCGTGTGCAGCCGTCGGGGTACATCACAGCCAACACGAAGGACGAATTTGCGCTGATCTTCGCCAGCGGAGAGGGTGCCGAGCGCGAGACGCGAGTGGTTCGCTACTCGCCGGTCGGTGCGCGCTGGCGTGAGCAGTCATTTGCCGCGCTCACGGATGACGAACTGAGAACACTCTTCGCTCAGTCGCAGCCGAGTGCGACGTCGCCAGAGGCATTCTACGCCCGATGACTGATCGCGGCACGGAGCCGCTCGATGAGCGCTACGTAGATCTTCACGCGCATTCGACGGCATCCGATGGTGCGGTTTCCCCTGCTGAACTCGTCGAGGCCGCGAAGCGGGCGGATCTGCAGGCTATCGCGATTACCGATCACGACACGATTGCCGGAAACGATGAAGCGGTTGCGACGGGTGCCCATCTCGGGATCCGCGTGGTGCGAGGATGTGAGCTGAGCGCCTACGACGGTGATTTCGAAGTGCACCTTCTCGCGCTGCACATCCGCGACGCAGGGGCGATCAGGCCGAGCCTCGACGGATTTCAGCGGGAGCGCGTGGAGCGCGGTCGGACGATCGTCGACCGGCTGGCTCGCATCGGCACGCCGATCAGCATGGATGAGGTGATCGCCGAGGCTGGGGGTGGCGCGCTGGGACGCCCTCACATCGCGCGCGTTCTCATCCGCGCAGGTTATGCTGCGGATCATCGCGACGCGTTCGATCGGCTTCTGGGCGCTGGCAAGCCGGCATACGTGCCCAAGCCGCGTCTGGACGTCGCCGATGCAATCGGACTTGCGCACTCGGCGGGCGCGCTCGCGGTATGGGCGCATCCGGGCCGCGAGGGAACACGCGAGCGTCTTGCGCGTCTTGCATCACATGGCCTCGACGGAGTGGAAGTACGGCATCCAGGTCACACACCGGCAGACGTTGTGCGACTCGAGCGGCTCGCCAGCGAGCTCGATCTCGTGCCGAGTGGTGGATCCGACTGGCATGGCGCAACCGAGGGATACCGCGTGATCGGAAACATGCACGTTCCCGAGGCGTGGCTGGATCTGCAGGACGCACGCCTTGCGACTCGAGTCGCGTAGGACCAATGGAACTCCGCGGACGTATCGCTCTCGTCACCGGCGGCGCGCACCGCGTAGGACGCGCGCTCAGCGTTGCACTGGCAGAAGCGGGGATGCGTGTTGCAATCAATTACAACTCCGCTTCGGCTGAAGCCGACGCGCTCGTTGCTGAGCTTGCCGCGCAAGGACATGAGACTCGCGCGTACCGGGCAGATCTCACGCAACCAGAGGCACCGGCGTCGCTCGTTACGGCAGTCACGCGAGATTTCGGTGGACTGGACGTGCTGGTGAACTCGGCCGCCGTGATGCGTCGCACGCCTGTGGACGAAGTCTCCGTCGCCGAATGGGACGACATTTTCGCGCTCAATCTGCGCGCGCCGTTCTTCATGTCACAGGCCGCGCATCCATGGCTGCGCAAGGCGAACGGAAATATTGTGAATCTCGCGGATCTGGCTGCGTTCGAAACGTGGCCGGATTATATCCCGCACGGCATCAGCAAGGCTGCCGTAGTGCAGATGACTCGCGCCATGGCTCGCGTGTATGCCCCCGAAGTTCGCGTGAACGCGATCGCGCCGGGTGCCGTGCTGCTTCCCGACGCATGGGACGAGTCGGCACGTGCGCACTTCGCACAGACAACTCCACTGCATCGCATCGGCTCGCCGGACGACGTCGTGGGAGCGATGATGTATCTGCTGCAATCCGATTACGTGACGGGCGACACGTTGCTGGTTGACGGTGGGCGCCATGTCCGGAGTTGAGCGCAACTACGGTTCGATAATCGTAGTCGGTGGCGGGTGTTACGGTTCCTATTACGTCCGACAGCTCGAGCGCGCAAGCGCCGCCGGCGCGATCCGGTTCGACAGGGTGATCGTTGTCGATCGGTCGCCTGACTGTGCGGTCGCTGTTTCCGGCACGACTGCTGAGATGGTGATCTCGGAATGGACCGATTTCTTCGATCGCTATCTGGGCACGGTCGCGGCGGATACCGCCGACGCGATAGTACCGTCTCCACTCATGCCGCATTTGATGTACGAGTGGCTGCGCGACAGGGCGCGCGGGCGGTGGCCGGCTCGTGTGGTTGAAACGCGCCCGCTTCCCCTGGAGCCGGATACGCCGTGGCGAAGCGGCGCCCCCGACGGGACTTTTTATGGAAGCTACGCGACCTGGACGTGTCCAATCAATTGCGTCGAGCCGCGACTCTGTCCGCACACTGGCGGCGAGCGAAGCTGGACCATGCCGGATGCCGCCGCGGACCTTGTCAGGCGATCCCGGGCAGGCGCCGAGCCACTCCAGGGGCCGGTTATATTTCACTGCAGCCACCGCGCGTTCGGCGTCGGAATGTTCGACACGCGCGATGTTGTTGCCGCCGACCGGCTGGTTGAGCGAGTGGGTGCCGGCGCGACCGCGGACATACTGGTCGCGACCGTCTCGCACTGCCACGGCGCGTTCAACGTTCTTCACGTCGGCGCTGAAACCTCCTAGAGATTCATGGGTCAGACTTTCGAATATGACGTGATCATCGTCGGCGCAGGCCCTGCGGGAATGACGGCGGGGATGTACGCTGGCAGGTCGATGCTGAAGACCGTCGTTCTCGAGCGCGGTGCCGCCGGCGGTGAGCTCCTCAATACCGAGATCATCGAGGATTATCCCGGCTTCGAGCATATCGAAGGCTGGGATCTCGCGCAGCGTTTCGAGAGCCACGCGAAGAAATTCGGCGCGGAATTCCGGCAGACTACGGTGACTACGCTCCGGAAGCTGGCGGACGGTGTCTTCGAGGCGGAGACCGACTCGGGCGACACCTACCGCGCACCAACCGCGATTATCACTGCGGGCGGAACGCCCATTCGTCTCGGAATCCCGGGTGAAGCGGAGTACGCGGGGAAGGGCGTGTCCTACTGTGCGATCTGCGACGGTGCCTTTTTCAAGGGTCACACTATCGCCGTTGTTGGCGGTGGCGACGCCGCCGTCGAGGAAGCGGATTTCCTCACGCGGTACGGCGATAAAGTGTATCTGATCCATCGCCGCGACGAGTTTCGGGCCTCCAAGCTGCTCCAGAAGCGCCTGTTCGACAATCCAAAGATTGAAGTGATCTGGGATACCCTGGTCGATCGCGTCGAGGCGGATGCGCAGGGATTTGTGCACAACCTCAAGCTTCACAACGTGAAGACAGCGGTCGAGTCGGATCTCGCGGTTACCGCGCTGTTCGTCTTCATCGGATTCCGCCCGAATACAGGAATCATCGAGGGGCACGTCGATCACGATGAGATGGGATACCTCCTGACCGACACGAACATGGAGACGTCGATCGACGGCTTGTTCGCGGCCGGTGACGTGCGCTCTCAGCTCACGCGTCAGGTCACGACAGCGGCGGGCGATGGGACAACCGCAGCAATCGCGGCGGAAAAATATCTTGCGTCGCTACGCGACTCCAGTGTTGGCCGCGTTGTAGCGACGGGCGGCTACGCGGTGTGAGAGTTGTGTCGCGTGAGGTTGGACCATTTCGCGAAAACAGCTATCTCGTCATCGATGAGGAGACGGGTCATGCCGTCCTCGTGGATCCCGGTGATGAAGGAGACCAGATCATCGCGATGGTCGAGTCGAGCGGTGCCAAGCTCGATGCGGTCTGGATCACTCATGCCCATCTCGACCATATCGGCGCGATCTCCGAAGTACGCCGTCGCTTTGGGAACGTGCCAGTTTATCTGCATCCTGTCGACAGGCCGGTATACGACACGGCGTCGCTCTTCGCCGAACAGTACGGTGTTCCGTTCGAGCAGCCTGACGCGCCCGATCGGGATCTGGCCCACGGCGATGTAGTTCGCGTCGGGAATCTCGCCTTTGATGTCATCCACGCGCCGGGCCACAGCCCGGGGCATGTCGTCTTTCACGGCAACGGCATCCTGCTCGGCGGCGATGTCCTGTTCGCTGGTTCGATCGGACGCACCGATCTGCCGATGGCCAACCCGACGCATATGCAGGAAACATTGACGCGGCTGGCGGAACTGCCGCGCGAAACCACGGTGTACCCCGGTCATGGCGGCGCCACGACCATCGGCGCCGAGCTCGATAGCAACCCCTTTCTGAACGGAATAGCAAATGTCAAACGCAACGCGCACTGAGAAGGATCCACTCGGCGAACTGGCCGTACCAGCCGACGCGATGTACGGCGTGCAGACACTGCGCGCGGTGCAGAACTTCCCGATCAGCGGTATGCGTCCGCTTCCCGCGTTCGTCGACGCCGTGGTTCGCATCAAGCGTGCTGCTGCCCTGACCCACAAGGAGACCGGCAGACTCGACGCGCGTCTTGCCGACGCCATCGTCGCGGCTGCCGACGAAGTGCTCGGCGGCAAGTGGCGCGATCAGTTTGTTGTTGACGTCTTCCAGGCCGGTGCAGGCACTTCGCACAACATGAACATCAACGAAGTGCTGGCCAATCGCGCGAACGAAATGCTCGGGAGTGAGCGGGGAAAGTATTCGCCCGTGCACCCGAACGATCACGTCAACATGGCGCAGTCGACCAACGACGTGATCCCGACGGCGATCAGGATTGCCTGCATCGCAGAGCTGCCGAAGCTGAACGAGTCGATGCAGGCACTGATCGATGCGTTTGCCGCCAAGGGTGCGGAGTTCGACGGAATCGTGAAGGCTGGCCGCACGCATCTGCAGGACGCCATGCCGATCCGGCTCGGCCAGGAATTCACGGCCTTTGCTGGCACGCTTCGTCGTGGGCTCAAGCGCGTAAATGAAGCTGCCGATTATCTGCGTGACCTTGGCATCGGCGGAAGTGCGGTCGGAACCGGCGTGAATGTCGAGCCGGAGTACCCAGCACTGATGGTGAAGCATCTCAACGAGATGATCGACGGCCACCTTCGCGCTGGAGCGGACAGAATACAGCTCATGCAGAGCATGGGCGATACGGCTGCATTCAGTGCGGCAATGAAAGTCCTTGCGCTCGACCTCAGCAAGATCGCGAGCGACCTTCGCATCATGGTAAGCGGACCTCGGACAGGACTCGATGAGATCACGCTTCCAGCTGTCCAACCGGGGTCGTCGATCATGCCCGGCAAGATCAATCCATCGATCGCTGAGATGGTGAATCAGGTCTGCTTCCAGATCGTCGGACTCGACGCGTGTGTTGCAGCGGCGACGGAGCATGGACAGCTCGAGCTTAACGTTATGATGCCGGTGATCGCATTCAACGTGCTTCTCGCTGAGCACATTCTGTCGACCGCGTCTCGTACGTTTGCAGACCGATGCGTTGCCGGCATTCAGGCCAACGCCGAGCAGTGCGCGTACTGGGTCGAGCGCTCCGCGGCGCTCGCGACCGCCCTTGCTCCGCAGATTGGATATGCGAAGGCCGCGGACATCAGCAAGAGGTCGGTGAAGGAAGGCGTATTGATTCGCGATCTCGTGAAGCGCGAGCATGTACTTCCTGACAGCGAGATCGACAAGGTACTGGACCTCGCGAAGATGACCGAGATCGGAGTCCCCGGCGCGTAGCCGGACACCGCGCCGTCATTCCCGCGAAAGCGGGAATCCATGTTCGGTCGTCATTCCCGCAAAAGCGGGAATCCATGTTCTGCCATACCCGGGAGGAAACGACAAAAGCCGGTCAGCCCCCCTTCCCAAACTCCGAGACTTAGCTAATTTGCTAATTAACTAATTCTCCTAGTTGAGGCCGAACTCATGCTCAATGCCCTCCTGATCGCATCTCTGACCATCACGCCACCCCTCACCGGGGTTCCGGATAGCGTGGTGGATCAGCCGATCACCCTCAAGACTCCGACCGGCGACATTTTCGGCTCACTGGTAGTGCCTGCGGGGCGAGGTCAGCACCCCGTCGTGCTGATCATCGCCGGCAGCGGTCCAACCGATCGGGATGGCAACTCTCCGATCGACGTCGCGCCTGGCAAGTCTCTCCATCCGGACAGTTACAAGCTGCTCGCCGCGGCTCTGGCAGCCGACGGCATCGCCTCTGTTCGATACGACAAGCGGGGAATCGCAGCGAGCGCCGGAGCGATGGCCGGCCACACTGAGAGCGACTATCGGTTCGACACCGGTATCGAGGACGCAGACGCGTGGATCAGGATGCTGCGCGCCGATCCCCGATTCTCCAAGGTCGTGATCGTCGGCCACAGTGAGGGATCGCTCGTAGGCATGGTCGCCGCGCAGCGGGTGAAGGCTGATGGCTTCGTTTCGCTCGAAGGAGCAGGTCGACCGGCCGCTGCTGTCCTGCGCGAGCAACTCACGGCGCGGGGAGTGCCGATCGCGATGTTCGGGCCGATCCTCGACAGTCTCTCAGCCGGCAAAACCGTTGACAGCACGCCACCAGCGATGGCCGCGCTGTTCCGTCCGAGTGTGCAGCCATATCTCATCTCCTGGTTTCGCTACGACCCGGCCGCAGAGCTGAAGAAGCTGCCGTATGCGACGCTCGTAGTTCAGGGAACTCACGACATACAGGTGACGATGAACGACGCCAGTCTGCTTGCCGCTGCTCCGGGCGCAAGGCTTCTGACGATCGACGGCATGACACACGTGCTCAAGATCGGCCCCGCCGATCCTGCCGCGCAGCTAACGGGCGTCTATACCGATGGAACGATTCCACTGCCTCCCGAGCTTGTGTCCGCGATCGCCGCGTACGTGCGCGCGACACCGCAAACACATTGACAGACGCATTTCGCGCGCTTGCCGATCCAACGCGGCGCGCAATCCTCGATCAACTGCGCGGCGGCTCCCGCACATCCGGCGAAATCGCGGAGCGATTCGGATCGTCGTGGCCAACGATCTCGCGACACCTGAGCGTGCTCAGGGACGCGGGCTTGATCACCGCGGAAAAGGAAGGACAGTTCATGCGCTACGAGCTTGCGACGACTGTCTTCCAGGATGTATTGGAGAAGCTTGCCGCGTGGACTCAACCATCGAAAACCGGGATCAAAAAACATGCGTGATCACAGCAGACTCGTTGCGTTCATTCTTGTCGCTGCAGCGTTCGCGATGTCGGCGATTGCGTTTCCGCATCTGCCGGCGAGAATCCCAACGCATTGGGATATTTCCGGACATGCCAATGGATTCAGCGGGCGGATGGTCGGAGCGTTTCTGATGCCAGCAATCATGGTCGCGACCTGGGTATTGCTGATCGTCATCCCGCGATACGACCGGTTGCTTTTTATCAAGTACAAGGACCGCGGGACGGATTCATCAACAGTGCAGCCGATTTACAGCGTCATCGTCGTCGCGGTCCTTGCGATGTTGCTCGCGATTCACATATTCGCGATCACGAGCGCGCTCGGTCTGGTCGGTCCCAGTCGCCAGCCAGTGCTGATAGCGGCAATTGCGTCGCTCGGCTGCATAGTGATCGGCAACTACATGCCGCGGGTAACGCGTCGCAATGCATTCGTGGGATTCCGCGTTCCGTGGGCGTACGCCAGTGAGGAAGTGTGGCGCAGGACGCAGCGCGCGGGTGGTTATGGGATGGTGGCCGGCGGAATGATCGGGCTTGTGGGTGCATTCGCGCTTCCTTCAGCGCCGCTAAAGCCCTTCATCGTGGCGACCATCGCGCAAATTGTGGTTGTGATGATCTACTCCTACCGGATCGCCCATTCCAGCGAGATTCCGTGACGGCACGCCCCTGAACCCTTGCTCCGCGCCCTCCGCTCCGGTATCCTCCATACATGCGGATTACCACATGGGCTGAGTACGGCGTAATCTGCGCGCTGCATCTGGCGCGTCGGGCGAGCGACGGCCCGGTTACCGGCCGCGACATCGCGGCGCAGGAACGACTTCCAGCCGACTATGTCGAGCAGATACTGCTGAGACTCCGCCGCGCCGACGTGATCAAGAGTGTTCGCGGAGCGCGCGGTGGCTACATGCTCGCCAGGCCGTCCACCGAGATAACGATTCGCGACGTCATCCACGCCTCGGAACTCGAAACGTTCGATCTGCACTGCATCAGCCATCCGGTAGAGGAAGAGCGTTGTGCGGCCTCGCACAATTGCAGCATTCGTCCGATCTGGGTGATGCTCCAGCAGAAGATCGATAACGTGCTCGAGAGCGTATGCCTCGCCGACCTGCTGCAAGACGAGCCAGCCGTGCGCGAACGCGTCGGTCTGCCGATCCTCGAAACGGTCTAGCCCTCCCGACGTAGCCATCCGCGCGGACTTGGTCGTCCTCGCGAAGGCTAGGATCCGTGCAACCAGCCGTCATCCTCGCGAAGGCGAGGATCCATGTGACCAGCCGTCATCCTCGCGAAAGCGAGGATCCATGTGACCAACCGTCATCCTCGCGAAAGCGAGGATCCATGTTGTAGTTGCCGTTCGGACCCGGAACTGAGACTCGGCGCAAGAAAAAAATGGATTCCCGCTTTCGCGGGAATGACATCGGGACCGCTTTTGCGGGAATGACATCGGGACCGCTTTCGCGGGAATGACATCTGGCGGGGCAGGCGCGACATGCTCGGGGCGGGACTCGAACCCGCACGGCCTTTCGGCCACAGCGTTCTGAGCGCTGCGTGTATACCAGTTTCACCACCCGAGCGATGCGGCTGAGTGCCGCAAGCTGACGCCCTTCGCTACTTCCGTGCCCGCCACAGCCCAAGGCCAACCGTAGCGGCTTCCAGTCGGTCTTGCTTCGCTGACCAGGAGCCTCTCAACATAGCCGAGCCCCCGGGGTGGCGCAACGCCGTCCCCATTACCTAAGTTCACATCATGCCCGACGTTACCGCCACGCCGGCGCGCCAGTCAATTGCGAAGAACCGCAGGGCGTCGCACGACTACCAACTTCTGGAAACCTGGGAAGCCGGCATCGCGCTCACCGGGACAGAAGTGAAATCGCTGCGCGATGGCAAGGCGAACATCTCCGACGCATACGGCATAGTTCGCGATGGCGAAGTCTATCTCATCAACCTGCATATCTCTCCCTACGAACGCGGTGGCTACGTCAACCACGAGCCTACGCGCACGCGCAAGCTCCTGCTGCATCGCAAGGAGATCCGCAAGATGATCGGCGCTGTCGAGCGCCAGGGACTCACTCTCGTTCCTCTTGAATTGTATTTCAAGGGTGGGCGCGCTAAAGTTGCCCTGGCCCTCGGAAAGGGGAAGAAACTCCACGACAAACGCGACGACGCACGCAAGCGTGACGACGAGCGCGACATGGCACGCGCCATGAGGCGCTCATGATCGTTGCCTGTCTTGCTCTGTTTCTGCAAACGGCAGCGACTGTGGGGCCCGCAAACTCGCGTCGTACCGCATCCGCGGCTCCCGCGCCGGAATCTGTAACCGTGCGCACTCCGACGCACGTAACGACCTTGCGTCTCACCCGGATCGACGGTTTTCCCGTCGTTTCCGCCGAGCGGCTCGCGTCCGCACTCGGCGGGAAGTTCAGCTCCCCGTCGCCGACACACTACTCGCTCGCGGTTGGCGAAGCGCATATCAGTTTCACCGATGCCGTTCCATTCGCCGGCGATGATTCGACGATCGTTCCGATGACGTCGGCGCCGCGGCTTGTGGGCAAGACCGTATATCTGCCCTTTCTCGTCGTCACCGACCTCGTACCTCGATTCTTTTCCGGCTACATGTACGATCCGGATCTGCGCGAGGTTCGCCAGTTCAATCCCGCCGCGAGACGCGTTGACACCGAATCGGTTGCAGCGAAAACGGATTCGCCTGCAACAGGCACGACCTCGCGAGAAAGAGGCGAGGCTGCCGCAGTCTCGCGGGTCGCGAACGAGACTCCCGTTCGCATGAAGCGTCCGGGCCGACGGCTCATCGTCGTCGACGCTGGCCACGGTGGGGTTGACCCCGGAATGCACGGACCCATCGGCGGCGGACCGCAAATCCTCGAGAAGAACATCACCCTTGCAGTGTCAAAGCTGCTTGCCGAGGCGCTGCGAAATGCCGGCGCGGACGTACTGATGACGCGGACGACTGATACGCTCATCGGGTTGTATGATCGTGGGCCCATCGCGAACAAGGCGCACGGCGACATCTTCGTTTCGATTCACGTCAATGCGACCGGACAGCGCGGCAGGGCGGGAGCGGAGGATCGCGGGTACGAAACGTACTTCCTCGCCGAAGCAAAGACCGAAGACGCTCGGCGAGTCGAGCGGATGGAAAACCAGGCAGTCCGATTCGAAACGACTGACGCGCAGGCGAAGAAGGGCGATCCGCTCAACTTCATCATCAACGACATGGCGCAGAACGAGCATCTGCGCGAGAGCGCCGATCTCGCCGAATCGATCGAGGCAGGCTTCCGCAGGTTCCATCCCGGGCCGGATCGTGGGGTGCAGCAGGCGGACTTTGCGGTTCTGCGCGGCGCTTTCATGCCAGCCGTGCTGGTCGAGATCGGCTTCGGCACCAACCGCTCCGAAGCCGCGTACATCAGTGATCCTGACAACGAACGCAAGATTGCGCAATCGATAGCGAAGTCCATACTATCGTACATGGACAAGTACGATGCGCGGGTCAATAACGGGGGCGGGAGCACCAGCAGGTGAGTGATCTTCGGGTTACAGTGGCTGGAATCCAGTTTCAGAACCCGATCATTCTTGCCTCAGGCACCGCTGCATTCGGCCGCTCGCTTGCCGGCGTTGTCGATCTCGACGCGCTCGGTGGTATCGTAACCAAGGCTGTCAGCCTCGAGCCGCGCGGCGGCAACTCATCGCCGCGCGTCGCGGAATTCCCTGGCGGCATGCTCAACGCGGTTGGACTCGCGAATCCCGGCGTCGACGCGGTCAGGCGCGATGAACTGCCATGGCTCGCCGAACATGTAAAGCGTGCACGCGTGATCGTGAATGTCGTCGGTAGCCGGACTGAGGAATTCGCCGAAGTGATTCGACGTCTCGACGACAGCACGATCATCAGTGCATTCGAGTTGAACGTCAGCTGCCCCAACGTTCGCGCGGGAGGAATCGAGTTCTGCGCGGACAGTGCATCGCTCGCCGCCGTCGTTTCGGGCGCGCGCGCAGCCACCAGCCGTCCGATATTTGTAAAACTCTCACCAGTCCTGCCGAACATTGGCGAGGCCGCTACGACCGCAGCCGGCGCCGGTGCGGATGGAATCACGGTGATCAATACACTCCCGGGGCTCGTTGTCGACGTCGACAGTCGCACGCCGCGAATCGGCTTCGGCACCGGTGGCACGAGTGGCCCCGGTCTCCTTCCCGTTGGTGTGCTCGCAACTCATCGAGTGCGAAGTGCGGTATCGCTTCCAATCATCGGTGTCGGCGGTGTCGCATCGGCGACCGACGCGCTGCAGTACATCATCGCCGGTGCGTCGCTGGTTGGTGTGGGAACGGCGAACCTGCGCGATCCTCGTACCGCGGAGCGAATAGCGCGCGAACTCGACCGCTGGTGCAACCGCAGCGGTGTGAAGGCAATTCAGGAACTCGTGGGAACTCTTGCGTGGCCGGTATGACGAGGCCCGACGGGAAATCTGAAGCGTCGAGCCGCGCGATTCCGATTGTCGCGCTCGACTTCTGGATGGTAGATGCGGCGCTCCAGATGGTCGATCTGCTGGGTAACCGCTGCGACTTCTATAAGGTCGGAAGCGAACTGTTCACGGTCGCCGGTCCGGTCGTCGTCCGGCAGCTCGTGGCCCGGGGCAAGCGGGTCTTCCTCGACCTGAAATTTCACGACATCCCCAATACCGTCGAGAAGGCTGTCGCAGCGGCGGCGGATCTTGGCGCGTCGATCGTCACCGTCCACGCGACTGGCGGGGAGCGGATGATCCGGGCGGCCGTCGAGAACTCGGGACCCAATTGCGAGGTTTTCGCGGTGACCATTCTTACCTCGCTCACTGGCGTCGATCTGGCGGCGGTCCGGGGCGGGGAGGTGGTTTCCGAAGACCTTACCCCCGACGTGATGCGCCTTGCCCTCCTGGCAAAGAACGCGGGCGTGGCCGGCGTGGTCTGCAGCGGCCTGGAGGCGGCGATGCTCCGGGACCGGTTCGGCGCCTCGCTTAAGCTCCTGGTTCCCGGCGTCCGGCTGCCGGGCGACGATCGGGGCGACCAGAGCCGCGTTGTGACTCCCGCGGAGGCTGCCACGGCGGGTGCCTCCTACATAGTCCTGGGTCGGACCGTCACCTCGGCGCGGGACCCGGCGGCCGCGATGGATCAGGCGGTTGCGTCGTTGCCCTGACCGGACTATTTTCAAAGGCTGACCCAAAATTCGGAGCAGTTGTGAAAGTACGTAGCAGCGTCAAGCCGATTTGCGAGCATTGCAAGGTGATCAAGCGCCAGGGCGTGATCAGGATTATCTGCAGCCGCAATCCCAAGCATAAGCAGCGTCAGGGTTAATTAATGGCTCGTATTGCGGGCGTGGATCTTCCGCGCGACAAGAAGCTCGAGATCGGGCTTACCTATATCTTCGGCATCGGTCGCAAGACTGCACAGGCCATCCTCGAATCGACGGGGGTGAGCGCTTCACAGCGCGTGCGTGATCTGAGCGATGCCGACACGAACAAGCTTCGTCAGGCCATCGAGCGCGACCACAAGGTCGAGGGAGCGCTCAGGACCGAAGTCGCGATGAACATCAAGCGCCTAATGGACATCGGCTCATACCGCGGCACGCGTCATCGCCGCGGCTTGCCCGTCCGTGGACAGCGCACGCACACCAACGCCCGCACCAAGAAGGGACCGCGCCGCGCGATCGCCGGCAAGAAGAAGGTTACGAAGTAACACATGGCCACCGCAAAGAAAGTAAAGAAGATCGTAGAGGCCGAGGGCCTCGCACACGTCTCCGCGACGTTCAACAACACGACGATCACCATCACGGACAATCGTGGCAACACGATCTCCTGGAGCTCGTCAGGCAAGGCCGGCTTCAAGGGATCCAAGAAGTCCACGCCGTTCGCTGCGACAGTCGCTGGCGAGCAGGCCGGACGCGAGGCGTTCTCGGCCGGTGTCCGCCGCGTGAACGTGCGGGTGCAGGGACCTGGTTCCGGGCGCGAGTCCGCAATCCAGGCGCTCGCCACCGCTGGTCTTCAGGTCAAGTCGATTCGCGACGTTACGCCGATTCCACACAATGGTTGCCGTCCGCCCAAGCGGCGGAGGGTTTAGTACATGCGCTATACAGGACCAAGCTGCCGCCAGTGCCGCCGAGAGGGGACCAAGCTCTTCCTCAAGGGCACCAAGTGCTTCACCGAGAAGTGCCCGGTCGAGCGTCGTCCAACGCCGCCCGGCCAGCATGGCGCGAGCGTTGCCCGTCGCCGCAAGGTTTCGGAGTACTCCAAGCAGTTGCGTGAGAAGCAGAAGATCAAGCGCATCTACGGCGTGAGCGAGAAGCAGTTCCGCAACACCTTCGAGCGCGTCACGACGCTGCCGGGTGTTACGGGTCACAACCTCCTCGCCGCTCTCGAGAGCCGTCTGGACAACATCATCTACCGCATGGGCTTCGCGCAGAGCCGCAAGGCAGCTCGCCAGCTCGTTCGCCACCGTCACGTCGAAGTGAACGGCCGCTCGGTGGATATCCCCAGCTTCCTCGTGCAGCCGGGTCAGGAAGTGCGCGTTCGCGCCAAGTCACGTGAACAGGCGTCGATCATCGTGTCGATGGAACAGGCTTCCCGTGGCGCTCCGCTCTCGTGGATCGCAGTCGACAAGGAATCGTTCAGCGGCCGGATGCTCGAACGCCCGACGCGCCCGAACATCCCGATTGCAGCACAGGAGCAGTTGGTCGTCGAGTTGTATTCGAAGTAAGTAGTAAAAGTAGTAAACGAGGCCCTAACCTTCGTACCGACTTACCACGCGTTAGGGGCGGGGTAACGGTTAAAAATCAAGAGACATCATGGCTAACGCAATCGATCTTCGCGGGCTCGTACGCCCGCAGCTAGTAGAGTCCACCAAGCGCGAGGACACACCCAACGTCGCCGAGTTCCGGCTGCAGCCGCTCGAGCGCGGCTTCGGCTACACGCTTGGCAACGCGATGCGTCGCATGCTTCTGTCGTCGCTCCGCGGAACCGCGGTCTGGGGTTTCCGTATTGACGGCGTCGTGCACGAACATCAGACGATTCCTGGCGTTGTCGAGGACGTCCACCAGATCATCGCCAACATCAAGACGCTTGTGCTGAATCTTGATGATGCGCACGAGACCACGGTTGTTCGCATCACGAAGAAGGGACCTGCGGACATCAAGTCCAGCGACATTCAGGGCGCTCCCGGACTCACCGTACTCGAGCCGGACCACCATCTGTTCACGCTGCAGGACGATCGCGACATCACGTTCGAGCTGTTTGTAAATCACGGCCGCGGTTACGTCGAAGCCGATCAGCACGTTGTCGACCGGAATCTCCCGGTCGATCTCGTCCGCGTCGATTCGATCTACAACCCCGTTCGGCGCACGAACTTCAGCGTTGACGCAACTCGCGTTGGCCAGCGCACCGACTACGATCGTCTCACGCTCCTCGTCGAGACCAACGGCACCATCTCGCCAGAAGAGGCGGTCAGCTACGCCGCGGCACTGGCGCAGACGCACTTCCAGTATTTCGCCGGTTTCGGGTCGCACATGTCGGCGCCGATCACCGGTGGCACAGAGCTTGGCGGCAACGACGCTGCAAGATTGGCGCAGCTTCTTTCGACGCCCATCGAAGACCTCGAGCTTTCCGTTCGCTCCGTCAACTCGCTCAAGAACAGCGAGATCCGGACGCTCGGAGACCTCGTCAAGCGGACAGAGGATCAGATCCTCGACGTGAAGAACTTCGGCAAGAAGTCGCTGAACGAGATTGCAGAGCTGCTCGAGCGCGAAAACCTGAACTTCGGCATGAAGTTCGAGCAGTCAGAAGAAGGCGTGCGGATAACGGATCGGGGAACACCACCGAACCGCGCCGCGCTCGCCGAAGCCGCCATCGGCGACGACGACGAATAACGATCTGGACATTAGAGGAATTTAGATGCGACATAGAAAAGTCGGCCGGCAGCTACGGCGCACCCCCGAGCAGCGTCTCTCGCTGCTCCGGAACCTGGCGCAGTCGTTGATCCAGCACGGCGCGATCGAGACGACCGAGGCCAAGGCCAAGGAGCTCCGTCCGTTCGTCGAGAAGCTCATCACCAAGGCGAAGGAGGGCACGCTCCATTCGCGTCGCCTGGCCGCTCGTCACGTCCAGCAGCGTACGGTGAATGACAAGCTGTTCCAGGAAGTCGCACCCAGGTTCGCGACGCGCCAGGGCGGATACACCCGCATTCTCAAGACCGGTCACCGTAAGGGTGACGGGGCGGAGATGGCGCGCATCGAGCTCATGCCGGAGTCCAAGTGAAGATCAAGAGCCAACTGGCTGAGAAGCGCACAAAGGCCATCGAGCGGAACAAGTGCTACGCCTGCGGCAAGGGCGTCACATTTGGCAACAACGTCTCGCACGCCAACAACAAACTCCGCCGCACCTGGAAGCCCAACCTTCAGGTTGCACGCGTCGCGGTCGACGACAAGATCGTCAAGGTCAAGGTCTGCACGAGCTGCCTGGCCGCTGGCAAGATCGTCAGAGCACCGCGGAGTCAGGCGGTAGCCTGAACACCCTGTCTGCTCCCAATTCCTCCTCATTCGGGGCGACTCGTCAGTCGCCCCGTTTTTGTATCTTAGAAGGTCGAAATGCCAAAGCGTACTGATATCCATCGCATCCTCGTCATCGGCTCCGGTCCCATCGTCATCGGCCAGGGGGCAGAGTTCGACTATTCAGGGACGCAGGCAACCAAGGCGCTGAAGGAGGAAGGCTACGAGGTCATCCTCATCAACTCCAATCCGGCTACGATCATGACGGATCCGGAGTTCGCCGACGCCACGTACATAGAGCCGGTTACACCTGAATTCGTCGAGCTTGTCATAGCGAAGGAGCGGCCAGACGCTCTTCTTCCAACGATGGGCGGGCAAACGGCGCTCAACGTTGCAATGTCGCTGTCGCAGAACGGCGTGCTCGCCAGGTACGGTGTCGAATTGATCGGCGCCGACCAGCGGGCGATACGCACGGCTGAAGATCGCGCCCTGTTCAACGAGGCGATGAAGCGCATCGGACTGCAGGTTGCGCGCGGCGGCACGGCGACCACGCTCGAAGAGGCGCTCGTTCTCGTAGAAGACACCGGTTTCCCGTCCATCATTCGTCCGGCGTTCACGCTCGGCGGAAGCGGCGGTGGAATTGCGTACAATCGAGACGAATTCGAGGCGATCGTGCGACGTGGACTGGATCTGTCGCCGATGAGCCAGGTGCTGGTTGAGCGCAGCCTGATCGGATGGAAGGAATTCGAGCTCGAAGTCATGCGCGATGCAGCGGACAACGTCGTCATCGTCTGCTCGATCGAGAACATGGATCCGATGGGTGTGCATACAGGCGATTCGATCACCGTCGCGCCGGCAATGACTCTCACCGATCGAGAATATCAGATCATGCGCGATGCATCCGTCGCGGTGATCCGCGAAATCGGAGTCGCTGCCGGCGGTTGCAACATTCAGTTCGCGATCAACCCGGCGGATGGCGAGATGATCGTCATCGAGATGAATCCACGCGTGTCGCGCTCGTCCGCGCTCGCATCCAAGGCAACCGGATTCCCGATCGCACGCATCGGCGCCAAGCTCGCGGTCGGATATCGCCTCGATGAGATCCCGAACGACATTACACGCACGACGCCGGCGTCCTTCGAGCCTGTGCTCGATTACGTCGTCGTGAAGTGTCCACGTTTTGCATTCGAGAAGTTCACGTCGGCGAACGCGCACCTCACAACGCAGATGCAGTCGGTCGGCGAGTCGATGGCCATCGGTCGCACCTTCAAGGAAGCGTTCCAGAAGGGCCTGCGCGCGCTCGAGATCGGTCGCTCCGGGTGGGAGATCGGCTCGCGGCTCCTGGACGATCGGCTTGTCGATGGTACGACCGACACATTGCGCGCGGCGCTTCGCCAGCCGACTCCGGAGCGCGTCTTCCAGGTGAAGCGCGCACTGCTAGCAGGCTTCACAGTCGCGGAGATATTCGAGCTGACCTGGATCGATCCGTGGTTTCTCGAGCAGATGCGTGAGCTGATCGACGCGGAGCGACGCTGGACTGCGTTGCCGGAGATCACAGCGAGCGAGATGCGTCGCATGAAGCGCATGGGATTCTCCGATCGGCAGCTTGGCGACCTGCGCGGTCTTTCGGAGGGCGCGGTGCGTGCGACACGCTGGAGCCTCGACGTGAGGCCGGCCTACAAGATGGTCGATACGTGCGCCGGAGAGTTCCCGTCGGCGACACCGTATCTGTATGGCTCCTATGACGAGGAGAGCGAGGCTCCGCCGAGCGGACGCAAGTCGATCATCATACTTGGCAGCGGACCCAATCGCATCGGCCAGGGGGTGGAGTTCGATTACTGCTGCGTACGCGCATCACTCGCGCTGAGGGAGCAGGGATTCGAGACGATCATGATCAACTCGAATCCTGAGACAGTCTCGACTGATTTCGACATCTCCGACAAGCTGTACTTCGAGCCGCTCACGCTCGAGCACGTGCTGGAGATCGTCGATCGCGAAAGGCCAGTCGGCGTAATCGTCCAGCTTGGCGGTCAGACGCCGCTCAAGCTCACGCGGGGGCTCGAAGCTGCCGGCGTGACCATACTCGGCACTTCCCCCGACGCGATCGACATTGCGGAGGATCGCCAGCGCTTCGACGCCATCGCTCGAAAGCTCGGTATCCGCCAACCCGAAAACGGCACCGCGACGAGTGTGGACGCCGCGATAACGGCTGCAACCCGAATCGGCTATCCAGTGCTTGTGCGTCCGTCGTACGTGCTTGGCGGGCGTGCAATGGAAATCGTGTACGACGAGGATTCACTGCGTGACTACTTCGAGCGCGCGGTACGCGTGTCCGAAGACAGGCCGGTCCTGATCGACCAGTTCCTCGAGGACGCGTTCGAAGCTGATGTCGATGCGATTTCCGACGGAGATCAGGTCGTGATTGGCGGGATCATGCAGCACATAGAGGATGCGGGGATCCATTCGGGCGACTCGGCGTGCGTGCTTCCGCCGTATCTGATCGGTGAGGAAGAACAGGACACGATGCGGCGGCACACGGTGCAACTGGCCGAAGCGCTGGGCGTCGTTGGATTGATCAATGTGCAGTACGCCATAAAGAACGGCGTCGTGTACGTCCTCGAGGTGAATCCGCGCGGAAGCCGCACGGTTCCTTTCGTGTCGAAGACGATCGGCGTGCCGCTTGCGTCGATTGCGGCCCGGGTGATGGCCGGTGAAAAGCTCGCTGATATCGGCTTCACCGAGGAAATCATTCCTCCGTATGTGGCGGTGAAGGAAGCCGTGTTTCCATTCAACAAGTTCCGCGAGTTCGATCCCATCCTCGGGCCTGAGATGCGATCGACGGGCGAAGTCATGGGGACGTCGGAATCATTCGGAAGTGCATTCTACAAGGCACAGCTCGCGGCGGATAACGGCCTTCCAATGACCGGTGCGATCTTTGTCTCGGTCAACGATTCCGACAAGGCGAACGTTACGCCGATCGTGCGCCGGTTCTACGAGATGGGCTTCGGGATTCATGCGACCGAGGGAACTGGCAGGCACCTGCGCAAGCTTGGCATACCCGTCACGCGAGTGTACAAAGTGAACGAGGGACGACCGCACGTAATCGACCTGATCGTCAATCGTACGGTGCAACTGCTGATCAATACACCGATGGGCAAGCGGGCCCAGAAGGATGACTATTCCATGCGGCAAGCCGCGATTGCGCACCACGTACCGTACACGACCACGCTTTCAGCCGCGAGCGCCGCATGTGATGCGGTGCTTGCCATGCGATCGCGACCAGCGTCGGTGACGTCGCTCCAGGAGTGGCACTCGCGCATCGAGCGCCCGGTGGGTGCGCAATGAGCGAGGACGTTTTCATTCACGAGTCGGCGTTTGTCGATGAAGGCGCGCAGATTGGAGCGGGGACGCGCGTCTGGCACTTCTGCCACATACTGGGCGGCGCCGTAATTGGCGAGCGTTGTTCCCTTGGGCAGAATGTCGTCGTCATGAACGGTACGCGGATCGGCAACAACGTGAAGATTCAGAACAACGTATCCGTCTACGAAGGCGTGACGCTCGAGGACGACGTGTTCTGCGGCCCGTCGATGGTATTCACGAACGTCATCAACCCGCGCAGCCACGTATCGCGAAAGAACGAATACCGGCCCACCATCGTCAAGCGTGGCGCCTCGATCGGCGCCAATGCGACAATCGTCTGCGGCGCGACGCTCGGCGAATTCAGCTTCATCGGAGCTGGCGCAGTGGTATCGAAGAACGTGGAGCCGTACGCACTGATGGTTGGCGTTCCCGCGCGTCGCGTCGGTTGGGTCTGTGAGTGCGGCGAGAAACTTCCCGACGGCGCCGCTCCCGGATGTGAAGCGTGCGGCAAGCAGTACGTGAATCACGGCGACCGGATCGCCCGTGTCTAAGAACCTTCGGCTGGCACTTGTCGGCTGCGGCCGGATAAGCAGGAACCATTTCGACGCGATCAGCCGTATCGACGGACTCGACCTTGTCGGCGTTGCGGACATTGTGCCGGAGCGCGCCGAGGCTGCGGCATTGCAGAACGGCGTGCCCGGGTTCACATCCCTTGCGGCGATGCTTGCTGCTGTGGATTGTGACGTAGTGACCGTCGCTGCGCCGTCCGGGCTTCACCCGGCGCTCGGGATCGAAGCCGCACTCGCGGGCAAGCACGTGGTGAGTGAGAAGCCGATGGCGATCTCGCTCGAAGGCGCAGACGCACTGATCCGCGCATGCAAGGACAATGACGTTCGGCTGTTCGTGGTGAAGCAGAATCGTCTGAACCCGGCGATCCAGCTTGTGAAGCGGGCGGTCGACAAGGGACGGTTCGGTCGCATTCATTCAGCCAATTGCACGGTGCGTTGGGCGCGGCCACAGGAGTACTACGATCAGGCGCCGTGGCGGGGAACCTGGGCCATGGACGGCGGAGCCTTCATGAATCAGGCATCGCACTACGTGGATCTGATGCAGTGGCTTGCGGGCCCGGTCGAGAGCGTTGTTGCGATGACTGCGACGCAGGAGCGCAGGATCGAAGCCGAAGACTCGGGGGCGGCCGTGCTGCGGTTCAGGAACGGCGCGATCGGCGTGCTGGACGTCACGATGCTGACCTATCCGAAGAATCTCGAAGGGTCGATCACAATACTCGGTGACCGCGGCTCGGTGAAGATTGGCGGGACCGCCGTGAATCGGGTCGAGACCTGGCTGTTCGAGGACTATGACGACGACGACAAGCTGATCGAAGCCGCCGCGACGACCCCACCGACGGTCTACGGCTTCGGGCACCAGGGCTACTATCGGAATGTGCTCCGCGTGCTGCGCGGCGAAGCGGTGCCGGATACCGACGGGGCCGAGGGGCGGAAGTCGCTCGAGATAATCCTCGCGATTTATGAGGCAGCGCGTACCGGCGGTACCGTCACGCTGTAGCGGTCCCGCCGCTCGCTGTCACGGTTCTGCAAGACGACTTCGCGGCACAGGCGATCGAGACCGCGCGAATCCCGCCACTGAAAACTGTCGTACGCGCGCAACAACACATGTAGTGCTCAGATGTTGTGACTGCATACATACGTTTCTAAGTCCGCCGCTTATTCTAGACAACTAGTCGGTAATTACGTCCTATTCGGCCTCGAATTGGCCATGTCTATGACGGCTCGGCGTTTGCCATTTGCATGCTTGCGTGGCAACCGCATTCGGCGTGTCGCCTGTAGAGACACTTCCAATCGAGGAGTTCCTGAGTGACTCGTTTTAGCAGCATCATCGCTCCTGCAATGCTGGCAGGCGCGCTGTTCGCGCCTTCGCTGGGAGCGCAGACCGTTGTGACAACACCGGGCACCTACGGGTGGACCGACGTCTCCACTCCGGATGGCACCAAGCCGGCCGGAACTACGGTCGCAAGCATCACCACCGCGAATCCTCGCAGTGGAAATGGCTCGCTCGAGCTTGATATGAACGGCTTTGCGCAGCCCGCATTTGCGACTGGCGATCCGCTGGTGCAGGGATCGCTGAGCGACCTCACAAGCGCTGGCTTCGACTGGAACCAGGTGACAGGCTCTAATGGCAACCCAACCTATCGCCTGTTCCTCGGCAACATCGGTGTCCCGACCGGTGGTACGACGTGGGGCTCGCTCGGCTGGTACGGCACTGACGGCACTGGATGGCAGTCGAGCGGCAACCTTGTAGATGGAGGAAACTTCTTCCTCCGGATCGCTGGTGGCCAACTCACGAACGACTGTAGCGCCAAGGGCCAGAGCTTCGACGATCGTCGCCAGACCGTTGCAAGCTGGGTGACATCGTGCAGCGGCACGTCCGCCCTTTACGATCTGAGCAATGCGACCGTGACAGCTGTCGAAGTCGATCAGGGCCGGTGGCCTGGCTTCACTGGCACCAATGTCTCGTACGCGGATAATGTCATGGTCGGTTTCAACGACCAGTCGACAACGTTCAACTTCGAGGTCACCTCGACCCCGGAGCCGTCATCGATCGCGCTGCTGGGCACGGGCCTGTTTGGCCTGGTCCCGATTGTTCGTCGCCGCCGGAAGCGCTAGCATCACCTGCTGGACAGAAGAAAGGCCCCGGGATTCCCGGGGCCTTTCTTGCGCCACGCACCACCGCGGCCAGAATCAGCTGTCATTGCCCGGAGCCTTGGGACGGTTGGCATCACCCAGCAGCTTGGTCATGAACCGTTGCCCCTCCGACATGCGCTCCACTTCCAACGCCATCGCCTCCACAGCCCGCTCAACTCGCTCCAGCCGCGCATCTGAGGCCTCGGCGGACGACAGCATGCGTGGATCCTGGGGCGACTTCTCAATCCGCCTCGCATGGGCTCGCGCAACGGGAAATCCGATCAAGGCTATAGCCGCAAGCACGATAAACGTGACGTCGCGGATGATTGTGTGTGCGGTGTAGGAATCCATCATTCCTCGCTGCTCCGGCTTCGATGGGCGGTTTCTCTGGCTCTATAGTGGAAATTAATTGACTTAGGCCGCCCCGACCGGCGATCTTTCAAGGCTGTATAAGCACTGGTCGGCCTGGTGGCTGAATGGTGCAATTTCCCACGGAAACCATGGCCGTACCTCTTCTCGACCTCAAAGCCCAGCATCGCACGATCCGCGACGAAGTCATCGCGGCGATCATGCCGATTGTCGATGGGCAAACTTTTATTCTCGGTGAGCCCGTCGAACGTCTCGAAGGCCTCGTCGCCAAACTGTCGCACTCCGCTCATGCCATCGGATGCGCCAATGGCACCGATGCGATCCTGCTCGCCCTCCGCGCTCTCGATGTGGGGCGGAACGATGCGATCGTCACCACGCCGTTCACTTTTTTCGCGACTGCCGGTGCCGTCCACAACGTCGGAGCGCGCCCGGTCTTCGCGGATATCGATCCCGAGACCTTCAACATCTCGGTTGAAGCGGCGGATGAAGCCGTGCGCAACACCCCCGACACAAAGGCTGTGATCGCCGTAGATCTGTTCGGTCAGATGGCTGCAATCGACGGGCTCCGCTCGGTACTACCGGATGGAATGCCGATCATCGAGGATGCTGCGCAGTCGATTGGCGCCAGCAGACAGGTAAACGGCAAACGTGTAATGGCAGGCGAGATAGCCGACATTGGCACGTTCAGCTTTTTCCCGTCCAAGAACCTGGGCGGATACGGCGATGGCGGCATGGTCGTCACTCAGAGCGATGAGCTCGACGCACGGCTTCGCCGCCTCAGAACACACGGCAGCGTCAAGACATACTTTCACGAGGAAGTCGGATACAACAGCAGGCTTGACACGCTGCAGGCTGTAGTGCTCGAGGCCAAGTTGCCGCATCTCGAAGCGTGGAGCGCGGCCCGCCGACGCAACGCCTCGATCTACGACAAGGCATTCGCCGATCTCGATGGCGTTCGCACCCCCGTAATCGATAGCCGCAACGAGTCCATCTACAATCAGTACACATTGCGTGCGGAACGTCGTGACGACCTCCAGACGTTCCTCAAGAAGCGCGGCATTGGAAATTCGATCTACTATCCACTTCCGCTCCACATGCAGCCGTGCTTCGCCTACCTCGGCTACGAGGTAGGGGATTTTCCAGAGAGTGAGCGCGCGTCGAAGGAAGTTGTATCGCTGCCGGTCTACCCGGAGCTTACCGATTCACAGCGCGACGAGGTCATCTCGGCGGTTCGCGCTTTCTACGGCCGTTGAGGGCCCCAAAACGAATGGATAACAAGCAGCGTCTTATCGACAAGATTTCCGATCGCTCAGCAGTGATCGGAGTTGTGGGACTTGGTTACGTGGGTCTTCCACTTGCGGTGGAATTCGCGCGCGCCGGCTTCAAGGTGATCGGCTTCGACGTCTCCAAGCGCGTGACCGACCTGCTCAATTCTGGCAAGTCACATATTCTGGACGTCCCGGATTCTGATCTTGCCGAGGTCGTTGGCAACAAGATGTTCGAGGCGACTACCGATCCTGTGCGCATCAAGGAGATGGATTGCGTCTCGATCGCGGTCCCCACGCCGCTCGTGAAGACGCGTGACCCTGACATGAGTTACGTGGTCTCGGCGACGGCGACGATAAGTGAATTTGCGCACCCCGGAATGCTCGTCGTGCTGGAGAGCACGACTTATCCCGGGACGACGCGTGAGCTGATGCAGCCGAAGCTCGAAGCGGCTGGTCTCAAGATTGGTACCGATGTCTTCCTCGCATTCAGCCCCGAGCGCGTCGATCCCGGCAATCCGGTCTGGCATACCAAGAACACTCCCAAGGTCGTTGGCGGAATCACGCCAGCATGCACGGAGGTGGCGAGTGCTCTGTATCAGAGCTGCCTCGACACCATTGTTCCGGTGTCATCGACCGAGACTGCCGAGCTGGTCAAGCTTCTGGAGAACACCTTTCGCTCGGTGAACATCGGGCTGGTGAACGAGATGGCGATCGTATGTGACAAGCTTGGCGTCAACGTTTGGGAAGTGATAGACGCTGCTGCGACCAAGCCGTTCGGCTTCATGAAGTTTACGCCGGGCCCCGGAATCGGCGGGCACTGCATTCCGCTGGATCCGCATTACCTCGCCTGGAAGATGCGTACGCTCAACTACAAGACGCGCTTCATCGATCTGGCGAGCGAGATCAACTCCGAGATGCCTGCACTGGTAGTCGAGAAGGTTGCACGCGCGTTGAATGACGACCGCAAGGCGGTGAACGGGAGCAATGTGCTCGTCCTGGGCGTCGCCTACAAGAAGAACATCGATGACATGCGTGAGAGTCCGGCGCTCGACGTGATCCGGCTGCTCGAGGGCCGTGGCGCGAAGGTGTCCTTCCATGACCCGCACGTAACCACGTTTCGTGAGGACGGTCATACCTTCACCGGTGTTGAGCTGACGGATGCTGCCCTGCGCGGATCGGATGCTGTGGTCATTGTAACCGATCACGATTCCGTCGATTACCAGCGCGTTTGCGATCTCGCGCCCGTCGTCGTCGACGCGCGGAACGCGACCAAGGGACTCAAGTCCAAATCCGGACGCATCGTTCCGCTGTCAGCAAACGCTGCATAACCCTGGATGAACATCGCCGTTGTTGGTACGGGTTATGTCGGCCTGGTCGCCGGGGCGTGTCTCGCGGAGACCGGCAATACGGTGGTGTGTGCCGATCTTGACAGTCGCAAGATCGATCTCCTGAAGAGGAACGAGATTCCGATTTTCGAGCCCGGCCTGGACGCGCTCGTCGAGCGCAATCAGGCAGACGGGCGTCTTGTCTTCACGACCGATGTGGAGCAGGCGATCGCCGGCGCCGAGGTGGTGTTTATCGCTGTCGGCACGCCGCCGGACGAGGATGGGTCGGCGGATCTTTCGCACGTGCTGGCAGTCGCCGACGCGGTGGGGCGCTCGGTCGCCCGGGAGACCGTCGTAGTCACCAAGTCGACGGTGCCCGTGGGCACTGCGTCGCTGGTGCGGGAAGCCGTTGCCCGGAACGCCAAGTTTCCCTTTCATGTTGTCAGCAATCCTGAGTTTCTGAAAGAGGGGGCGGCAGTCGAAGACTTCCTCAAGCCCGATCGAGTGGTGCTCGGTCTGGACAGCGAATTTGCCAGAGCGGTCATGAGCGAGCTCTATGCGCCATTTCTCCGCACCGGCCGTCCAGTGATCTACATGGACATCGCCTCTGCAGAGATGACGAAGTACGCGGCGAATGGAATGCTGGCGACGCGTATCACCTTCATGAACGAGATCGCCGCGTTGTGCGAAGCAACCGGTGCCGACGTAGATCAGGTTCGGCGTGGACTCGGGAGTGATACGAGAATCGGGCCCAGCTTTCTTTTTCCCGGCCCAGGATATGGCGGAAGCTGTTTTCCGAAAGACGTGAAGGCACTCGTGCGCACAGCATCACAGGCGCGCGTTCCCTTGCAGTTGCTGGCATCCGTTGACAGCTCCAACGAGCTTCAGAAGCGGCGACTCGGCCAGAAGTTGAGGTGCGCCTTGCTGGGTGCTCCACCGTCTGAACCTGATGCGTCTAATATGAACGGTGACAATGACTTAGGCGATTGTCATGATAAATCACTTGAGGGAACCCACGTAGCTGTCTGGGGACTTTCCTTCAAGCCGGGCACCGATGACATGCGCGAGGCGCCGTCGTTGGTGCTGATCGACCAGCTGTTAGGTTGGGGCGCTACCGTTTGCGCGCACGATCCTGCCGCGATGGACGAAGCACGTCGCAGGCTCGCAGATCGGGGTGGCAAGATCCGGTACGCCGAAACGGGGTATGAAGCTCTTGCCGGCGCTGACGCACTGGTCATCGTGACAGATTGGAATGAATACCGGCACCCTGATTTCAACCGGCTGAAGGCCACTCTCAAGCGGCCCATCGTCGTTGACGGCCGCAATCTTTACGACCCTCGCAAGATGTCTAATGTCGGACTCATCTATTACTCGATAGGACGCCGAGCGATCGGCGCACAGGAAGCCACCGCGTGAATCGTGTCCGCCGCTCGCTTGTAGCACTCGGCCCCGTTCTGGGACTCGTCATGATGACGGCGTGCCAGCATCCCTTCGACCCGAAGGTGTACGAGAGTAATCCAGAGTCACTTTTCGCGATCTCGCTCAAGCGGTTCAACGGTCACCACTACGATGACGCGGCGAAGGGGTTCGAGCTTCTCACACACGATCTACCGGCGCGCGATCAGATGCTGCCGCTGTCGTACTACTATCTGGGCCAATCGCAGGACAAGAATGGCGATCACTTGCTCGCCGCTCAGAGCTTCACGCGGATTTCGGAGTCATTCCCCGACGACAGCCTCGCACCGACCGCTCTCCTGGCCGGCGGCCGCGCATACGCGAAGATGTGGCGCAAGCCCGAACTCGATCCGACCTACGGGACGTCAGCGATGAACACCCTTCAGTCGTTGATCGAGCTCTATCCGGACTCGCATCTGGTGCCTCAAGCGAAGGTGCTGCTCGCGAAGCTGGACAACATGTTCGCCATCAAGGATCTGGAGGTCGGTGACCATTACATCCGGCGTGGTGCGTACGACTCGGCGATCATCTATCTCAAGGACGTCATCAAGCTTCACCCTGACGCTCCCGCTACGCGAACTGCGTATCTCAAGCTCCTCGTCGCCTACAGGGCGATCAAGTACACGGATGACGCGAAAGACCTTTGCGTAGCCGCGGTGAAGGCTTACCCCAACGACCGGGAGGTGCGCCAGCAGTGCGGATCGGCGTCTTCGGCGGAAGCTTCGACCCCCCGCACATAGGGCACTACCTGGCGGCTGTGGATGCCGCCGAGCGCCTCGGGCTTGATCGTGTGATATGGGTGCCGGCAGCCCAGCAACCACTCAAGGCCGCCACGCCGCACGTCGCATCTGCGGAGCAGCGTTTCAGGATGGTCGAGGCGGCTGTTTCCACGAGCGAGACGTTCACGGCGAGCCGGATCGAAATAGACCGATCAGGGTTATCTTACACGGTTGCGACCGTACAGTCGTTCGCGGCCCAATGGCCTGACGCGGAGTTGTATCTCCTGGTCGGCGAGGACGCGTGGTCGCGGTTTGAAGAGTGGCACGAGCCAGAGACTATTCGAACGCTCGTTCATATCGAAATATTGGCGCGGACGACGGAGAGTGAGCATTCCGGCCGCGTTGTGGAGGTTTCGTCGACCGAGATTCGCGCGCGCGCGCGGAGCAATCGGTCGGTGCGCGGCTTCGTGCAGGACGCGGTCGCGGAGATAATCGAATCGGAAAGGTTGTATAAATGGTTACAGAAGTAACTAGTCTGATCAGAAACGTCTTTGGCACCCGGCACGATCGGGAGCGGCGACGCGTTCAGCCCCTGGTCGACACGATCAACGCGGAATACGCGAAGCTGCAGACGATCTCGGACGAAGAGTTGACGGGTCAGACGGCGAAATTCCGGGCTCGTATCGCGGAAGCGACGGCGGATCTGGAGCGGCGCATTGCGGATCTGAGGGAGCGCAAGCGAGGGGCAGCGTTGTCGTCGGAGCGGGAGAAGATCGACGACGAGCTGGGCGGCGCGGATGGCCGCGGTGGACTCGAGGGTGAGCTTCGCGCCACGATTGCGCGTACGCTCGAGGAGATTCTTCCCGAGGCATTCGCCACGGTGCGCGAGGCTGCGCGCAGACTTCTTGGCACGACGGCAAACGTCACCGGCCGCGACGAAATCTGGAACATGGTCCACTACGACGTTCAGTTCGTGGGAGGAATCCAGCTTCATCGGGGTCGAATCGCCGAAATGGCGACGGGCGAGGGCAAGACGCTGGTTGCGACATTGCCGCTCTACCTCAACGCGCTTCCCGGAAAGGGCGCGCACCTCATCACGGTGAACTCGTACCTGGCTCGTCGCGATTCGCAGTGGATGGGCCATCTCTACAAGTATCTGGGTCTGACCGTTGGCTGTCTGGACGACACCGAGCCCGGAAGTTACGAGCGTCGCGCCGCGTACGAGTGCGACATCACGTACGGAACCAACAACGAGTTCGGGTTCGACTACCTGCGCGACAACATGGTCGTCTCGCTGGATCAGCGTGTGCAGCGCACGCACGCCTACGCGATTGTTGACGAGGTCGACTCGGTGCTCATCGATGAGGCGCGCACGCCGCTCATCATCTCGGGTCCGGTAGGCAACGAGGTCGACGAGGCGTACGCGCTTCACAATGGTGCGGTTGCTCGACTTGTTCGCATGCAGATGGAGCTGGCGAATACGCTCACTGCGGATGGCGAGCGTGCACTTCGCGAAGGTGACACGGACACGGCTGCCGTGCTGCTGTACAAGGCGCGGCTGGGTGCTCCCAAGAACAAGCGGCTGTTGAAGTTGTTGAACGAGTCCGGCGTGAAGCAGCTCGTTCAGAACATGGAATTGAAGCACATCGCCGATCGCCGTGTGACTGCCAGCCGCCAGGAAATGCGCGACATCGAGGAGGATCTGCTCTTCGTGCTCGACGAAAAGGGCCAGCAGGTGCACCTCACCGATCGCGGCATCGATTTCATGTCGCCTAACGATCGCGAGCAGTTCATCCTGCCGGACATTTCTCAGCAGGTGCATCAGATCGATCACGATCCGGATCTTACTCCAGCGGAGAAGATCGAGCATCGCAACACGATCAACGCGGAATACGCCTCCAAGTCGGAAAAGCTGCACATCATCCACCAACTGCTTCGCGCCCACTCGCTGTACGAGAAGGATGTGAACTACGTGGTGCAGGATGGCGAGGTTCTGATTGTCGACGAGTTCACTGGCCGCACGATGCCGGGCCGTCGCTGGTCGGAGGGCTTGCATCAGGCTGTCGAGGCAAAGGAAAGTGTGAGCGTCAAGGGCGAGACGCAGACCCTCGCGACGATCACGATCCAGAACTACTTCCGCATGTACGACAAGCTCGCCGGCATGACCGGTACCGCGGAGACGGAAGAGTCGGAGTTCCACCAGATCTACAAACTCGCCGTCGCGGTGATTCCGACTAATCGTCCAGTGATTCGCGATGATCGCAACGACCTCGTCTTCAAGACGCGGCGCGAGAAGTACAACGCGATTGCCGAAGAGACGCAGCGACTTCACGAACTCGGATTTCCCGTACTGGTCGGAACGGTAAATGTCGACGTGTCCGAGACGTTGTCGAAGCTCTTCAAGCGCGCCGGAATTCCCCACAACGTTCTGAACGCGAAGTATCACCAGCGGGAAGCTGAAATCGTTGCTGAAGCCGGTCATCCCGGCGCCGTTACTATCGCGACGAACATGGCCGGTCGCGGAACCGACATCAAGCTTGGCGATGGTGTGACTGAATCGAAGCCCTCCAAGGTGAACGATGCCGAGGGGAAGCTGGTTGACGTCATGGAAATCGGCGGACTGCATATCATCGGCTCCGAGCGGCACGAGTCTCGGCGCATTGATCGGCAGCTTCGCGGGCGTGCCGGCCGCCAGGGCGATCCCGGTGCGTCGCAATTCTTCCTGTCGCTGGAAGACGACCTGATGCGCCTCTTCGGGTCCGACAGGATCGCGAAGTTGATGGATGCAATGGGGGCGAAGGAAGGTGAGGTGTTGACGCACTCGCTCATCACTCGCTCGATCGAGCAGGCGCAGAAGCGAGTCGAGTTGCAGAACTTCCAGTCTCGCAAGCGTTTGCTCGAATACGACGACGTGATGAATCAGCAGCGCGAGGTTGTCTACTCGCTGCGTTCCTTCGCGCTCGAGGGCGGTGAGGAGCTGCGCGGCGAAGCGGAGCGCATGATCGAGAAGGCGGTAGGCTCGCGCGTTGAAACCGCACTCGCTGATACTCCGGCCGAGGGTGTATTCGATATCGAGTTGCTGCGCCAGGAGTTGATGCAGAACTACATGCTCATCGTGCCGGAATTCGAGAAGGCTGGTGAGTGGCCCACGACAGTTCCAGCGGCGCGCAAGGCGGCGGTCGATGCCGCGATCGCGGCGTTCGAGGCGAAGATGCGGGGGCTGAACGAGTTTGCGGGCAGGCTGCTGTCACTCGTTATGCTCAACGTGCTCGATGAGAAGTGGAAGGACCACCTCTATGATCTTGATCAGCTACGCAATGCGATCCACTATCGCTCGTGGGGCCAACAGGATCCGCTCGTCGAGTACAAGCAGGAAGCGTACACGATGTTCGTCGATCTGATGCAGGACATGCAGCACACGTTCACCGAACGGTTCGCGCGTGCGCAGATCGTATTCGAGGGGCAGCAGGGTGGGGCCGACTCGATGACGGGCGGATCAGATCCGCGTGGCCCATTCGCGGGGCCGCCGCAGCAGCAGGCTCCCAGGAGACATTACAACGCCCTCGGGATTCTCGAGGACGACGCGCCTGTAACCCAGCCGGCTGGCACCGATGAGGATATGGACATCGGGCCCGCGGAGACGCCGACGGAGGAAGTCGCGACGACGCGACCGGATCCAGCGGTCATCGGCCTTGGACGGCAGCGCTCGCTCACCCCATCCGCACCGGCGGGTGTTCCGGGAGTGTCGGGCGGCGCGCCCGCGGGTGCAGACTGGACCAATGTGAAGCGGAACGATCCGTGTCCGTGTGGATCGGGTAAGAAGTTCAAGAAGTGTCACGGGGCCGTGATGGCGTAGCTGGTGGAGGCTCCGGTCGGATGTCGTCATTCCCGCGAAAGCGGGAAAGACGACTAAAACGATGTCGCCCGCTCGGAATCGTATTGCCGCGCTATCCACATTCGCGCGTATCCATGTGTGAACCAAATCAGGAGCACACATGTCCGCCATTGCGATCCGCGAAATTCCCGCCACCGAACGTCCGCGCGAGCGGCTCAGACAACATGGGGCGCAGGCACTCAGCGCGGTCGAGCTTGTCGCAATTCTCTTTGGATCGGGCGGCGAAGGGCGCTCCGCCATCGACCTCGCACGTGATGTTCTCGCAGCCTCGCAGGGATCGCTTCGCCGGCTCTCGTCGCGACCAGTCGCATCGCTGACATCGGTCGTGGGCGTGGGACCGGCGCGTGCGGTAATCGTGCACGCCGCACTCGAGCTCGGTCGAAGGATGATGGTCGAGCAGCGTGAGCAGGGCAGGCCAATGCGAGAGGCACGCGACGTATACGATGCGTACTCCGTACGAATGCAGGATCTGCCGGTCGAGGAGTTTCACATCGCGACGCTGGACGCGCAGCACCGGTTGGAAAACGACATTCTCGTCACGCGTGGGATACTCAATTCATCGCTCGTCCACGCTCGTGAGGTGTTTCGACAGGCGATCGCGGAAAACGCGTATGCCGTGATACTCATCCACAATCATCCGTCGGGCGATCCGACGCCGTCGCCGGAAGACCGCGTCGTAACGTCGCAGCTCGTGTCAGCAGGAAAATTGCTTGGGATCGACGTGCTGGATCACATCATCGTCGGCCGCGGCAGATTCACGAGCTTCGCGGAGAGCGGCATCCTCGTCTGAACGCGGCCCGGGCGCGGCGCGTCACATAGCCGGCGATTCCTCTCAATCTGCCGGTCCCTGGAGCTCAATGGGGATTGCCTTTCGGCTCGGCCGCGGGGGAGGCGCGCCGGTCATACTGCCCTGAGCCGCATGCCGCGCCGATGCTGCCGCAGTCGGAGCGTTCGGGTTCCAGCATGCTCCAGGACGTGGTCATCTGTACGCTAGCGAGCAGTTTGCCTCTGCCGTGCGAGGCGTCATATTGAAAGATGGCGGTTAGCGTCGCAAGGCCGGAGGTATACCCCGGGGCGGATGTCATCCCCGGTTGGGATTTCACGATCGACCCGCTCCCGGAGCGGATCGACGTGGAGCAATTGATCAGCGCCTATCGGTTCAGTGAAGAGGCGCATCGTGGGCAGAAGCGGTGGTCGGGCGAGGACTACGTACTTCACTGTGTCGCCGTGGCCAGAATCCTGGCCGGATTGAATCTGGACACAACGACGGTCGTTGCCGGCCTCGTGCACGACGTGATCGAGGACACACGCTTCACCCTTGCAGACATCGAGCTCAAGTTCGGCAAGGAAGTCGCCGCGATCGTCGACGGTCTCACCAAGATCGAGCATCTCCCCGCGCACGCTCCGCAGGATGCGCAGGTGGAGAATTACAGAAAGCTGCTCCTCTCGATCGCGAAGGACGCGCGTGTAATCATCATCAAGCTTGCCGACCGGCTTCACAACATGCGTACGCTCGAGGCGCTGCCGGATGAGAAGCGTCGCCGGATCGCTCTCGAGACGCGCGATCT
>DATBNQ010000061.1:0-1615 GCA_036554185.1 Gemmatimonadaceae bacterium | reverse complement strand
CGACGTCGAGCCCGAAGAAAGCCGGATCGATGACGCCGACTATCTGAAACGGATGCCCATCGAGATGCAGTGTCTTTCCAATCACTGACGGACTGCCGCCGTATTCCGTCTGCCAGAAAGCAGCGCTGATTGTAGCGACCGCCGGACAACCGCGCACGTCATCAGTTGGAAGCAACGTGCGTCCGAGGACGGAACGGACGCCAAGCGTGGAGAAGTATCCACCGCTGACCCAGTTCGACGGAACCGGTCGCGCCTCGCCGCCGCTGGCAAGATTGAATTCGGTGGCGCTGTATGCAAGGACTCCTGAGAACACATCCTGATGATCGCGGACATACTCCCAGATCGGATTGGTGAGCGTTTCGCCGCCGTCGCGCAGCACGACCACCAACTGTTCCGGGTCGTGCACAGGCAACGACTTGAGCATTACCGCATTGATGAGCGAGAAGATCGCTGTGTTCGCACCGATTCCAAGCGCCAGTGACAGAATCGCAACCAGCGCAAAACCCGGCGCAGCGCGTAGCGCCCTTATCGCGTAACGAAGATCACCAAGCAGGGTTTCGAGCCAGCGGAAGATGTCGCTGTCGCGGGTCGTCTCCTTCTGCAATCCGTAGTTCCCGAACTGCCGCCGAGCCTGGCGCCGAGCAACATCGGGCTTCATGCCACGCGCTACGAGATCGTCGGCACGCTCCGCGAGATGGAACGACAGCTCGCGATCCAAATCTTCAGACAGGCGATTTGGCCGAACGACATTTGCGATGCGAGCGAACCAGGACATGTACCAAATCTCCGGAAACCGTGCGGTGAGCAGCGACGAGCAACTATTATCGAAGAGCTATCACGCGTAGCGCAGAACGCGTTGCACACCGTCGCGCAATCGCATCCAGCTTTCCGTCTCAAGCTCGAGCTGCTTGCTGCCCTCGGCGGTAATCGTATAGAACCGTGCCTCTCGATTCTTCTCGGTCGTCCCCCACTCTGCGCTCAACCAACCGGCCTGCTCCATCCGGTGGAGCGCCGGGTAGAGCGACCCCTCTTCGACACGCAGCAAGTCCGCGGACACGCGTTGGATGTGCGCGGTAATGGCGTACCCGTGCATCTGACCCTGCGCGGCAATGGCCTTGAGGACGAGGAGGACAAGCGTCCCCTGGAGGATATCGTTCTTGTTCTTCGGCACGATACCTAATTAGCTATGCCTAGCAAGCTATGTCAAGGGAGAAATTATTCGCAGCTGACACCAATTCGCCGATTTTTACTTCTGCGCCGCTGAGTAGACCACTTTCCCGCCGACGATCGTGTAGAGGACGTTGGTGCCGAGTATCGAGTCGTCGGGCACAGTCATGATGTTGCGGGAGAGGACGGTGATGTCGGCCCACTTGCCAGGCTTGAGCGATCCCGTCTGACGATCGTGGAACTCGACGTACGCACCATTCGTAGTGTAGGTCTGGAGCGCCTGCTCTCGGCTCAGCTTCTGCGCGGGGAAGAACGCCGAGTCGGTGCCGACCATGTCGCGCGTCACACTGCAGTTGAACGACGCGATCGGACTGATGTCCTCGACGGGGACGTCGGTGCCGTTGGTTACGACGGCGCCCGTCTTCCACAGCGATTGCCAGACGTAGGC
>DATBNQ010000048.1:0-22725 GCA_036554185.1 Gemmatimonadaceae bacterium | reverse complement strand
GGACGCCGGCGTGAGAACCGACGTCGCGATCGCGGTCGACGGCTCGATCATCGCCGCATTGGGTCCATTCGAAGACATGGAGCGTGAGTTTCCGGGTGCAGAGCGTGTGGATTGCGGCGGGCGCATCGTCACGCCGGGACTGGTCGATTCGCACACGCACGCCGTCTTCGGACGCCCGCGATACGAGGAGCAGGAGTTGCGGGCCGCTGGCGCCGGCTACATGGAGATCGCCGAGCAGGGCGGTGGGATACACTCATCAGTCCGGGATCTTCGAGCACGAAGCGAGGAAGATCTTCTTCAACTGGCGCGTGCGCGAATGGCGCGACTCGTGAGTTATGGCGCGACAACTGTCGAAATCAAGTCTGGTTACGGGCTCAGCCTTGACGACGAGCTCAAGGCACTGAGAGTCATCGCGCGTTTGCAGGATGAGTGCAACCTCCGGATCGTTCCAACGTGGCTTGGCGGTCACGAGATTCCGCGAGAGCATCGCGAGCGAGCGGGTGGTCGACGCGAGTACATCGACCAGTTGATTCATGAACAGCTACCCGCTCTTGCCGCCGAACGTCTCGCCACTTTCGCTGATGTGTTCTGTGAGCCGGGTGTATTCACAATCGACGAAACGCGCACGATACTCCAGGCGGCGCGATCGAGCGGATTGAAGCTGAAGCTGCATGCGGACGAGCTGGAGCCGTCCGGTGGCGCGGAGCTCGCCGCGGAACTGGGTGCGACGTCAGCGGATCATCTTGCGGCCATTTCGCAATCCGGAATCCGGGCGCTGGCGGCTTCCGACACTGTAGCGACGTTGCTTCCGGGCACAATGTTCTTTCTCGGCAGACAGCGCCAGGCGCCTGTGCGCGAATTGATCTCGGCCGGAGCGGTTGTGGCACTCGCGACCGACTTCAATCCCGGAACGTCGCCGACGCCGAATCTGCCGCTCATCATGACGATTGGCGTCAGTCAGATGCACATGACCGTCGCCGAAACTTTGCTTGCAACGACGGTCAATGGTGCAGCGGCTGTAGGGTTGGCGGACCACGCGGGACAGATTGCACCGGGATTCAGTGCCGACATCACGATGTGGGATTGTGAAGATATTCGCGAAATACCATACTGGTATGGCGATGCCAGATGCGCCGCATCCTGGTGTCGCGGCGAGCCGGTGAAAGTGGCGTCGTGACAGGACTCAACGCAGACAATCGAAGGACACGGAGCAGTCATTGGACGCAATAGACATCTCGGGCGACATAGCCCTGGTTGCCATAACACTTCTCACGCTCAACATCCTGCTCGGATTGTTGATGTCCACGAAGTACAATCCGGTACGAAAATGGCCGCACCGGCGAATCAACACGCTGAAGCTGCACAACTGGACCGGATACGCCGCCCTCTGCGTGAGTATGCTGCACCCGGCGGTAATCCTGCTTTCGTCCACGGCGCACTTTCACGTGATCGATATTCTGTTCCCGATCAACGCGCCGAAGCAGCCCTGGATAAACATGCTTGGAGCGGGTGCACTCTATCTTCTGGTCTTCACCGTCGTCACTTCATACTTCCGATTCGAGATCGGTCGCAAGTGGTGGAAGCCCATGCACTACGCGACGTACGGGTTGTTTGTGCTGTTTGCGATCCACGCGATTTTCACCGATCCGACGCTCAAGGACGCGCCGCTGGATCCGTTCGATGCGGAGAAGGTTTACATAGAGCTGCTGATTCTCCTTGTTGTCGTGGCGACGGCGCTTCGCGTGCGGTGGGCGATGAAACAACCGCCGCCGCGCCATCACAGACCGAAGCCGCAACGACGCCCGCGGCGAAGGACGAAGACAGTGGAGGCGTAATCGCTCGGAGGAGGGATCCCGACCTTCGGCGGGATGACGATACGATGGCGGGACGATGATACAGCGGCGGGACGAGGACACGGCGACGGGTCGAGGACACGGCGACGGGTCGAGGACTCTACATACACGACGGCCGCCTCAAGAGTCAGTGATGCACTCTTGAGGCGGCCGTTCGAGCCCTTACTTCTTTGGGTTCAGTATTTCGCCGATGCGATGGGCCGCGCCGGCAAGGTGCATCTGTGTTTCACGATCCGCTGCGCGCCCGCTTGCCCGCTGGATGTCAGCTTGGAGCAGGACGAGTTCACCACGCAGTTCCGACTTGGCATCTTCAGACAGCGGTGCCTGCCTTGCACGACCGGGCGTCGCAACGACCGTTGTGGGCGGCGGGTTGAGCTTCCTGTCGATCTGGGTCAGGTAATTGTTCTGCAGTGCGCGGCGGTACGGATCGATGCTTATCCGCGAGTCCGCCAGTTCGCTCCACACGCCGTGTCTCAGGTCGTCGAGCATGCTCGAGAGCGTGTATGTATCAGCCTTGTTCGAGGCCAACGCTTCGTTCTCGAGCATGCGATCCATGCGGCCGTCATCAAACAGTCCGGTCAGCACGCGAGCCTGCGCGTTATCGATGCGCGTTATCATGCCGCCGGCCTCGATTCTCGCCGAGATTTCCGGCCGAATGAGGTAAGTCGGCGTCCGGAACACCTTCTCATTAAGGAAGCGAACGGCGTCCGCCTGGCGAGCGCGTGACAGCGGTACGTAGACTGGGCCTGGCTGGCTGCCAGACTTGTACTGCACCTGCGATCCGCCAACTACGGTGACAACGTGGTTGGCTTCGGTTGCCCACTGGCCGACGGTGCGGTTGTAAATCTCTTCGAGATCACTGTTGTCCTCGCCTGCACGAGTACCGGCCTGATCGATGTAACCGACGACGCGCTCGATGTTGCGGAAGCCGAGTCCGGTTGATTTCACAGGGTCAGCGTCACCGACGGCTTCGTTGAGAGTTCCGTAGCCGCCAGCTTCGTTGTTCTCGGAGAAGCGATACCATGGAATGCTGTCCTGCATCCGGGCCCACTGATCCAGAGTCGGTCGCTCCGCATCCGCGGTAGTTGCGGACGGGATTGGCTTGTATCCCCACATGATGGCGTACTTGTCGTACGGGCCGATTCGCGGGATGATGTCTTCCAGTGGAATGTGATCTTCCGGCTGCGCCACGTAGTTGAAGCGGGAGTAGTCCATGATGGACGGAGAGTGCCCCATCTTGTGCACCCACGTCGGGCTTCGAACACTGTCCGCTGGATAGGTCGAGCTGCCGAGTTGATCATGGCGCAGGCCGAGTGTGTGTCCAATCTCGTGTGCGACGACGAACTCGAGCAGCCTGCCCATGAGCGAGTCGGGCATCGGGAACGTGCGCGCGCGCGGATCGACCTGAGCCGCCTGCGTGAAGTACCAGTCGCGCTGCAGGTTCAGGACGTTCTGGAAGATGCGCACTGATCCGTTCAGTATCTCACCGGTGCGTGGATCGCTGACGTGCGGTCCGACCGCGTTCTCGACAGTTGACGGGAGCCAGCGGATCATCGTGTGTCTGATGTCTTCTGCCGACCAGTTCGGATCGTTGGTCGGTGGATCCATGGCGATGATCGCGTTCTTGAACCCTGCGGCTTCGAAGGCGGGCTGCCAGTCGGTGATCGCCTTCCGGATCCATGGCTTCCACTGATCCGGTGTAGCGGGATCGACGTAATAGATGATTGGCTTGACCGGTTCGGAGAGCGCCGCGTTCGGATCCTTCTTCTCGAGGCGGTATCGACTGATGAATTGCCGAGTTGCGGCACGCTGCTCGGCGCCGAAGTCCACCTGACGCACGGAGAAGAATCCAACTCGCTCGTCAAACCGACGTGGCACCATTGGATTCTCCGGAAGCCGCACGAGGCTCCAGTGCGCCAGGACGCTCTGCGCCTCCTGGGTGCCTCTCGGCGCTGGTGTCGGCGCTGCACCGCGGCCACCGGCCGGAGCCGGAGTGCCGGTCTGCGTCGCTTCAATCTCCACGTTGTCCGGGAAGGCTGACGCGCTTTCGACGAACGAACGCTTTTCGTCGATGGTACCGCGGATCGCCTCGAACTCCGGTATGGAGGTCGTGTAGAGTCGGGTAACATCGATCACGGCTGCGCTATCCGGGCCGTATGCCTCGACATTGAAGACTGCAACAATGGGCGCATAATTGGATGCCTGCACTGCGCGATACACAGACAATGAGGTGTCTGCTGTGATCGAGAATGACGGCGAGCGAAGGATTATACGATCTCCTTCGCGGTCCCATCGTAGCGTTCGCTCGCCAAATTCGTCGCCGCCGTACTCACCGAAGCCACCGGTTGGACTCGGATCTGCAGCCGCCGCGCGCGCGTATCTGCCGACGAGCAGCATGTCCTTGTCGAGCTCACGTGCGGGGATCTCGAAGTAGAGCTTGCTGCCAACGCGATGGACAGCGAACAGTCCGCGGACTGTCTTCGCTTCGGACGTTATTACGCGACGATATGGCTTGGGTTTGGGTTCCGCAGTCGCTCCGCCGCGTGCGTTGGAATCCCGCTCTGCGCTGGCGACATTGCCAGGCGCGCCGGGTCGGGTTGGTGACTGCGTTGCCGGTGCCGGTGCCGGAGCTGACGCTGGCTCGGGCGCGTTGTGTGCGCAGCCGGCCGCGAGAGCGGCAGTAGCGGCGGTCGCGATAGTGACGATCAGCCTGTTAGTCATTCCCATGGGTGTGAGAGTTTTTGGGACGTGAGCGGTGAAAAGATACGGCCTCGGCCGGGTATTCGTTCGGTCCGATGTTCGGCGCCGTACGGATGTAGTCTGTCCCTCGAGAGACACCGTTCGCCGAAATCACGACTCACCGTTGGGAAGGCAATCGTACCTTAGCATCTCCACAGAGCGGGTCTGCTACCGAAGTACTCGCGAGGACTGCGACGTGCGGAGGGACCAGCCGCATCGTCGGGTGAGAGTCTACGCTCACCCCGACGCGCCCGGAGCCATAGCGCACCGGTGCCCGCCTAGCCAAACTCACCCGTTGCTAGGAGCTCGTACGACGCCATGAACATACGTTATTTGAGCCGAGCGCTTCCAATTGTTGTGGGGGCACTGTTCGCGCCCACAATACTGGTCGCGCAACAAACCGGCGGCACCGTCTCCGGAACAGTGGTAGACGCTGCATCGCGCACACCGATAGCCTCGGTCAGGATTCAGATTGTTGGCACGCAGCGCGCCACCATCGGTGACGCGACGGGCAAATTCCGATTGTCCGGCCTCCAGCCGGGCCAGTACCAGCTTCGAGCTTTACGCATCGGGTTCGCTTCGTCCACGCAGACGGTTACGATCGCGGAGGGTAGCAATGCGACCGCAGATTTCGCGCTCACACCCGTCGCGATCAGCCTCGAGGAAGTCGTGACAACGGCTACGGGTGAGACACAGCGAAAGAAAGAGCAGGGAACGGCTGTCGCTGTCCTTCAGCCCAAGACTCCGGAGCTTGCGACGGCGCAGACCGCAAGCCAGCTGCTCACGGGCAAGGTCGCAGGCGTCGATGTGGCGACTACCGGGGGCACGGTGGGATCGGGCTCGCGCATTCGCATTCGCGGCGCCAACTCGCTGTCGCTGGACAATGAGCCGCTTATCATTGTCGACGGCATCCGGTACAACAATTCATTCGGTGGAATAGGTGTCGGCGGTCAGGTGCCGTCTTCATTCAACGACATCAATCCGGAAGACATTCAGGACATCCAGATACTGAAAGGTCCGGCGGCGGCGGCGCAGTACGGAACCGCTGCGGCGAACGGAGTCATTCAGATTACCACGAAGCATGGTTCCAACAACAAGGCTCGCTGGACCGGTTATGCGCAGGGCGGCACGATCCAGGACGTCACCGCGTATCCGTCGAATTATGCATGGGTTGGAACCACGAGCGCCGGCAAGCGCACCGCCGCGTGTACACTCGACAGCCAGACCCGCGGCGTCTGCACCCCGAATCCAGATTCGCTCGTTTCCTTCAATCCACTCGAGTCGTCGGGAGCGCTGATTCACGGACATCGCGGCTCATACGGAATGAGCGTGGCCGGCGGTTCCGACCAGGTCAACTATTACGTATCGGGCAATTTCGATCGGCAGCAGGGCGTGTTCGCCGTGGACCAGGACCAGCGAGCCGGTGGCCGCGCGAACCTCAATGCGATCCTGACACCGCAATTCAATGTCCAGATAGGATCCAGTTATCTCGCGGATCACATCCGACTTCCGCAGAACGATAATAATACGCTCGGTATTGTGAGTGCCGCGCTGCTCGGGAGTGCGTTCAAGAACGCCGCGGGTGGCTATCTGAACGGCCAGCTTCCGCAGGTGCTCTACGCGATCAATACGCGCCAGGACATTCAGCGGTATGAGAACACTGTCAATACAACGTATCAGCCGCTTTCGTGGCTGACTGCTACGGGAGTGTTCGGCCTGGACTACACCAACCGATACGATCACGAAGTCATCCCGCCGAACGTCGTAACCTTCGGCTCACTGCCGCAAGGTCAGGTGACGTCCAATCCGCGTGGAATATATGACTACACGGCGAACGGCACCGTCTCCGCGCACTGGTCGCCAAGATCGAGCATCGTGACGACATCGAGCGCCGGCTTCCAGTTCACCAAGGAATTGATCCAGGGCACCCAGGCATTCGGTGCAGGATTGCTCGGTGGGACCGGTTCACTCAGTGGCACGAGCGCAAGATTCGCGGTTGGCCAGACGAATACCGACAATAAAACCATTGGTGGTCTCGTAAGCGAACAGGTTGCGTACGCGGATCGGGTGTTCCTCACCGGCGCAATACGCACGGATCAGAACAGCGCATTCGGTCAGAACTTCGGCAGCATTACGTACCCATCGATAAGCCTCTCATGGGTCGTGAATCAGGAGAAGTGGTTCCCGAAGTCGAACCTGTTCAATTCGCTGCGTTTGCGCGCAGCCAATGGGCGGTCCGGACAGCGGCCAAACTTCCGCGACGCGATCACGTTCTTCAATGAACAGACCGTCACGGTGGGCGGGGCGGATGTGCCCGGAGTGCTTGTTGGCGGTACCGGCAATCCAAACCTCAAGCCCGAACGCGCAACCGAGACGGAACTTGGCTTCGATGCGGGCTTCCTGGATCAGCGCATCGGTGTCGAGGTCACTCACTACCACAAGCGGACCGACGATCTTCTCGTTGCTGTCCCGCTGGCTCCCTCGCTGGGACTAACGGCTACGCAGTTCCAGAATCTTGGAGCCGTGCTCAACACCGGTTGGGAATACGTTTTGAATCTCAAGGTGCTCGACGTGAGCAAGGCTCAATTCGATGTCTCGATGAATGCGTCGACAAATCACAACAAGCTGCTTACACTTGGCTTGCTCCCAACGGGCGCACCGGTCCCGCCGATCGTCGTCAACAGCGATCAGCAACATCGCGTCGGCTATGCCCTCGGCTCATACTGGCTCAAGCCGATCTCGTTCAAGGACGCGAACGGTGACGGCATCATTTCCAGGTCGGAGATCACGGTTGGCGACACAGCGGTGTATCTCGGTAATATCCTGCCTACCAGCAGCTTTTCCGTAACGCCGAATCTTACGCTCTTCAGCTGGATCCGGTTCTCGGCGCTTATCGATCACAAGGGCGGCTACAAGTTGTTCGACAACACAGCCCGATTCCGTTGCGCGTTCAACAATTGTCGCGCATCGTATGACAAGACGGTGCCGCTCGCGGATCAGGCGGCGGATATTGCTGCCACTGCACTCGGCACCGACGCCGGTTATGTCGAGAACGCGGCATTTACGAAGCTGCGCGAATTGTCCGTGACGTTCATCGCGTCGAACAGAATCGCCAGCATGTTCCGCACGCGCGGCCTGAACCTGACGCTCGCCGGCAGAAACCTTCACACGTGGACTTCGTACAAGGGATTCGATCCGGAGGTCAACTCCACGGCTGGAGCCAACTTCTCGACGTCGGACTTCCTGACGATTCCTCCATCACGCACGTGGACGGCGCGGATCAATGTCAACTTCTAAACCAACGACCCTCTCACCGAGACAACACATGAACATCAAGACAGTCTTGCGTGGAATCACGGGTCGGCCAGCCCGACTCACGGCGCTCGCCCTGGTGACCACGCTGTTTGCCTGTGACACGAACAAGATCCTTCAGGTGACCGATCCAGATGTGGCTCGGCCAGATGCGTTCACGAGCGCGTCCGCGATACCGGCCCTTTTTGCTGGTGCCCTGGGCTCCTTCGGCAACGCATTTGACGGACCGAACGGCGATGTGGAACAGGTACAGCTTTCCGGATCGCTCTCGGATGAGCTGATCAACACTGAGACGTTCCCGACCCGCATCGAGATCGATCAACGGACCCAGACGATAACGAATACAAGCCTCGGGCCGGTCTTTCTTGACATCAACCGTGCGCGCGCCTCGGCAGAGCGTGCGGTCAATGCCTATCGATCGCTCGCAAAATCCAAGGCGGATAGTGCCGGGTTCGCCGAGGCGCTGGCGATTAATGGGTACGTGTACATCCTGTTCGCGGAGAACTACTGCGGCTCCGTTCCGACAAGCGTGCAGAATGCGGACGGAACGTTCACGTTTGGCGTCGGATTGACGACCCAGCAATTGCTCGACAGCGCCGCGTCGAAGTTCAACCAGGCGCTCTCTGGCGGCGGATCGTCACTCTCGGCGTCGGTCAAGTCCTTTGCTCAGATCGGGCTCGGACGGGCCGATTTGGACAAGGGTGACTTTGCCGGAGCCGCTGCTGCCGTGGCCGGAGTACCGACGACGTACCAGTACGTGTATGCGCACTCGCAGACGAGCGCTGCGCAGAACAACGGGACGTGGCTGCTGACCGTCAACGTCGCACGATTCGGCGAGGCAGACGTGAAAGGCACGAACGGTCTTCCATTCTCCAGCGAGGGCGATGTCAAGACACGTGGCGCCGCCGCCGATCCACGCGTCGCGGACAGCATTCGTGCAGGCACGCACCTTGGTTTCGACGGAGCTACGATCCAGTACGTGCAGATGAAGTATCCGGCTCGTACATCGTCCTCAGTCATTGCCGATGGAGTCGAGGCACGGCTGATCGAAGCGGAGGCAGCTCTTCAGAATTCCGATCCAGCGGGTGCACTCACCATTCTCAACGCGCTGCGCAGCAACTCGGCTCTGCTCGCGCTACGGGGCTATCCCGCGAATTCGCTGGCGCCGCTTACGCTGCAGGCGACTCCAGCCGCGCAACGGGATCAACTCTTCAAGGAGCGTGCTTACTGGTTGTATCTGACGTCGCATCGGCTCGGCGATCTCAGACGCCTGATCCGGCAATATGGATTGGGCTCGGAGTCCGTGTTCCCGACGGGCGTGTACGTTCACAACGGCGGTACCTATGGCACCGACGTCAATTCGCCCGTGCCACTGGCGGAACAGAACAACCCCAACTACGTCGCCGGTTCATGTAAGCAGAATCAGGCATAGCACGCCGGGATGGGTGTGAAGAAGGGCAGGTCGCCGGTTTCATTCGGCGGCCTGCCCTTCTTGATTTTCTGATATGCGCGCTTCGTTGCTATGGTCTGGACGCGTCGCGCGTGTGAATGTAGATCACTCCCGCCGACGCGTTTGTCCCCTGCGTCCCGGTGCCGCGGATGCCGCTCATGATGTCGATGCTGAATATTGCGCTCGCAGGAAGATCGGCTAGGCCCTTGACGTCGGCCAGGCGCGCGCCGTCGATCACGACGAGCGGTGAATCCGCATCAGCCAGAACGATCGAGCTGATCCCGCGCTGCGTCGTGATCTGCAGCGGCCGCCCCGATCTGTCCTCGGTGTATCTGTAGCGCCGCGCGTGCGTCTTCAGAATCTCCCACGCGTTCGTGTCCGCCGAGCGGGCAATCTGCGACTCCGTAATCGTGGAATCGCCGGATGCTTCACCAGTGTCCGGTGATCGATGGACGGTGGCACACGCCAGTGTCGAGGCTACGATGGTGATGCCGAGCGAAACCAGCCTCCGCTGACCGTGCACCATGGCTCTCCTACCTCTCGTGAAAAGTGGCGGATGCTTCAATTGATACCCGGTAGCCTTCTGAAAGGCGCTCGCAAGCCTGAACGGTTCGCCAGCGGTGTGAACGGTACCCCGGCAACCGCCGGCGGCATCGGCTATTTACGTGCGGGGCGCCGTTGCATTATGCTCTCGATCTCGCTTATCTCGCGCGGTGCGCTGCTCATGCGCTCGAGTCCGCTGGCCGTTATTACGTAATCGTCCTCGATGCGGACGCCGGTGTTGTTGTAGCGCTCGACGGCAGCGCGCACATGCGCAATGAACGCACGATTCTTCGGCGTATCAGGGAGCACGTCCAGTGACGCTGTGCTGATGTAGATGCCGGGCTCGATCGTGAAGGCGTCGCCTTCCTTGAATGTATGATCCCCCGAATGGAACTGGGTCGGATCGTGAACGGCGAGGCCAAGTCCGTGGCTGATCCCATGAATCATCCAGAGCATCGACTGCCTGCACGCGGCGGGCGTAGCCGTGCAGTTCACCTTCCACGGAGGATCGAATGTCGCATCGACACTCTCGATGAGACCGAGTCTGGCAAGCCCAACGGCGCGAACGGCAACCGACGAATCCGTTGCGGCCGGTGCTGACATGCCGGGCTTTGAATTGCGTTCGGCAGCAGCTTGCGCATCTCGCACCAGCTGATAGATGACGCGTTGATCGGGTGAAAACTTGCCACTCACGGGAATCGTACGCGTAATGTCAGCGGCGTATCCCTCGTACTCCGTTGCTGCGTCCATCACCACCAGATCGCCGGGCCGGGCTGGATCCCTGTCGCGCATGTAGTGAAGCTGCGTCCCATTTCTTCCGGCGCCGACTATCGATCCGTAAGCCGGTCGCGCGCCACCGAGTCGGGTGAAATTGTACTCCAGCACGGCCTGCATCTCGTATTCGTGTTGCGGCTCGGGCATGCTCAGAAGCGCGCGGTGGCCCACGGAGCTGATCTCCGCTGCACGCTTCAGCAATGCGATCTCGGCGGGACTCTTGCGCGCACGCAGCTCGTCGACGATTGGATGCGCGTCCCTCACGACCAGCCCGGGGTGCCGCGCAGCCAGTGACCTCATGAACATGCGCCCGCGGGTGAGTGAGTCCTGACGCGCAAAATCGGCATCCGCGAAATCGGCGAGCGTGTAGATCGGCAGCCCTGTGGTCGCCAGCGAGTCCACGACGCCCTCAAGTGCCGCAAACGATCGCGCAGACATGCCGAGTGTTCGAACGACGGTTGCCGAATCCGGGCGGCGCCCGTAGTAGAACGCCGTTCGTGGATCGATTGGCGAGATAAAGACCGTACTCGTTGCGTGCCCGCCATGAACCACCATCACGAAAGCAGCATCAGCTTCGTCGAAGTTGGTCAGGTAATGAAAGGCTGGAAGTTGATAGAATGGGCCGAAATCTGTCACCGGCGTACGGCCGCCAAACGCGATCACGACACCGCTATCGATGTGTGTCGCGAGTGAATCTCGGCGCGCCACGAATTCAGAGCTGCTGATCTGAGCACTGGTCGCACCTATGGGCGCTACCAGACACAGCGCCGTGAGAATGAAGCACAGATGGCGTTGCAAAGGCCGTTCTCCGGTTCGGGTTATGGAATACGGCCACGCAGAGTCGACGCGCAAGCCTCCGGCGGTAATACTACTGCTTTTGGGGTGGTCGCGGGTTGGGAATCCTGCGGAGTGTGCCGCCACGCGTCACGGTGAACTGCGGGAAGAGAATCGTTTCGCGCACGCGAGTGCCGACGCTGAGCGACGGAGTTATGATCGTTCCGGGATTGTTCGCATTCAGGATGTTGAAGTCATCCGCCGCTTCGGGCACGACCGAGTATCCGAAATCCGCAAGCGTCTCGATCGTGACGAGGCTTATCGGGTTCAACCCGAAGTGGATGGTTCCGGTCATGAGTTCGTGTCCGAACACCGACGCGCGCCAGTGCGCGTCGCGGGTACCGTCATTGACGGTACCAGTGTTTTCAATCGGCACGCCAAGCGTGGAATCCGGCGTGAAACCAAGAGCTGCCGAAGCGACACGCGCGTTGTGTCCGATGAATACCGGGTCGACTCCGCCGATGCCGGTCGCGAGGTTCGCGAAGAACCCGTCCTTGGGATCCCACAGCGTGCCGATTCCCAGGATATGCCCCATCTCGTGCGTGATCGTCGCGGCAAGCAGTCCCTGTTGCTCGAGCGACACGATATCGGCCTTGTCGATCGTCAACGTTCCGAGCGCGGTGAGTTGCGGCGCGTCATCGCGTAGCACGCACGGTCCACCGAGGCCAACGGTCTTTCCAGGACCGTCGATCGAATCTTCCTGAATGATGACGAGCAGACTCGTCTCGGTCTTGTTGACGGCCGGCACGCCAGCGCCGCAGTCGTTCGCGTTGGTTATGATGTGATACGGAATGAGCGGCGCGGAGAGGACCTTCTCCCACGTCTGCGCCGCCTCCTGTGCAGCCTGCTGTGTAGCCTGCGACACGTTGCCCACAAACTGCAGATCGATGACGAAACCGCCAACCCCGAGCTGAGCGACGGATATCGGTACGTTTACCGAGCCGCCTCCGGATGAAACCGTCAATGTCGCCTTGCCCGGAGCAACTCCCGTTACAACGCCCGTCGCGGATACCTTCGCGATTGCCGGATTGTCGGTGGTGTACGTGTACTGACGCCCAACGATTTTCTGCCCGTCCACGCCATACGCTGATGATTGCGTCGCGACGGTGCGGGCAACGCCCATGTCCAGGATACTGGGCACAACTTTCACGCTTGCGATCGGCGCCGGAATGACGGTGAATTGAAGTTCGACACTCACCGTGTCGAGCGACGCAACGATCACTCCGCTCGCCGCAGCCGTCGCCGTCACCAGACCCGATGCAGTTACTGTAAGTCCCGGCGACGTGGATCGATAGTTCGGCACCCGCCCAGTTACCGTCGCGCCCGTCCGGTCCACGATCACCGGAGTCGGAATAGTGAACGTCGCACCTTCGTTGATCGTGAATGAAGTTGTCGGATAAGTGATCGTCGCGACTGCGGGCGGAAGCACCAGGACCCGAAGCGATCCGGTCACGCCGCTGGCGACCGACGCGTCGACGTTGGCGCTGCCGGCATTCACACCCGTCACGACACCCGTGGCGGAAACCCGCACGACGGTCGTGTCGCTGGCGCTCCATGTGAGCGGACACCCCGTTACCTGCGTCCCGGCCGAATCCACACATGTTGCCGTCACAGTGTTCGTCCGCTGGACCTCCACGGAATCGACGATCTGGCTGAAGATGATGCGACTCACCTTCGGCGGGCCCTTGGACGATACCGGGCCGGTGCCGGAGTCGCTTCCGCAGCTGGCGATCGCCACTGCACATGCGCCAACGGCGAATATGCTGCTCCACCGGCGCCACTCAGGCTTGAAACCCGGTGATACCAGCTTGCGGAACGACCCTTGCGCTCCAGGACGGCGACTCCAACCCATCGACATTGCCTATTCTCCGCTCGGTAACTGCCGCCCTGATCAGCCGCCGCACTGCGCGCCGGTTGGCAAGAATAATCCCAAACCCGCTGGTGCGATACGTCCTCGTAACCGCCGCCACTGCACTTGTTCCGGTCGCAATCGAAAGGATTACGCAAAGATGGCACGGTCGCCGCCGGCCGACAGCGGATAGTCCGCTGGAAGCCAGAATAGCGAGGTAGGCCGTTACCAGATGCGGGTGACGTCGTCAGACCAGACGAGGGAAGGCGGCGGCCGCCGTCTGACCCCGCAATCCCCGCCGGCGGAGGTGTCATGGCGCAGACCCGCGCCTCCTTTCCAGTCCTCATACTTGCGCTCTCCGCGCTGACCGTCGCCTGCCAATCATCCCAGCAGGACCAGTCGGATCGCCGTCACGCTCGCGCCCTGGCAACCTGTGAAGAGGCAGTGAGAGGCCAGCTTGCGTCCCGCGCGACGGCCCAGTTCGACCCGGACAGCGAGCATGTCTATTACGATTCTGCAGGCGGCGCGGCAGTCAGCGGCGTCGTACAGGTCCTCCCGAGTCCGCGTAAATTCGCCTGCATTCTGACACCCGCGACCGAGAGCACCTGGGTGCTGTCCGCTGCGAGGCTGCTGAACTGAGGCTGTTTCGGCGCGCGCGCCGGTATACTTTGCAAGTCACCCCCGCTGCAATCGCACCGGCTGTCGTCCCAGTCCCATCGCCATGTTCGTATCCGTACTGCTCGTCGTAGCCAGCCTCGCCGGCCACGCGCAGAAACAGTATTCCCCAATTACCTGCACGCTCAGCAACGGCGATCGCCTGAGCGGCGAACTCATCTCGATTTCGCCGACCAGGCTCAGGCTGCAGCACGTCACACTTGGCCGCCTCGTCCTGAAGCGAAACACCGTCGCGATCTGTGAGACGCCGGATAGTGCCACACGCAGCAAGCTGGGTACGCTTGCGCTCGAGCCGCTGCCCGAGAATCCAACCGCGACTGTCGCCGTGTCACCCGACTACATGCCGCTTCCGCCCACTTCGGTCGCGCCAGTAGTGTCCCTCGAACGGCTCATACATCCACCGCTCCCGGTGCCGCTCGCCGCACGCGCACTCCCAACGTATGTGGCACATGTAGGCTGGAAGCGCGCCGTCGGAATGACCTATATGCTCACTCGCGGCAACGCGAACGTCAGCAGCCTCGGATTCACCGGATCAGTGGCGCGTCGTACCAATCGATCCCAGGTCGCGCTCAGCGCCAAGCGCGAGTTCGGAAGCCAGGAGGGCAAATCCACCGAGAATTACTTCTCGACAACACTCCGCTACGACCTTGCGCTGGGCCCGAACGACTCGGCTGCCGCCGCCAGACCATCATTCTTCAGCGAGGCGGTCGTCGAGCACGATCCATTTGCCCAGATCGGTCGTCGCGCGGTCGAGAACTCGGGAGTGTCAGTGCCGCTCTCCCGAGACAAGCACAACAATCTCGCGCTCGAAATCGGAACCGGAATAACACACGAAGCCCCGACCGGAGTGGAGAGCTACACGCGCTTTGGCGGCCTGTTGCGACTCGCCGCGCGACAGATTTTCGGCACCGCAAAATCAGATCAGCAGATCGCGATCTTCCCGGACCTCAGCGGCTCGCACGGACACTACCGAGTGAACGGCGACTTCAATCTGAGCGCGCCGCTGGCGAAGGCCGTAGCGCTTAAACTCGGCGTCGCAAATCGGTATGATACGAATCCGCAAGCGAACGTGCGAAACAACGACATTACAGTGCAGAGCGGTATCGGAATCGAGTTCTAGACGGCCGGCCGCTCACGACGCATCCCGACGCGCTACTTGTTGCGCTCGAGAAGGACGTAACCCGACATCCGGCGAAATTCCTCGCGCTTCGCGGCCGGTGAAATTCTGGCAAGCAGCCGCCAGAGAGGCGCCATGCGCATCTCCCGGTGAAGGCGATGCGCCTCGTACATCCCCGAGCGAAACTCGAGCTCGCGCCAACCGAACTTTTCAAAGAACGCAGTCCCGTCCGCGGGGGCAAACTGAAATGGTGCGCTTCCAGCCGCCACAGCGCCTCCCCAGTGGCGATTCATGATGCTCAGCAATCGGACGCTTGCCAGATCGATCAGCCACCAGCGCGCACTCCCGATCGAAGCAACGTCGCGAGCGAGTGAGCCGACCTGCTCCGCAGTGAGATAGATGAGCAACCCTTCAGCGATTACGAGCGTCGTCGTTGCTCCGGCGTCGATCCGCGCGAAGAGTTCGCCGCGCGCCGCTGCGTCTCTCAGGTCAACGGCGACCGCTTCGTAGCTGCACGAAGTGCGCTCGCCGCGCATCGCCTTCGCCTTGTACTCCGTCATGCCGGGCAGGTCGACGTCGAACCAGCGAAGCGACGCTGGCAACTGCAGCCGCCAGGGACGCGTGTCCAGGCCGGCGGCGAGATTGATGATGGTATCGACGCCGAACTTCCTGATCCGGCCGAGTATCAGTTCGTCGAACACGGCCGTGCGAACGATCATTGGCCATGCGAGCGAGCGGCCGCGCTTCATCTCCTTGACTATCTGCAACCCTTCCGGTCCGGCAAGCCGCTCGGCGTACGGATCGCGAAACAAAGCATCAGGCCGAGCGGTTTCCATGGCCCGGTATACCGCGACCCAGCGGGCGGTGTCGGAGACGTTTTCTATAGGCATTGGTGGTCTCGATCCTCGAAATGGTCTATACCGGGACTCGAACGATCGTTCGAGTGCTTTCGTCCGTGCTGCTACGTCTTCGAATTGGGATCGGGACCGCAGTCAGCGTCCCGCATTCACTCCATCGACTCCGTTTGACCGGCGCGGACCGACTGCACGGTTTCCCGCTTCGCCTGCCACCCGCGGTATTGCAGCACGATGACGGCAAGCGTCGTCGCCGCGAAAAGCAGGACAAAGGGAAGGGTCCTCTTCTCGATCAATTCGTAAAGAATCCCATGTAGCACCACAAGCACCGCCAGCCAGTACGTCCACCGCTGAAGCGTCTTCCAGCGTTGCGTTCCCAGATACCTTAGCGCCGCGTCACTCGAGAGCGCGAGCAACACGGCGAGTATCAGGGTCGCGAGGACGCCGATGTAATTCGCGGCCCCGAATATGTCGTGCCGGATTCGCATCGTACCGTCGGATGCGCGGACGAGAAAGTACTTGACCGGATCATGCAGATGCACCTGCAAGCCGATCACAACGTGCACAATGCCGACGATTGCGGCCCATATCCCGACGTCGCGACGAAGGTCGGCCGAGACGGGATTCGGCTGTCCCCGCAGAACATTGAGCGGGCCGATGCTCATCGCCGCGGCGAGCAGGCCCAGGCTCACGAACGCGGTCGCAAGACTCCACAGGCGAGGTGACTCCACCCCTGTCAACTTTGCGATGACAATCGTGCCAGCCACCGAACCAGCCGCGAGGGGCAGGTGGTGGCGAAATAGTCTCCGCCACATTCTTCTGGTCATGCGTTTGCTCCTCGGTTACGTGTCCTTGCGCAACTGAATATGGCGCGAGACAGGGTCGGGTGCGCGCCTTGTTCTGTTCCTGCGTGGCGTGCGGTGTGGTCTGGCTGAAACCCGCTGATCGCGGCATATTAGCCTCGATTGCGAACCGATACCTGTCCTCGCTCGGAGTTCAAGCGGCAGCACCACCGGTCCGCCTTTGATTAGCAAATCGGCGGGTGCTGCGGTTGTCGCCGTTGTGGTGGCCTCGAACCGGACCGAAGAGCTCCTTCGCGCTTGCCTGGATTCACTCGTGCCTCAATGCGAGGCGAACTCCGCATCCTTGATTGTCTCGCGTGCGGACGACGGAGTTGTCGCTTCGCTGCGTGGCGAATATCCAGACGTCCGGTGGATAACGGCAAGCCCGGGCGACGATATTCCACGTTTGCGTGGCCGCGGCCTCGATGCATCACGTGCAACGTTGACTGCACTGACGGAGGATCACTGTGTACCGGCTCCCGATTGGCTTTCCAGAGTCCGCCTGCATTCAGACGACGTCCTGGATGTTATCGGCGGCGGCATGGATAATCTGCGACCGCGAGCCATTGATTGGGGCGCGTATTTTTCGGAGTACGGCTTCTTCGACGCCTCGCGACCAGACACGGCGGGCGCTGCAGATGGCTTTCCTTTGTTGACGGGTGCGAATGTGACTTATCGCAGCACTGTTCGCGAAACGGTTGCGGCATCGATGCTCGCTGGAGACTGGGAGAATACGGTCCACAGAAGGCTGGCGGAACGTGGTCACAAACTCGCGTTCGATCGCACGATGCGTGTTGCGCAGAACAAGACTTATGGCTTCGTCGCGTTCTGCAGCGATCGATTTGAACACGGTCTCGATTACGCAAGAACCAGAACCAGCGACAGTTCGCTGGCCGCGAGAGCCCTCCGCGCTGCACTCACTCCGGCCTTGCCGCTGGTATTGACCTGGCGAGTCGGTGTGGCCGCGGGGCGCGCGCACGCAGGAGCATTTGCGAGGGCGCTGCCAGTCACCGTCGCCTTCCTTTCGGCATGGTCGGTTGGTGAGGCTGTGGGTTATCTGCGCGGAGGATCGTCGCGGTGACCGACGCCAGCGCGCGTCCTCTGCCGAACGGCAGCCCAGCACTCACTGTGATCGTGCCCAGTGTGAACGGTGCAGACGATCTGCTTCCGTGCCTCGATGCGCTTGCGCTGCAGCGCGACGATGCGGTACTCGAAGTCATCGTCGTCGATCGGCTTGGCGCGCAGCTTCGCGATGCGGTGAGGCGTGGGTATTCATGGGTGCGCATCGTCGAGGCTCCCGCCGGAGCCACTATCCCCGCGATGCGCATGATGGGCTTCGATGCGGCCACGGGTGACTTTGTTGCTGTAATCGAGGATCACGTGCAGGTTCCGCAAGGCTGGGCCGCCGCCTTGCTTGCAACTCAACATGAGGGGCCGGCAGTGGTCGGCGGTGGTGTTTACAACACGGCGACAGATCACACAGTCGACTGGGCGGCGTTTCTCTGTGAATACAGTCACTGCATCCCGCCGCTGGCCGCGGGGCCGGCCGAGTGGCTCACGGGGAATAATGTGATCTATCCGCGTAAGCTTCTGCAAGGATATCGCAACGAGCTCTCGCCTGAAAAGTGGGAGAACTATCTGCACGATCTTATGCGTCGCGATGGGATACCGTTGATGTGTCATCCCGAGATCGTCGTCGCGCACAAGAAGCACTACACGATTCGTGAATACACCACACAGCGCTATTACTACGCTCGCTCCTACGCGGGAGCGCGCGTGGCGGGCGCGAGTTTCGCTCGACGGCTGGCATTTGGCGCCGCTTCGTTCGCGCTTCCCCCGTTGCTGTATTATCGCGTCGTGTCCAGAGTGGTGTCAAAGCACAGGCATCGCGCCGAGCTTGTGCGCTCGCTGCCACTGCTGGCGCTCTTTGTAACCTCATGGGCGGCAGGTGAAATTGTCGGTTCATGGTTCGGGCCGGGTGATTCGCTCTCTCGCGTATGCTGACGCTTGACGGCAGTGACGGAGCGGGTGTTGATACGCGCAATTCGGCGAGCGGCTTCGTCTGCCCGCGCTGCCGAAGTGCGCTCGACGCGACAACCGAGCGATACCACTGTTCCCATTGTCGCGCCGACTATCCGATCGTGCTCGGCATCCCCGATTTTCGGCTCGAGCCGGACCCGTGGATTGACATCGAGGCCGATCGAGCTAAGGGGGAGCGGCTTGCGCGCGAGACCGAAGGCGCTGACTTCGAAACAGTACTGCGGGCATACTGGGCTATGACGCCATCGACTCCCAAGCCACTGGCCGAGAAGTTCATTCGGCACGTTCTCGACTCCAGAGAGCGTTCTGATGAGTGGCTGGCGTGGATGCTGGATCAGGACGGCCATGCACCCGATGGACGCTGGCTCGAGATCGGCTGCGGCACTGGAGATCTCATTGTAGCGGCACTCTCGCGCGGGATCGAGCTGATCGGGATCGATATCGCGTTCAGATGGCTGGTCGTGGCATCGCGCAGGCCTGAATTGGCGGTGGCGGGGCCGCAACTGGTGTGTTGCAACGCCGAACATCTCCCATTTGCGGATGCCACATTTGCGCGAGTCGTTTCTGCCGGCACGCTCGAGCACTGCGGCGACGCGACCGCAACGATTTGCGAGGCGACGCGCGTGCTTCGATCCGGATCGCGTCTTCGGATACGCACGGTCAACAGGTACACTCTGCTGCGCGAGCCGCATGTCGGAGTGTGGGGAGTTGGCTTCGTACCGCGTCGTTGGTCGGACGGATACGTGCGGCTGCGAAGCCAACAGCGATATCAGCATCACCACCCACTGTCGCGCCGCGAGCTCGGCCGCGAACTCCGGCGCGCTGGTCTTGCGCAGGTCCACGTGGTTGGCGCGGCGTTGCTTGGCTCGGAACGTTCCCGTCTGCCATTCGCATTGCGCTGGACTGCAGCAGTTTACTCGTGGGCGCGGCGGACCGTTGGCATTCGAAGTCTGCTCGGCACGATTTCCCCCGCACTTGATGCAACGGGAGTCAAGCCTTGACAGCACCACGGATATTCACCGCAGAGTATTACGAGCGCATGCGCTCGCTGGAATCGGGTTCATGGTGGAACGCTGCAATGCGGGATGCCGCAGGCCGACTGCTGGAGCATGCGAGCCTGCCCGAACGGGGGCTGCTGGTAGATGTTGGCTGTGGATCCGGCCAGACGATGTCCTGGTGGGCCGCTCTGCATCCGGAGTGGATGTGTGCCGGGCTCGATGTTGCCCCAGAGGGAGTTCAGGCTGCTGCCGCTGCGGGCCTCGCGGTCATGGAAGGATCCGCGCTTGCGCTGCCCTTTGGCGATCACTCCGCCGATTGCGCAATTACGCTGGACGTCATACAGCATTTGCCGCTGAAGGGTGGGGATGAGATCGCCCTCCGGGAGATGTATCGCGTCCTCAAGCGCGGTGGTTATCTGTTGATACGCACGAATGCGCAGGCGTTTCCCCACGCTCCCGAGGATCCGGAATTCGAATTCCGGAAGTACGAGCCGCGCGATCTGCGACAGAAGCTCGCGAGCGTCGGCTTCGACGTCGTGAGACTGGGGCGCATCAATGCGCTGCTGGGTCTCGTGGAAATTCCGCGCGAGCTACGAGCGAAGCGAGATCAGGCACGAGATGGTTACCACGGAATCCTCGCCCAGACTGCTTCCCGAGGCGGGTTGGGAAGCGCTCTCAAGCGGAAATGGGTCGGACTCGAAGCCAGAGCCGTTGCCGCGGGCTGGCAATTACCCCTGGGTCGTACGATTCTCGCACTCTGCCGCGTGCCGCTGACATGACCGCCGCCGCACGATCGGATATGTGCGTCCTACCCAGTCGGGACCGGCTCACTTACATTGACACCCACAATTCCAGGTGGAGCGCACCTGTTGCGCTGGTTCCCCTTTCATCCCGGACATGTCTCGATTTCGCGTCGCCGTAATTGGCCTCGGCAACGCCGGCCACACACTGCATCTGCCGGCGCTCGCTGGACTGACAGAACTCGTTGAGATTGTCGGCGCCTGCGACATCGATGCGGGCCGGCGCGATCGTGCGGCACAGACCTGGCACGTGCCCGTTTTCAGCGACTTCGACACCATGCTCACCGCGGCGCACCCCGATGTGGTCGTGGTCGGCACGCCACCAGACAGTCATGCTTCGTACTGCATTTCGTCGTTGCGTGCCGGCGCGCACGTGATCTGCGAGAAGCCATATGTCTCGAGTCTTGTCGAGGCCGACGAAATTGCGGCGGTTGCGTCGGTCACCGGAAAGCGCGTGGCTCTGAATCACGAATTTCGCGAGATGCCGATCTTTCGCGCCGTGCGCGACGCGGCCGACGCGACAAGCGGAGGAGTGGTCTTCGCCCAGGTCTGGCAACTCATGGATCTTCCGCCATGGGCGGAGCCAGGTTGGCGGGGCCAGATGCTTCAGCGCACGTTGTACGAGGCAGGCGTGCACCTCGTCGACTTTCTGATGGCGTTGTTCGGCGAGATGCCCGTTTCCGTTTCTGCGACAACCTCCACCTGCGGTGTGCGTGATGGTGAAACGGACGCGGTCGCGCTGGTGACACTCGAATTCTCGCGCGGCCGTCTCGCCCAGATCGTTCAGGACCGACTCTGCAAGGGCGAGACACAGTACTTCGAGGTGCGCGCGGAAACACGCGAGGCATCGCTGCGCGCGTCGTTTGGCGGTCGCGCCCGCGTCACTGCCGGCCTGCACCGCAGCACGCAACCGCACCTGCGAGTCGACTATGGTGTCTCGGGGCTCGCGTGGAGCGAGGTTGGCAACAAGCGATCCCCTCTCGCAAGAAACCCGAAGGAGCCCGGCATGCTCGCGACGCGACGCGTCTTCGAGCGCACGCTCGAGGCGTTCCGCGATGGCGGTGAGCCGCCGGCCAGCGCGCAGTGTGGCCGCGACGTCATCGAGGTGATCGCCGCATGCTATCGATCGGCCGCCACCGGCAAGCGCATCACACTCGGCTCCGCTGATACGCTCGATCTTGCGAATGTTCGCCTCGGTGAGCAGCCGTCAGCCTAGCGGCTGATTGCCCTGGATGGATAACGCTGTGCAGCTTGGTGCCGTTGTGATTGGTGCGGGCCTCATGGGCAGATGGCACGCCGATGCAGTCGTGCATGCCGGTGCCCGCGTGCTTGCAGTGGTTGATCCGGATCTGTCGCGCGCCAGAAAACTCGCAATGCACGTTGGCGCGCCGACCGTTGCTGGAGCGGTCGAAGATCTGTCCTTGCATCTCACCGCCCACGTCGCGCACGTGTGTTCGCCGCTGGAGACCCATGATGCGATTACGCGGTCGGTGCTGGCTCGTGGGATGCACGCGATCGTGGAGAAGCCACTCACTCGGACGGCGGACGAGACCGCTGCCTTGCTCCGGCTCGGTGCCGCTTCCAACCGGATGATTGTTCCGGTGCATCAGTTTCTCTTTCAGCGCGGCGTTCTAAAGCTTGCGGAGACGGTGCGCGCCGATCGCGGATCGCTTCTTCATCTGAACTTTGTGGCGTGCACGGCCGGTGCCGCAAACCGCGACGCTGCAGGCCGCGACGAGATTGCTCTCAGTGTATTGCCACACGGGCTCGCGCTCGGGCGTCGCATCACCGGGGCGAACATCGGTAAAGCTTCATGGACGGTGTTGCGCCCGTCGCCGGGTGAAATCCGATGCATTGCGGAGCTGGATGGAGTTACGTTCTCGCTGCTGGTGTCGACCGGCGGCCGTCCGCCAGTGAACATGCTGCAGGCAGTGATGCGCGATCGGACTGTCGATGTTGATCTCTTCCATGGCTATTCGGTCAGCATTCGCGGCGGCACGGGGCGAGCCTTCAAGCTGATCCGGCCGTTCTCCGTCGCGACGCGC
>DATBNQ010000142.1:0-8535 GCA_036554185.1 Gemmatimonadaceae bacterium | reverse complement strand
AGCGGGCCGCGATACCTGCCGGCGGCGATCTCCGTGTCTGCCTGCGCAGCCTGCGCTAGCGCGGCATCTCGCGTCAATGTGATGACGCAACGAAGCTTGGGATTGAACCGCGCGAGTCGATCGAGATAGATCTGTGTCAATCGCTGAGAGCTGAGCTTGCGTGTCTCGATCCAGCGCGACAGTTGCGTCACAGGCGCGAACGCGACGTCCTCGTCGTTCGTTGGCAGTGGCGCGGCAGCCGAGCGCGAGCGCACGAACCTGTCACGGGTCGGTCCTGTCGGCTGGCCACCAATGTCCGGATTCCAGCGCGTCGCCGGGGCGAGGGTCGGTTCCAGCGCTACCCTTCTCGGCCCGGTGCGCCGCTCGAGCAGAGGGGCCATCGACGTGCGCCAACTACTCGCTGCCATCTGTCGCTCGGCGTCGGTCATCTTCACCTGCGCGAGCTTCTCGGCCTCGCTAAATGTCGCCGTCGTGACGTCCGGCCCCACGGGCGGGGCGGTGTTGAACGCAGGAGGAGCACCCGGTGTTGCGCCCGCAGTGGTCGGCTGCGTGGTTGGTGCTTTCTCATCCGCGCGGCAGGCGGTGAGCGCGCCGATCAGACCGATTGGGGCTTGGATCAGAAACTTGCGGCGAGAGTTCAAAGGAAGTCCGGGGTTGAATTACGTGTCCGCGGGGCCGGCGCGCGCCACCGGCAACGGACCGACGTCAGCGAGCTTGAAATCGCGCTGTAAGCTGCGCTGTACGCTGCGCATGCGCCAGAGTCGGCCCTGCAATACACGGCATCGAACGCCGGCGCGTTGCGCCGGACGGCAGGAGCCGCGAAATCAGCGGCGTCCGGCGCGTCCCCAGCGGCCGACGGCACGTGTACGTCTTGCTTCGGAACTCCGCACGCAAACGCGCGTGCGGCGATCCCGCTCCACGTTGCCAAGCTGTCACGCGGCTGACAATAAATTCCCGGAATCATCGCGGCGTTCGGCCGGATCGCTCGCCGCGCGGGATTCGGATCGTCGCCCTCGAGCGAAGGCCGGAATCGTCGGTACCTTTATCGAGTCGAGCATCGTTCCGAATTGCTGCGCGATGCAATTACATCTCATCACAGGATCCCTGCTGTATGCGAATTCTTCACACTGCCGCCGTGACGATTGTGGCGCTGTCCATGGCGACAGCCGCGGTTGCACAGGCACCACATTATCACGTAGCGAACCGCTTCACGATAGGCGGTGACGGATCATGGGACTATCTCGCCATTGATACGGTTGGTCACCGACTCTTCATTGCCCACGAAAATCGCGTTACGGTAGTCGACCCGTCAAACGGTCATGTACTTGGCGAAATCCCCGGGTTGAATCGCGCGCACGGTGTTGCTTTCGCGTATTCGACTGGACACGGCTTCGTAACGTCGGGCGGGGACAGCACAGTAGTCATGTTCGATCTAAAAACGCTCAAGGTTCTTGGCAAAACCATAGCGGCGGTAGACTGTGACGCGATTCTGTACGATCCGGCTTCTGGCCACATCTTCACGTTCAATGGCGATGCAGGCTCCGCGTCCGTACTCGATGCACGGACGGGCAAGCGCATCAGGAACATCACGCTACCTGGCAAGCCCGAGTTTGGTGTGACCAACGGGAAGGGAGGGGTATACGTCAACATCGAGGATAAGAGTCTCGTTGCCGAGATTGACTCACGGACCAACCGAGTTACACGGCAGTGGTCGATCGCACCATGCACGTCGCCGAGCGGACTCGCTATCGATGTCGCACACAACCGGCTATTCAGCGGCTGCCACAGCAAGGTGATGGGAATATCCGATGCGGTCGCCGGAAAGCTCGTAGCGACGGCGCCGATTGGTACCGGCGTCGATGCTGACAGGTTCGACGCCTCGACGCAATACGCGTTTGCGTCAACTGGCGATGGCAAGATTACTATCGTACACGAAGACTCCCCAAACAAGTTCACAGTGGTGGACAACATCACCACCATGCCTGGCGCCCGCACGATGGCTCTGGATCCGCAGACGCATCGTCTCTACACGGTGTCGGCCAGGTTCGGCCCCACTCCTGCAGCGGCTGCCGGACAGCGCCGCCGCCCGCCAATACTTCCGGGGACGTTCACTCTCCTCGTGCTCGAGCGCTGAGCAGGCTGTCAGCAATCAACAGAGGGCCATCGCGATGCGGTGGCCCTCTTTGCTTCACCGTATTGGTGCACCGGCGTTGCCAGGGAGGGCTTGCTCTCATGCCTTGCTTTCGAGGCGCTGCCACGCAATTATCGCTGAGGCGCGGCCGTCACATCGTTCGCTTTTCGCGATCCATTAATGAGACTCAATACAGTGTCCAGGCTCTCTCATCCGAGATACATGTCAGTCTGTAAATCAGTTCTGGGGGGTGCGGCCGCGCTGCTGACGGTTGTCGTCGGCGCCACCCCGTTGCGCGGTCAGAGTCCAACTGCTGCGCCGTCCAACGCGCCCGCAGTGTTCAGCGACCGCAACGGACAGCTGTCACTTTCTTACGACGGCAAGCTGATTTTCGACGGGACGCTCACCCACTCCGGCGAGGTTCCCGACATCCGTGTTCGCACAGATACTCTTGATGGCGCGGTGACTCAAGTCATCAAATGGACCGCATTCGATGGCTCGCGGCTTACACTGTCAGGCGTCATACACGCAAGTGACGAGGCTTTCCCTGCGGAGGTCGATCGCCGTGTCGACGCGATGCCGATAGTTCGCAATAGCGTGGGGCTCAGTCACAGTCTCCTGAATCGAGCCGTATACGACCGTGCGCGCGACTGGGTCGTTTCTGTTGATCTTCCTGCACATGCCGTTGTAACCCCGTTGGCTGAGAGTTCGGACACGACCGCCTTCAGCCTCGTTGCAACTGGTTCGGAGATCGAGCTGCGATTCCGCCCGCGCTATTACAATCGTCATCGCGGGCTCACTCAGTTTCGGCCATGGACGTATCGCGTGAAGCGCGAGTCAGTTGCGGGCTGGAGCTCGTGGTTCGCCTACCGGGACAGTGTGACCCAGAAAGAAGTCGAACGCATGGCCGATATCCTTTCGGACTCTCTGCAGCCATACGGCTACCGTGTTCTACAGATCGACGACGGTTTTCAGCAGACTCCGATTGGCGTTCCGGATCATTGGCTTCACTCGAACGCAAAGTTTCCAGGCGGGTTGGACAATCTGAGCCATTACATCTCGCAACGCGGGCTGACGCCCGGTCTCTGGACGAATGTGACATTTCAGGATCCACAGTGGGCACGCACACATCCGCAGTATTTCGTGCGCGATGCCAATGGCGCGCCATCGTACGGGAACTGGATTGGTTTCGTGATGGACGGTTCGAATATCGCGACCCTCGACACGCTGGTACGCCCGGTGTACAGAGGTCTCAAGCAGGACGGCTGGCGCTATTTCAAGGTCGACGCGCTGAGGCACCTGCGCTACGAGGGCTACAATAGTCACGCAGCATTTTTCAATAGCAAGGGACTGGATATTGTGCACGTGTACAGGGATTTCGTGCAAGCGATCCGAGACGAGATCGGTCCGGATTCCTATCTGCTTGCCTCGTGGGGCGTGCGCCCGGAGTTGATCGGCATAATCGACGCGACGCGCGTTGGCGACGACGGATTCGGATACGGTGGCTTCGCGCAGTACAACTCGTTCAATAACGTGATCTGGCGCAACGATCCAGATCACATCGAGCTTGCCCGCTCGGACGCATATAGAGCAACCTCGCTCGCGTCGCTGACTGGATCGATACTCATGCTTACGGACCGAGCAAAAACGTACGCGAGTTCGCGCGTCCGGATCGCGCGCGCCGCGGCGCCGGTACTATTCACGCTCCCACAACAGTTGTATGATGTCGATCCGTCCCGTTCGGCAGAGTTGCGACGCTCGGCAGTCGAGCTCAGTGGCGCCGGACCGCGCCCGTTCGACGCTAGCCAACGCCTGGCTGCCCCGCTGTACCTGCTGGATGTGAACCGTCCGTTCGGCGGCTGGACGGTGCTGGCGCGTACTGCTGACGCGCCGTCAAGCATCCCGCTTTCGGAGCTGGGTCTCGCGCAGGATAGCGAATACGTCGCCTTTGAGTTCTGGACGAGAAAGTTCCAGGGGCCGTTCACACGCACGTTGCGCGCAGGGCCGGTAGACTCAGCGTTCGGAGTACAGGTGTTCTGCATTCACAGGAAGGAGCTGCACCCGCAGCTACTGTCAACGAGTCGTCACGTCAGCTGCGGCGCGCCAGACTTGAAGGACATCCGCTGGGCCGACGGAGTACTGAGTGGTAGTAGCGAGGTTGTCCCAAATCAGACTTACACGTTGTATCTCACCGAGCCTAGCGGTTGGCGCTTTGAGCGCGCCGGCACGGCCGACTCTCTCACCGTCGATAGTTATCGAGACGGCCCGGTCCGGGTGATTCGAATCCATGTGCGCGCGAAGCAGCGCATTGCGTGGCGCACTTCGTGGCTACGCGTTCCCGTCGACGGATTCAAGTCGAAGCACGCCGAGGACGAAAAAAAAGCAGGTGTGAAAGACTGATTCGTCTTTCACACCTGCTTTTGGAGGGTCATCGCATGGACGTCACTATTGTCTGACCGCTGATGCCAACCTACGAATTCTTTTTGCGGCGGACCAACGGTACGAGTCCGATCAGTCCCGTGCCGAGCAGAGCCATCGAGCTGGGCTCTGGAACAGTCGATGTTCCGATAGCGCCGATGGTCGTCGGATTGACCGCGAGGACAGCGATGCCGCCAAGAGGGGCGCCCGTGTTGGGATCGTTGTTGAATATCAACGAGTACTGGACGGGCCCGATCATTGTCGTCTGGCTCGGCGAGTAGATCAGTGTGCTGTTATTGCCGAATCCCGCGCCCTGGCTGAATGTCCCTGCGAATCCACCAACCACGCTGCTGGTCCCGGTCGTCGGATCAGTCTGGTTGATGAACAGCTTGAACATGACATCCGGCGGGGGTACCGTGATGGTGCCAGTTCCCAATGGCTGGAACTTTCCAAGTTGAACCTGGCTACCCGATGCGAATCCGCCGGGCACTGCTGAAACTCCAGTGAAGGACAGGCCGAGTCCGCTGCCGACTCCACCGCACTGTACGAACGCGGCTGCAACCGGGTTTTCGCAGGTTGCTCCACCGCCGGTGAACTGACCGGTCGTGAAGAAATTGAATGTATTCTGTGCCCCTGCAGGCATCGCGAATGCGGTCATCGCGACCGCTGTCGCCGCAACTGCCAACTTCCGTGTGAAATCCATGTAACCCTCTCCTCTGAATGTGCTTCTCCCTGTCAGCGAGCCACCCGATGCGGTCGCGGTTTCTGGGGAGATTTCGACGCGCGAACCATGAAGGCAGAATTCGTGCCGCGCCGTTATAGGCGGGTGGGGAAGCAAGAATTGCTGAGCGCCGTACGGGGCGAGAGCGGAACCGCACACTCAAAGCGGGGCAGCCGAAAACCGACCACCCCGCTTCCGCAAACTACGGCGTGACGGTCACCGTGACGGTGGCGGTCGGAGCGGATTCGGCTGAAATCGTCAACGTCACTGACCCCGCGGCGGTTCCGGTGACAGGATACGACTGACCGGATTGCGACACGGTTGCGACCGTGCTGTTACTGAGCTGAATGGCGATTCGGCGACCGTAGAGCTTGTTCCCGCTAGCATCAAGCAGCGAAATCGTAAATGACTGGGTCGCACCGACCTTGACCGTCATCGTCGTGGGACTCGCAACTATCTGCGCCACAGGCGCTTTGGTAACCGTGATCGTCGTCTGGCCAACCTTTCCTTCACTCGTTGCAGATACGGTCGCTGTGCCGACACCAACTGCGCTCACATGCCCTGTACTGCTCACTGTGGCAACTGTCGTGTCGCTTGACGACCAGGTCACTGTGCGGCCTGTAACCGCCGTTCCAGCTGCATCGAAAGTCGTCACTGCGACCGTAGTGGTGTCGAAATAGGTCAAAGCGACCGTTCCTGGTGTCACCGTGACAGCCGCCACCGGGTCACTCACAGTGATCGTCGCCTTGCCGGTAATCCCTTCACTCGTCGCTGAAATAGTTGCGGTGCCAACGGCTTTTGCCGTGACAACTCCGACATCGCTGATCGTGGCTACGTTGGCATCGCTCGATGTCCAGACGATGGTCCGGCCGGACAGTGCGTTTCCAGCAGCGTCAGCCAGAGCGGCTGAGAGCGTGGTGGTCCCGCCAATCACCAGCCCCGCGGTTGCTGGGCTGAGCGTCAGCGTCGCGACGGGGTCCGTAACCGTGATGGTCGACTGCGCTGTCTTGCCCTCACTTGTAGCGGTGATTGTTGCGCTGCCAACAGCCTTTCCGGTAACGACCCCGGCATCACTCGTGGAAGCGATGCTTGCATCGCTGGACGTCCACGTGACCGTCCGGCCGGACAGCGCATTTCCGGACGCGTCGGCAAGCGCCGCAGATAGCGTGGTGGTTCCCCCAACGACTATCGATGCGGTCGAGGGGCTCAACGTTATCGTCGCGACTGCCTTTCCCCCTCCGCCGGGCGGACCAACAATACTGTCGCCGCCGCCACCACCGCACGCGACCAGCGCGGTGCTACTTGCTGCGAGGGCAAATCCAAGAGAGCGGAAGGTCCGAGTGAACCGTGACATTTGAGACCCGGTGCGAGAAGATGCGAGCTTCACCTGATCCAGGTACGTGAAGCTGATGCGAAATCACAGTCTTTTGACTGCACGACCAACCCGCAGGAAGCAAGGGCCGGGCCACCGGTGGGCCGTCGCATGCCGAGTGTCGGATGTGCGTGCCAATGAGCTCCGAGGGAGAAATGCAGGCTAGCCCCGGAGCCACTGACTGTAGGAAATTCGGACAGATTGTCGCAGCGTATCACCGCCGATAGCCTGGGATCACTTCGCGTCCAACTTACGCCCGGCGTTGAGGTTGTCGAAATTCAGGATTGCGTTGAATACCAACGGATACGCTCCCAGCGTTTCGCCGCGGTAGATCGGATTATTCGCGAACAATACGACGTGCCCCTTTTTCATCGGCACGTCCACAACGACGGGCTTCTGAGCGACGTCGCCGCCCCCGTCCAGCAAGCCGGATACGAGAAGGTCTCGCTGGTCCGTAAAGCGGATCGCTACACGCGGTCTTTGGTCGGGCGGAATAATCGAAAGTGGATTGCGAAGCTGCTCGTCCGTGATCGGTGTTGCCTGCCACGGTTCCACCGTGGGTTCAACCGGCGCCATGTTTCGCGCTGCGAGTTGCGGCCGCCCCTGAACGACATCCGGGTCGTCGATCGTCCCACGACCCGTCGCACGCGTGGCCTCGCCGCCTCCAAACCGCCCGCCGCCGCGCCCGCCGCGGGTGTTGCTGATGCTGAAGCTCTCGCCGTCCTCGCTGTACACTGCAAGGCTGTCGGACACGCCGTACACCAGTGGGCTCGCATCATCAACGATGCGCGTGCGAAGCAGGCTTCCGACAATCTTCCCGCGGCCCGTTCTGTTGGTCGAGACTCCGTCTGCAAGTCCGTACGAAATCGCGAAGTCAGCAGTGCTCGAGACGCCGACGAGCACGCCGCCGCGCGCAACGAAGTTCTGAATGTTCTGAACCCCCTCGAGCCCGAGTCCCGGACGTATGTCATCGCTCTGACCCCACACGCCCATGTTCGGCGTGAGGGCCGTCTTCTTCCACGGCATCGGATTGCGCCACATCGGCATCCCCTGAACTATCGACTGTGCATTGCCCGATGGCGGGAAGAGGATCACGTCGTACTTCGCGTTGAGGTTCGGATCCTTCGCAACGTCCTGAACGCTGATATAGCTGAACGGAATGTGCGCCACATCGAATGCCTGGCGCCACCATCCCTCCGTCTGTGTGCTGGTCCACGTGTGCAGAATCGCAACGCGAGCCGCGCGTGCCGGATGCATCTTGACCGACGGCGCCGACGCCACTGCGTACGCGGTAACTCCCATCTCTCGTCCCGCCTTGTCTAGATCGCCCTGGCTGACGTTGCGAACGATGTACGATCCGCGTACGAAAGATTTTCCTGCAGCCTCGAATGGTTCCTCCGCTGCCTGGAAATCCGCCGCCTTGAATCGATAGCGCAATGTGGTTAGCGCGTTGTCGCCGTTGTTGTTGATGACGAACACCGATCCCGAACCAGTAACGCCGCCGGGAGCCCTGATCTCTCCCGTCACTGGCGCCATTGGCACGCTCAGCACGGCGGGGTCGACCACGCGAACGGATTGTACATCGAAGTTCTCGGGGAAAGTCCAGCCCGTATCGTCATATGGTGTCTTCTGCGGATCGTTCGGGCTCCAATACTGGTAATCCAGTAGTGCATCCGCAATTCTCGAGTACGGCTGATCCATCCGAACGATGTAGCTCCCCGCAGGAAAATTGCGCGTCTCGGTCTTCGTGGCGCTTCCGGTGTCGGCCGCTGCTCCGCCCTTCGCACCCGCGGCCTCGGCGCCGCGCTTCGGCCGGCTCTTTCGCGCCGGAAGAGTCACGCTGAACGGGGCGGTCGCGCGCGAGATCTCGACGTGCTGCAACTGAAGCACCCG
>DATBNQ010000101.1:0-10731 GCA_036554185.1 Gemmatimonadaceae bacterium | reverse complement strand
GCGAGCTTACGCAGCTGATCGATAGGCTCGATGTCGCGCGAGCCAGTCGCGTGGAAGAGATCGATCGTCTTGCCGTCAGGGTGGGCGGCAAGCTCCTGCATTCGGGATACGAACGGCGTGATGCCGATCCCTGCACTTACCCAGATCTGACGCTGATTCCGTCCCTCGAATGTGAACCGGCCGTATGGACCTTCGACTGTGACCAGAGTGCCCACCTTTAGAGTCGACGGAAGCTCTCGTGTGTAGTCACCCAGTCCCTTGATGAGGAACAGCAGAAGACCGTCGTCCTTCCATGTCGATGAGATGGTGAACGGGTGCGGTCCCTCGCCATCCTCGAAGTTCACGAAGGCGAATTGCCCCGCGTCGTGACCGTTCCATCGATCCTTCAGACGAATACTTACCTGCAATATCCCCACATCGGGTCGCCTTGTGACCGCGGCGACTTCGCCAACCGCACGGTGCGTACGTCCGACCCTGCGAAACAGCACGATGAGCGCCGACACGGTTCCGGCCGCCATCAACGCAACGATCACGTACGATATCGCGTGCGACCAGTACGAGAACTTCAGCAGCACCACGCCGTGGAACACGAGAACCAGAAAGACGATCGCGAGCAAACGGTGCGTTTTCAGGAAGTAGCGATACGGAAACCAACGCAGCAGCGCGAGCACAACGAGTATGACCGTTGCGTAAAAGCACCACTGACCGACGGATCGCGCCGGATTCTGCAGTGCGTGCAGCAGCGCCGGTCCCTGCGCGGCCGTCGCCGTACTGGTCCGTTCCCGGGGCGCCGGTGCCATCATTCCGATGCTGGCGAGCCAGCCGGGTCCGCTGATCCACAACCAGTGAGCGATCGCCATGACCAGCCCCGCGACGCCGAGCCACTTGTGCAAGCGGTAGCTCTTGTCCAGACCGCCGATGTACGACTCCACCTTCGACGAGCGCACCGCCAGTATCATCGCTACGCTGATAACACCCATTGCGATGATGCCAGTGTAGTTGATGAGCGACAGCCGCGTCTGCGAAAACGGAGCGGTGTGCGACAGCACTGGGTCGGCCACAAGCCACAGAGCCGTAAGGCCGATGCACAATACCCAGAAGGTGACCTTGATTCGTGTCATTTACCGACCTGAAGGTGTCTGCCCGAGGCCCGCACGCCAGCGAGCACTACGGCCGGACCATGCATGGATCATGCTTCGCGGTCCGGGACGAAGTGACGGCCGCCGGCCAGCGTTACCTTTGTATCGATTGCCGGCTTTTCGCCCGGAGCGCCGGCCCCTTTTCACAGCGGGGGGCCTCGCCTTCGTCGCGGAGGATCGGCGAACCGCGACGCCGCAGCGCGGAGTGCGAGGGAAAACACTGATCAATGGAGGCTGACAGATGAGTTCGAAACATCGGATGGTCTTCCTTGCTGGTCTCGTCTGCACGGTCGCCGCATTTACATCCGGCGTGGCAACCGCTCAGGGATCCGGCAGTCCGTGCACCTTGTTGACTCAGGCCCAGATCGATGCCGCTCTTGGTGCGACCGTAGGCGCGGGTCAGGCGATAGGTACGACTGGGTGCAGCTGGACTGCGCCGGGTCAGCCGAAGAACATGACAGTGACGGTCTCGCTCTGGCCGCCAAACGGGTTCGGGACAATGCCGCCCATGCCCGGACTGACGAAGACAGAACTTGGCGGGGTTGGCGACGGGGCCTTCTACGCAACGATCGCCGGCCTGACGAGCCTGTCAGTGAAGAAGGGGAACAAAGTATTTGTGCTTCACCTCTACGGCGTTCCCGGAGATGCTCGGCAGATGGCGGTTGAGAAAACGCTGGCAGCCGAGGTCCTCGCGAGGTTGTGATCGTGGGAGCGTGTGGATGACCGGAGCGCTGACCCTCGCGGCAGCCAGCGCTCCGGTCGCACATACTTCCAGCGGTGACAGGACGGTGATGCAAGGGTGGTGGTGCAACGCCTCACATGCGGGCAGAGCTACGCGCTCAATGCCTGCCACCACCGTCCGGATGACACGCCTCATCGACGACCACCGCGCTCGCAAGGATCAGCACCGGATCCTCTCCAGCGCTTACATCGACTCCGTACGTGTCGGCAAGAGTGAACCATTGCTTTGACACAGTCGCAACGGTGGCTTCGCCTCGACGAAATACGTACTCGTGATCCATGAAGTTTCCTTCCGCCTCCAGGTCATCGGGACCCGGGACATCGACAGTAAAGCGATGGTGCAGCAGCGCAAAGATGTGCTTCTTCACGATCGCCACCACCTGTCCGGCACGACTGATCTCGTACGTGGGTCCCCATGAAAACACGCGCTGCTTGATGAATGCAAGTTCCGTTCGGTCGGCGGTCTGAAAGGAAAGCTGATTACCGAGACTTATCGCTTTTCCATCAACGAAGTAGACGTCGCGACCGGAATCATCCTTGATCAGGAAGTCGTCGCCCAGCGAGAACAGCTTCTGCTTCATCACATAGCGCATGGTCGTTATTCAGAGGTGAGCGCAGTGTGCCGGCGCGGTAGATGAAGCGACATGTACTCGACCGTGTCGCTCACACCGTGCTCGCGCAAGCCGTCCAGCTCCGTGCCGAAGACGGTAAAACCGACGCTGCGGTACAGCGCCCGCGCTGCCTCCGCGCGGGTTACCACCGTAAGCGTCAGCGCGTCGACGTGATCCCATTGCGCGACGTGCGCGATGAGATGCGACAGCAACTCACCGCCGAGTCCACGTCCCCGCGCGCTGGGATGAACGTAGCAGCCCCAGACCACGGCCTTGTGTCTGGACTTGATTCTGGACTCCTGCATGCATCCGACGATGCCAAGGATTGCCTCACCTTCAACGGCTCCGAAGACGACGCGCTGCGGCTCGACCTGGATCTGATCGATGCGATCGGCGACCACGTCAAGAGACAGAAGAACGTCTTCTTCGTACGTTGCACCAAATGCTTCGGGCGATTCCATCAATGCGTCGAGACGGAGCGCGTGAAAAATTGCTGCGTCGGTGCGATTCAGGGGACGAATGTTCACGGGTCTCATTTCTCCGAACTTCGCAACCGATATTTTCACACGATTGCTTGATGACGAATTAGGCGGTCCTTGACGGTAGATTCAACGTCGGCATCTGATGGACTCTTAGGCCGGACGCGGCGTTTCGACGAGCGCACCTCAAGTCAGACATGCATCAGGCCGCGATGGTTGCTGCCGGGCCGTTGATCATACCGCGTCGATCTCGTCGATCCGCCTCTGATGTCTTCCTCCATCGAACGGCGCGTTGAGCCAGGCGTCCAGTATCTGAATCGCCAACTCCTCGGATACCATCCGTTCGCCGACCGATAGCACATTCGCGTCGTTGTGGTGTCGCCCGAGTTCCGCGGAGTCGACATTCCAGCACAGCGCCGCGCGTACCCCCTTCACACGGTTCGCAACCATCGCCTCGCCGTTGCCTGATCCGCCGAGCACGATTCCACGTTCCGTCTCTCCCTTCGCAACCGCTTCCGCAACGGGCCGGCAGAACAGCGGATAATCCACAGGCTGCTCCGAATCGGTTCCGAAATCCTTGACCTCGTGGCCGAGCGCGATGAGATGGGCCTTGAACATCTCCTTGTAACGAAAGCCAGCGTGATCCGATCCAATTGCTATGCGCATTTTTGTGATAAATGATTGTACGAGCTGAAATTAGCTGACAGTCCTGAGCGCAGGATACTTCGCAAACACCCAGGCCGCGTGCGCAAGCACGATCACCGCGCACCCGCCGAGCGCCCAGTCGACTCCGATCGCCTTGGACAGCGCACCGGAGATGAACGACCCGATCGGCACCAGCCCAACTGAGACAAATATGTACGCGGAGACCACTCGACCGCGCAATTCATCGGGTGCGATCGACTGAAGCAGACCGTTCGCAAGCGCACCCATCAACATCATCGTGAATCCGACGAAGACGAGCATTGCAGCCGCAGAAACGATGTTGTGCATCAGGGAAAAGACCACGATACCGAGCGAGAATCCATACGTTGCCCATATGTACAGCTTTCCGCGCGCGATGCGCTGACCCAGGCCGGCCAGTGATAATGCTCCGATCAGCGCACCCAGTCCGACACATGCGAGCAATATGCCATAGCCGCCGGCGCCGGCGTGTACCACGTTCCGCGCGACGACAGGCATCATCGCGAGGAACGGCATTCCGAATACCGCCGTGACTCCGACCACTCTGACGAGCACGCGAATGAGCGGCGCGTCACGCATGTAGCGAAAGCCCTCGAGCAATCCCTCAACGGGTGATGTGCCAGTTTCCACCCGCTCCCACGCCGGCACGTTGATCATGAACAGTCCCGCCAGCACCGCCAGGTAACTCATCGAGTTGAGCGCGAAACACCACTTGGCGCCCAGAGTCCCGATAACGATCGCCGCAATGGACGGACCGATGACACGCGCAAGGTTGAAGCCCGCAGAGTTGAGCGCGATCGCATCGACGAGATCCTCGCGACCGACCAGCTCGACTATGAAGCTCTGTCGCGCTGGAATCTCGAACGCGCTGATCGTCCCGTTCACCGTCGCGAGGAAGATCAACCAGTGGATCGTCAGATGATTCGACGCCGTGAACCACCAGAGCGCGGACGCCTCCATCAATAGCAAGGTCTGCGCGATTCGAACGAGTTTCAGCTTGTCGTTGCGATCGGCAACGACACCGCCGTAGAGGGAAAGCAGCAGGATGGGAAGCGCTGACGCTCCGGCCACCACCCCCACCAGGAGCGCGCTGTTGGACAGTTGCAGCGCGAGCCACCCCTCGCCCACCGACTGCATCCACGTCCCGATCAGCGATAGCGTTTGCCCGCCCCAGAAGATCCGGAAATTCCGGTGGCTGAGCGGCCGGAATGGGTTGTTGCGGGCAAGCGTATCCACGCGGGAAATGTATTCTGTGCCGGGTGTATTATTCACGCATGCGGTTCCATACCTACTCCAGGTTCAGCCCGGAGATGGCCGACGCGGTCGATCTTCAGTCGCTGCTGGACAAGATGGCCGACTTCCTCCTTCAGTCCGGCTTCGCGGGCGGCGAGAACTACAACCCCTACTGGGGAATGACGGGTGAGGACGCCGACCGCTCACTCGACGCACTGCGCCAGGCAATTCTCGACGCCATGATCGAGAGCGGGCAGTTCACTCCTGAGATGCTCGACGCGTTGCGCGGCAACGGCGACGATGAGGCGCAGGAAAAGCTCGCCAAATTTCTCGATGAGCTGATTGAACGCCTCACCAAGGAGGGGTATCTCAACCTCGAGGCTCCGCCGCAGATGCCCGCTGGCCACCAGCAGGTGGAGGGCAAGGGCAGTCTCTCCCACGCGGCGTCCAAATCGGTCCAGTTCAACCTCACCGACAAGGGCGTCGACTTCCTGGGCTACAAGGCGCTCCGGCACATCATGAGCTCGCTCGGCAAGTCCAGCTTCGGAAGCCATGACACACCATATCTCGCCACCGGTATAGAGTCCGATGGCTGGAGCAGGCCATACGAGTTCGGCGATGTGCTCAATCTCGATGTCAACGAGACTCTAAAGCGGTCCATGGCCCGCACCGGCTCACTCACCGTGCCGATGGATCTCGATTACGGCGATCTCATGGTGCATCAGGCGGAGTATCGCTCGTCATGTGCTACGGTGCTGATGCTCGATACGTCGCATTCGATGATCCTGTACGGTGAAGACAGATTCACGCCCGCGAAGAAAGTCGCCCTCGCGCTGACGCATCTGATCCGCACGCAGTTTCCGGGCGACACGATCCGGGTCGTGCTCTTTCACGACTCGGCCGAGGAGATCCCGATCTCCGCGCTCGCCCGCGCGCAGGTCGGTCCGTACCATACCAATACGGCCGAAGGACTCAAGCTTGCGCGACGTATCCTAATGTCGCAGAAGAAGGACATGCGCCAGATTGTGATGATCACCGACGGAAAGCCGAGCGCACTGACGCTGCCGAACGGCCAGATCTACAAGAATTCGATGGGTCTGGACATGAACGTCGTGTCGGAAACGTTGCGTGAGGTCGCCGATTGCCGGAGGTCGGGGATCGTCATCAACACGTTCATGTTGGCGCGCGATCGTGCGTTGGTGGAATTCGTGAAGCGCGTGTCAGCGATCGCGAGGGGCAAGGCCTATTTCACCAACACGATGACACTGGGCCAGTTCATCCTGATGGATTTTTTGCGGAAGAAGACGCGTAGAGTGGGGACGGAGTAGGGACGGACCCCGGGAACTTTCTGCCGGGGAGACCACCGAGGGGGACGGAGTAGGGACGGACTCCGGATGACCGACTCCGGACGACCCTCCCCTCCCGCTCCCCCTCACCGTCAGCCCGTATACACGTACGTGCACCGTTGCTCCTGCGCGCGCCCAACCGCGATGATCATCGCAGGCACCAGTACCACACCCGGAATGAGCGACGCCGTCAGATCGCGCTCAATCTCTTCCTTGCTGCCGAATTTCTTCTGATCCGCGAGCTCGCTCGCGATTCCCCGCAGCGCCGTTCTGCACGACAGCACCACGACACCAGCAGCAAGCGCCTCCCGTATGCCAGGATTGTCGTCATCACCGGCGTAGTACACGTTCCGCGTCGCCGTGTCCTTGGTCTTGGGATCCTGCACGTCGAACATCTTTCCGAAACCGTACTTCTCCCACGCCCCGTCGACGTACGTGGTGACTCCCGTCTTCCCGTGAGCGGCGAGCACGGCGTTGACGTCGTTTGGATTCACGCCGTATTCGGTGGGATACGCCGTCTTGTATCGTATGGAGTATTCGATTCCCTTGGTCCACTTGTCATGCGCGTGGAACAGTTGACGGTGTTTCCCTGTCAACGCTTTGAGCCATGCCTCCGGCTCGTCGCCGGGCTCGGACGCGCCACTCGCGAGCGATACGTCCGGAAGCAACGCGCTGGCACCAGCGAGCGCGGCGAGATGAGTCACGAAAGCCCTGCGGCTCGGTTTGTAGCTGAACATTGAAGCTCCTAAGCTGATTTGCGCGCCACTCGATACACCATCGTTCCAGCCGCAAATCTACGAGAGAAATCGCTTGTTTGCCCGCGCGTGCCGGCGAGGGGACGGGGTAGGGACGGACTCCGCGCACATCCGACACAGCAGGACAATACGCGCTAATCATCGACGACCTCTGCGCGACGCAACCCGTGACTTTGCAAGCCGTAGCGGCGCACATCGTGCGACGATTCGCTAGACTGCATATCATCACCATCAACGGAGAAAAAATGCCCACACGCAAGGCAAGCGCGATCTGGGAGAAGGGTCTTCAGAACGGAAAGGGATCGTTCAAGGGCGAAAGCGGAACGATCAGCGGCAACTACTCATTCGGCTCCCGCTTCGAGAGTGCCGCCGGCTCCAACCCCGAAGAGCTTCTGGCAGCCGCCGAGGCCGCCTGCTTCTCGATGGCACTCGCCCTGGGCCTCGAGAAGAACGGCACGCCCGCAGACAAGGTCGAGACCAGCGCAGGATGCACCATCGAAAAGGCCGCCGACGGCTTCAAGATCACCACGATGAGCCTCGTGGTAAACGCGAAGGTGCCGGGAATCGACAACGCGAAGTTTCAACAGATCGCCGAAGGCACCAGGGAAGGATGCCCCGTGTCTCAGGCGCTAAAGGGGAACGTGAACGTCACGCTGACGGCAACTCTGCAATGACATGAGGCATTGCCCTTGTGCAATGCGACGCTTGTGACGCTTGTGACGCTTGTGGACGCTTGTGCGAGTCCTCCGGCCGGCGCTCGATCACCTGGGCCACTCGGTCCAGTCTCCGAAGCCCGGCCGGACAACCATGGCCAGCCGCTTCCAGGCAGAAACATCACTAGCCTCGCCTGATCCGGGGGATTGACGTCCGGTCACTGTACCATTACACTGGTACAGACAACAATGCTTTTCTCTCTCAATCCCGCCGCCGGCGTGCCCGTGTACATGCAGCTCATGCAGCAGGTGCGCCACGCCGTTGAAACCGGCGTCCTCCGACACGGCGACCAGCTGCCCGGCATCCGCACGCTGGCCGAAGAGCTGATCGTCAGCCATAACACCGTTGCCAAAGCCTATTCGGAGCTGCAACACGAAGGGCTCCTCGAGCTCCGACACGGCTCCGGCGCATTTATCTCAGCGCGACGCAGCTCAAAGTCACACGAGGAGAAGCTGCGCGTCGCGCAGCAGCGCGTTCGCGGGCTCGTGGAATCGCTGCAGCAGGATGGATTGTCCGAGGAAGCGATCAGCCGGCTGTTCGAGGCGGAGCTGTTCTATGCTCTACCCCCAAGAGAACCCAGCCAGGGATAGCCATGCCAGAGGCTTACGTCATAGCAACGCACCAGCTCACCAAGCGCTTCGGCCAATTCGCCGCCGTGGAGGCTCTCGATCTCAACGTCAGAGCGCACCAGATCACCGGCTTCCTTGGCCGTAACGGAGCTGGCAAGAGCACCACTATCAAAATGCTGCTGGGGATGACGCGTCCCACTAGCGGAACTGGTACGCTGCTCGGCAGGAACATCGAAGATCCGAAAGAGAACTGCGAGGCGCGAAGCAGCATCGCCTACGTGGGTGAGGACAAGCAGCTGTATGCGTATTTCACCGTCTCGGAAATCATTCGCTTCACGCGTTCCTTTTACGCTGACTGGCGACCTGAAGTGGCCGAGCGGCTTCTTGTAGACTATGAGCTTCCGCCAAAGAGAAAGGTTCGTGCGCTATCCAAGGGGATGCGCACCAAACTCGCGCTTTTGCTCGCACTATCGCGCAAGCCGGAGCTGCTGATTCTTGACGAGCCGAGCGAAGGACTGGACCCGGTGGCCGTCGAGGGGCTGCTGCAGACGCTCGTTCGAGCAGCGAGCGAGGGGACGACGATCTTCTTCTCGTCGCATCAGATCGCAGAAGTGGAGCGCATCGCCGACCGCGTTTGCATCCTGGACCACGGAACGCTCGTGGAAGACTTCTCGCTCGACGAGCTGCAGCAGGACTACCGCCGCGTCACGCTTGGTTTCGCCACCAACGCTGCCGTCGAGGCGTTCCGCATGGCGGGCATTCGGCACATTCGGCGCGCAGAACGACAGCTCTCGGTACTCGTGCGCGGGAACGCCGACGCTGTTGCAGAACACGGACGGAGCATGAATGCAGTCTCGGTGGATGTTGCTCCGATCAGCCTGCGCGAAATCTTTCTCGAGTCCGTACAGAGCGAATCGTGATGCCCGTCGTGGTGGAGCTCGCACGGGGCCGACAATGATGCTCTGGTACAAAGCCTGGCGCGAAAGTCGAGCGCGATTCCTGTTGAGCGCAGCCGCCCTCACAGTAATCTGCGCGTCCTTTGTCTTCTTTCATCGTGATGCAAGCAGCGGCATCAGCGACGAACCGCTCAGCTACGCGGTGTACATCTGGCGGATCACGTACAAGGGATATCTGCGCGAGCTGTTCGTGATCCTCGCGATTCTCCTGGGGCTCGGCGGTCTCACACGAGAGCGAGACCACCGAACGGTCGGTTTTACGCTCGCTCTGCCTGTGAGCCGGTGGCAGCTGTTGGCCACTCGAACGCTGGTTGGCCTCGCAGAAGTCGGCGTGCTTGCCACATTACCCGCGATCGTACTGCCGACTCTCTCGCCGCTCATCGGGCAGTCGTATCCGTCGTCGCAGGCATGGGGGTTCACAATCCTCTGGACGATGGTGGGCTCGTTGATCTTTGGCATGGGTCTGCTCGCCTCCGTCTTGTTCACGGGAGAATTCACGGCACCCGTTGCGGCAATCCTGGGATTGATGGGTTATTCACTCGTCGCCGACATCTCACCCATGGACTCGTATCTCACTGACATTCACGACGTCATGAGCGGCATCGACATGCCCTATTTCACGGAGCGTACTGGCTTGCTGTCGTGGCACCTGCCCTGGCACACACTGGTCGCTGTGCTGCTGGCCGCCGCATCCCTTATCGCGATCAGTGCCCGAATTACGAACCGGCAGGATTTCTAATGCACGAACAGCGTGGAACCGGAATGCTGTTCTTCAAGGCGTGGAAAGAAAGCGAAACGCGTTTTCTTCTCAGCGCGGCAACGATCACAATGCTCTGCGCCGCAGTAGTTCTCCTGAATGAACAAATGCAGCACAATCCAGAACTGGTCCCCCATGGCTTCCGCGCCGCTACGTACAGCGAACGCGTTTACCACTTCATCTACAGCGGAACGGCGAAGGGGCTGTTCACGATGCTGATGCTGTTCATCGGTCTTGGCGGCCTGCTGCGCGAGAGTCGACGGGGGACGGCCTCGTTCACACTCGCGCTTCCGGCTACCCGCACTCGCATAATCATCACGCAAATCGTCGTCGGATTGCTCGAAGTCGTCACGATTGCCGCGTTGCCGTTACTTCTGATCCCAACACTTTCACCGTTGGTCCACCACTCTTATCCTCCAGGTGAGTCACTCCACTTTGCGCTGCTCTGGCTTGCTGGCGGACTGATGGTGTTCGCCTTTGCCTTTCTCTGTTCGGTGCTGCTTGCGCGGGAGTACACAGCGCTGGTAGTGGCCTACCTCGGAGTCTTCGTAGTTCCGCTCGTGGCGCGGGTGCCATTGTTGGAGTCGTATCGAGTGAACTTCCTGATGACGATGGGAGAATTCGGGACGATGCATTGGAATCCGGAGCACACGTTGCTCCTGCCGTCACCGATGCCCTGGGCGAGGTTGCTGGTGTTTGTTGGAATCTCGATTGGATTCCTGTGGATCGCCCTGGCCGTCACGAAAC
>DATBNQ010000086.1:0-19411 GCA_036554185.1 Gemmatimonadaceae bacterium | reverse complement strand
CTTTCGTTCCGATCCGACGCTGACTTACAAGCTGCTCCGCATCGTCAACTCGGCGTCAATCGGCGGTCGCGGGATTGACTCGATCGGTTACGCGATTCGAATGGTTGGGCGCCAGATGCTGTATCGCTGGCTCGCCCTGCTGATGGTCTCGTCGATGGTAACGGGAAACGACGTGACGGATCAACTGGTTTACGCAGCACTGCTGCGTGCACGGCTTTGCGAGCTGATTGCCGAGTCGAGTCCGCAGGTACGTCATCCGCAGGCTCTCTTCATGACCGGTCTGTTCTCGATGCTCGACGTTCTGCTTCGCATGCCGATGCGCGACGTGCTCGCTCGCGTCAGTGTGTCGGACGAGATTCGCCAGGCCGTGATGGAAGGAAGCGGTCCGTACGCCGAACCCTTGCTTCTTGCCGACGCATATCAGCGTGGCGAGTGGGATCAGGTAGACGTGCTTGCCTCATCGCTGGGTGTCCTGCCCATGCAGATGGCGTGGCTGTACACCAAATCGCTGACGTGGGTGAACGAACAGCTTACTGGCGTTAGAGACGCAGCAGCAGCGTAGCTTTCGCCCGGATCGCACAGTTGCGGGGCGTGTCGCTTATTCGTCGTCGCGGCGATCTGACTGGCGCCGGTCGCCGTGCCGGCGCTCATGTTGCTTTCCGCCGGAGCGAGTTCTGAACCATCTCCACGTCACCAGCAGCGTGACGGCGATGATCACCACATAAACCGGCCGCAGAATCTCCGAGAGAGCGGGCTGAATGCTTTCGAGCTTGTAGATGCCAGCCATCAACACGAGTGCAACCACCCAGATAATGATGAGTGGCTCCGAGTGCCGTCCGCGCCAGATTCTCAACTGGCCTCCGGATTGTTATGCATCTGCTTCCTGGTCGTTGCCGGCAGATTCCAGTCGTTCCAGCATGTTCTCGATGCGTTCGAGCCTTCCGATGAGCTCTGACAGATGTCGCTCCTGTTGTGTCGGGCTCTCCAGCTCGAAGGTGAGAACGCCACCGGCTTCGAGTCGCGCGACTCGAATATCCGACAGGTGCGCAATTCCCTGTTTCCGCGCTGCTCGCTCAAGCTCGATGTTGGTGATGAGCTGATGCTTCATGTTGGCATCGAGGAATTTGCCGTGGTGCATGAGAACTGACGAGCTTCCCTCGATCGCGCGGTCGGCTCTTCTGTGCTTGTAAAGCAGGCGCACCACGATGTAATTGGCGGCGATCAACACGACGGCGCCGAGCAAACCGCCCACCAACGAGTTGTCGTTGCCGATTATCGCGTTCTGCACCGTATTGGAGAGCAGCAGGAGCACCACGAGATCGAACGAAGTCAATTGCGCGAGTGTGCGCTTGCCTGCAACGCGGAGCAGCAGGATGAGGAAGCCATACACGACGACCGATCGGATCACCTTCTCGCCTACCGGTATTCCCGACACGAACATGTCGGTCGCCAACTGGTTGAGGATCATTCCGGAATTTACCACTGGCCGGAAAGATGCGTGCAGTGATCCAGCGCGGGCGCGGCGGCCTTTCGTTCTGGTTTGGCCGGCTGGTGTTCAAGACTGTGGTGACGGCGGTCGAAACTTCAAACGAAGTTTGCGGACGTCACGATCATTCCGGTGCTGGCGTCTGTAGAAAGCACCTGTAATTCGGGAGTGGGTATGCCTGAAGACCAGCCACGGGTTGTAGAGGCACTGCGGCGCCGGCCATGGCGGTCAGCGGCGATCGTCGCGTTCGGCGCGCTGGTCTTCCTGGTTGCCGCCGCCGTCCGGCGACAGGCATTGCGCACGGCAGCTCTCGATAACTGGGCTGCTCGCTCCTCGACCATTGCCCGGCTGAGCGGCATCAATGCCGGTGCGTGGCTGGCTATGCGATCGGCGGACACCAGGCTTCTGGCAAGCGCGGCCGCGCGGACTCCTGATCTCTTCGGTTTTCCGCCGGCTCCAGGCACGCAGGCGATCACCCCTGCCGCTCTGTCAAAATCGCTCGCGCAGAATCTGACAACGATCAATCAGTTGCACTCCTACAGCGCGATCTGGCTAGTTGATCGAAATGGCAGGGTCACGGGAGCAACCTCCTCCAGCGCTCCGTCGGAGGCTGTCCTGAAAGCTGCGGCAGCGGCGCTTGCGACCGACTCGGGAGCGCAAGTTGGCCCGTACTCTGACAGTGACAGCCTCTCTTTCGCATTCGGGCAGCGAGTGATGCTTCCAGCTCCGATCTCGCGTGCAGGTGAGAAGGGTGCGTACAGCATCATCGGATCTGTCGTCCTGGTAACGAAAGCGGCACCATTGCTCTCCGACCTCTCGGCGTTGATCGACCGATCGACCAATGACACGACATCGCTGATCGTCGGATCGACGGACTCCCTGTTTGTGTATGCGCTGACTCCAGATCGGTCACGAGGCAAGCCGCTGGCAGCATGGCCGCGTTCAGCTGCACCTCGTTCCGCGCTGGCGGCGTTTGCGAGGAAGCCCGACCCAACGGCTGTAATCGCCGGATCGAGCGCCGAGTTCAGCTCCCGCATCGGCGGAGTACCGTGGGCGCTGATGCGAATCGAACCTCTGGGCTCGATCTTCGCCGGCGTCAACGGCAGGCTCAGCACCGAAGCGTCGACTGCCGCGGCGGTATTGTTCATGATCGCAATCATCGTGATCGGCCGCCGCCAGACGACACGCGAACGAAAGCTCATCGAAGTCGCGGAGTCGGAGGTGCGTTACCGGTTGCTGGCAGACAACGCGACAGATGTGATCGCGCGACATGCACCGGATGGCCGCATCCTGTACATCTCGCCGGCGGTCCAGACAATTCTCGGATACCAGCCGCGTCAGCTTCAGGGTCGCTATCCGTCGGAGTTCTTTCACGAGGACGACGCCACAACGATGAACGACATTCTCGATGTGCTGCGCGCAACCAATGGCGTATCGCGCGCGGAGCATCGACTGAGGCACTCGAAGGGGCATTACGTATGGCTGGAAACCACCGGCCGCGCGGTACGCGACCCCGTGTGGGGCAATGTCACTGAACTTGTGACTGTGAGTCGCGACATCGAGGATCGCAAGAAGGCGGAAGAAGCAAGGCGGGCATCGGAGGAGGATTATCGCATGCTGTTCCAGTCGAATCCGCTCCCGATGTGGGCCTTCGACGCGGACACATATCAGTTTGTAGCAGTCAACGACGAGGCCGTGTCGCACTACGGCTACTCGCGCGAGGAATTTCTCGGCATGACGATCTTCGACATTCGCCCACCGGAGGATGCAGCCCGCGTCCGCGAGAGGGTTGCGAGTGTGCGTGCAGGATTGCAGAACATGCAAGGCGTCAGACACCAGAAAAAAGATGGTAGCCTGATGGATGTGGATCTCACCGTTCATGAGGTGAAACTGAGCGGTCGAAAAACGCGGCTTGTCCTGGTGAAGGACATGACCGAGGCCAGGCGTGCTGCGACAGCACTTCGTGAATCCAACGAATTGATACGGGCGTTGTTTGACAGCTCGCCGGTGGCGATCATCGCGACCGATCTCGCTCTTCGCGTACTGCAATGGAACGGTGCAGCCGAGCGACTGTTTGGCTGGGCAGCCGCGGAAGTTGTGGGCGGCGACTATCCACTCGCGACACCGGAAATGTTTCCTGACGTTCGTCGTATCCGTGAGAGGGCCCTTCGTGACGGCACATTCACGGATGTTCATGCGCAGCGCGTCCGCAAGGATGGCTCGACTGTCGAGCTGAGTCTGTCCGTCGGCGTAATTCGCGACGCACTGCTCGAGCCGGCAGGTTACGTATTACTCGCGGCGGATGTGTCCGAGCGAACGAAGCTCGAGGCACAACTGCGTCATGCTCAGAAGATGGACGCGGTTGGTCAACTCGCAGGTGGCGTGGCGCACGATTTCAACAATCTCCTGACCGTCGTGACCGGCTATGCGGGGATACTCCTCGCAGATCTCGCTCCGGACTCAACGATGCGGCCGGATGTCGAGGAGATACTGGCCGCATCCAATCGTGCTGGCGAACTGACGCGTCAGCTTCTTGCGTTCAGTCGGCAGCAGATGTTGCAGCCGAAGGTTCTGGATCTCAATTCGGTCGTCAAGGGCATGGAGCAGATGCTTCGGCGTGTGCTCCCAGCCGATATCAATTTCGTCACAGGCCTCGATCCCGCGCTCAGTGCAGTCAACGCGGACCCGGGGCAAATCGAGCAGGTGCTGATGAACCTCATCGTAAATGCGCGCGATGCAATGCCGGACGGTGGTACGCTTACCATTGAAACGAAAGACATTGCGATCGATGCGGCGGCTGGCGATGAGCATGAGGTAGCGCCAGGCGACTACGTCATGCTGCGTGTGAGCGACACTGGCTGCGGAATGACGCGCGCCGTTCAGGCGCGCGTATTCGAGCCCTTTTTCACGACGAAGGCGCGCGGCGAGGGGACCGGATTGGGTCTCTCCACGGCTCACGGAATTGTGACGCAATCCGGTGGCTGTTTGACGGTGCGTAGCGAGCTTGGGTTGGGGACGACGATCAGCGTCTGTCTGCCCCGTGTGGATTCACGAGCCGGCACAACCGCGCCGCAGACACCGCTCGCCGCTGGATCGCGTGGCGCCGAGGTGATTCTGCTGGTGGAAGATGATCCGTCGGTTCGCCTGACTACGCGTCGCCTTCTCGAGCGGGCTGGCTACGCTGTCCTTGCGGCTTCGGATGGAAATGAGGCGCTGGCCATCCACGAGAGTCATGCGTCCGGGATCGATTTGCTGGTGAGCGACATGATCATGCCAGGTATGAGCGGGCGGGAGCTTGTGTCGTTGATCCGGGAACGCAATCCGGACATGGCGGTTCTGCTGATGTCCGGATATACGGAGCAGGCAGCACGTCATCCGAGCCTGGCGGAAGCCAGGTGCCTCTTCATCGACAAGCCGTTCACGTCTCAGGAGCTTACGGAAAAGGTTCGACTCGCCATAGATGGCGGTTCGCCCGTGCCGGAGAGCGCTTCGATCTGAGTCGGCGCACCCGATACGCGGGTTCGCCGGCGATCATGCAGCCGGAAGGTCGAAGGCTATTTCCGTTCCCTTCGCAATCTGGCTCTTCGCAGTGATCGCTCCGTCGTGTGCCTCGACGATTCCCTTTGCGATTGCGAGGCCAAGGCCGGCGCCTGTACGCGTCGTGTGACGCGCCTGCCAGAATCTGTCGAACACGTGTGGCAGATTCTCTTCGCTGATTCCCTGACCGCTGTCGCGCACTGAAAAGTGCACACTGAACGGGTTGCGTGCGACGGCACAGACCTCTATCGTTCCGTCGACGGGTGTAAACTTGATGGCATTGCCGATGAGGTTGCTGAAAACTTGATGCAGCCGTTCGCGATCGGCCATCACATCCGGCAGATCATCGTCGGCGTGACACGTCAGAGTGACGCGCGCGGCGGCCGCTGTCGGCGTCATTGCGTCGCATGCCTCCGCGAGCAGCGTGCGAGGGGACACCGGTTCAACGGAGATTGAGAATCCTCCTGCCTCGATCCTCGATACGTCGAGCAGGTCCTGAATGAGGCGATTCGCGCGATCCACCGCGCGCTTGATGATCTGCGTCTGCTGCAGTGCCGCGTCAGGGAGGTCGCCGAGAAAGACTTCGGCCAGATAGGAGGCACTCAGTGCGATTGTGTGGAGCGGGTTGCGCAGGTCGTGTGAGACGATTGCGAGCACGTCGTCGCGCGCCTGTGCAGCGCGTTGCGCAGCGCGGTACAGTCTCACATTTTCCAGTGCGCTCGCAACGAGACGCGCAAGCTGACCGAGCACCACATCGTCGCCGCCGCGATGGGCCCAGACATCGAGGATGATCTGTCCGATCGGCTCGCCGTCGCGCCCCGGAAGCGACACCTCAACCGGCGACGACAACTCATGGGGGCCGTCGCCCTCGCTCGAGAACCAGCCCTCGCCGCCATCTTCGTGTGACAGTTCCGCTGCAACTGCTTCTGACAGTCGCGCACGTGCCACCGGTGCGCCGGTGATGAGGCACGCATGCATCGACGCCGCGACAAGCAGCTCGCCAACAGTTTCGGCATTGTTGACTGCTACTGCCGCGTTCGCGAGCCCGCGCAGCTGGTCTGCGTACCGCTCTTGGGCGGCGCGCGCCGCGGCTGCCTGGCGTTCGGCATTCCCAAGCCGTATTGCCGATCGCACGGCCTGTCCGATCCGTTCCGGTGAGATGCTCGATTTGGGAACGTAATCCGTAGCGCCCGCCTTCATGGCGTCGAGCACGGTCTGCTCATCGCCGAACCCCGTCAGGACGATGACGGGGGTCCGGACGCCGACCTCGCGCACATCCCGGAGCAGCGCCACGCCGTCACGATCCGGCAGGCGAAAATCAAAAAACGCGCAGTCGAATGCGGCGCTCGTAATCTGCGTGAATGCATCCGTCGCTCGTTCTGCCTCGACGATAGTCATCTCCCCGAGCCCGGACTTCGCGAGCGCGCGCCGGAGGGCGAGTCGATCTATCTGATCGTCGTCGACCAGGAGTAGCGCGAGCGGCTGCGCAGTTCCCGTCATGGCCTGGGATTTCCTACAAGCACGGAATCAGCGGAAGTCGGGCATCTCGACGAGTGCCCAATACTTGTTGAGCGCCGCCATGACATCCACAAAATTCACGAACGTGACTGGCTTGAGCAGGTATCCGGCGACGTTCAAGTCATACGCCTGTACCTTGTCTCTGTCGTCGTCGGACGTTGTGAGCACAACGACGGGCGTTGATCGTAGATCCTGATCGCCGCGAAGTGCTCGCAGAAACTCGATGCCGTTCATCTTCGGCATGTTGAGATCCAGTAAAACGAGCCTGCGGTCCTTCGGAACCTGGTCGCTTCGCAGCAGTTCCAGTGCCTCGAGTCCGTTGTGGGCTACAAACAGCGGGTTCGTTACATGGGCGCGCTCCAGTGCGCGACGCACATTCATGACATCGATGTCGTCATCCTCGACGAGGACGAGATTCATTGTTCTTTCCGGATTCATGCTGCGGCATTCTCCTCGGCCGCTTTCGGCCATTCGAACGTGAAAGTTGCACCCTCGCCGAGCGCGGAGTCGACAGTAACGGATCCGCCGTGGAGCTCGACGGTCTTCTTCACGACGGACAACCCTATCCCGGTGCCTTCGACGCGATCTCGAGACTCGAGCGTCTGAAAGATTCCGAATATGCGTTCGTGGTACTGAGGCTCGATGCCGGGCCCGTTGTCGGCAATGCTGAACGCGTATCGATCGTGCCGATCCTGTGCGGAGATGTGTATGGTTGCGCCAGGCTGCCTGTTGTACTTGATGGCGTTGCTGATGAGGTTCATGAATACCTGTTGCAGTGGTGTTCGTTCCGTACTGATCACCGGCATGGACGGATCGATCGTGATTGTCACTTCCGGGGGTGGTGCAAGGAGCTCGATGACATCCGTGAGGAGCGCGCCGATATCCACTAGTTCGATCTGTGAGCGGACGCGGCCTGCACGTGAGTACTGGAGGATGCCGTCGATCAGCGCTTCAAGCCGCTGAACGCGACCACGAATCAGCGTCATCTTTTCCGCGACATCGGGCGGCGCGGAGTCGCCAAGATCTTCTTCAATCCACTGGGAGAGATTTGCGATTCCGCGCAGCGGCGCCTTGAGATCGTGGGACGCAACGTACGCAAACTGATCGAGTTCCCTGTTGCTTCTCGCAAGTGCGGCGATCAGGCGCTCGCGCTCGCGCTCGGCCCGCTTGCGTGCGGTTATGTCGCTGAAGGCGATCACCGCACCCACCGTCCTGCCGCCCGCTACTATCGGGGACGCCGCAAACTCCACTGGAATGGGACGACCATCGGCCGTCCAGAAGACTTCGTCGGACACTCGCGTCGGGGTGCCTGTCTCCGTCGCGATGTGAATCGGGCATTCATTGTTGGGATATGGCGTGCCATCCGCGCGGTGATGATGCATCGTTTCGTGCATGTCCTTGCCCAGAAGATCACCACGTTCGTAGCCCATCATGCGTGCACCAGCTCGGTTGATGAACGTGCACAGTCCGGCTTCATCCATTCCGTAGATGCCTTCCTCGGTGGACTGTAGCAATTGCTCGACGCGCATGAGGGCTCCTTCGACAGCCCTGTTAGCGCGTTGCAGACCGTCGTTGCTCGCGGCAAGCCGTTCGGTCAGTAATTGCGAGTTCTTGAGTTCCGCTGATAGTTCTGTGGTCTGTTCCTCGATTGTATCCTTGGCGTCCTCCAACTGCTTCACTCCCGTGCGCAGCCAGAGCATCGTCACAATCGACAGCAGCGCGGCGAGCAGGCTGCCGATGATGACTATGAGGATGACGGCAAGCTTGCGATTGTCGTACGTGTTCGTTCGCGCCGCAAGAAGGTCCAATTCCATTTCATTCATCTCGGCGATGATCTGGCGCGCCTGATCTGTAAGTCGGGCGCCGCGACCCGTCAGAAGTATCTTCACCGCCGAATCGCGCCTGCCCGCCTGTGTGAGGACGATTGTCTCATTCATCGTGACGAGCTTGGCGTCGGCGACCAGCGACAACGAATCAATTCGGCGTTGCTGAACGGGATTGTCGCTCGTGAGTTCGCGGATGGCCGCGATTTCGCTCTCCACGTCGGTGCGTGCAGAAACGTATGGGCGAAGGTAGGTGGTATCCTCAGTGAGGATGTAGCCTCGCTGCCCGGTCTCGGCGTCCACGATTGTAGTCAACGCCCGCTCGAGCTGCACCCGCACCAATTCCGAGTGCTGGACGGCGGCAGCGGCATTGGCCGACTCGTGGAGGGCGTATAGTGACGCGACCCCCACGAGTATGATGACGAGTGCCACCCCAAGGGCGGCCGAGAGCTTGAGACGGAGTGACACTTCGGATCACGAGAAGTGGCGGAGAAATGCACATCTTCGCCGCCAGGTTTCGGGACCGGTTCGATACCCGGTCGCTCGGGCCGATACAACGCTATAATTGGGCCTAACCACTCAACGACTCATGCCAGAGCTTCCACCACTCCACATTTCCGTCACCAGAACGGCCCGTTATTACCAGATTGGATCCCCCGGCAACGCGGTGCGGGACCTCTGGATCGTCTGCCACGGATTCAGTCAGCTCGCTGCGGATTTTGCCATCCCATTTCAGAGCCTGGAAGACGACTCGCGCCTGATACTGGTTCCAGAGGGTTTGTCCCGGTTCTACCTGGATACGCGGCCCGGGCACACCGGGGCAAGCAAGGTTGGTGCCCTGTGGATGACCAGGGAGGATCGGGAAGCCGAAATCGCGGACATCGTCAACTACCTGGACAGCCTTTACGAGCGGATCCTGGGCGAGCTTGCAGGTCACGGGGTGGCACGGGAAAAGATCAGGGTACACGCGCTTGGTTTTTCGCAGGGTGGGCCGGCGGTAGCCCGGTGGGCTGCTCGGGGGACGGCGGTCGTCGACCACCTGGTGCCCTGGGCTCACGCCATACCTCAGGACGTGAATATCCGAGCCCTTGGGGAGCGCCGGCCGAATCTGCGGATTGACATGATTTACGGGACGCGAGACCGGTTCATCGGTGAGGATGCGATCGAGGAGCAACGGGCGATCCTGGAAAGCAGCGATGTGCCCTTCCTCATGCGCTCTTTCAAGGGCGGGCATTCGCTGAACATGGCGATGCTTCGGGAATTGATGGCCGAGTAGGCAACCCCCCGCCCGATGCAACGGGGTGGGAAGGGAGGCGGGAGGCGGTTAGGTTTGGAGACTGGCTGCCCAGCAGGCAATGGCGGCTAACGGCACCGTGGCCAAGTGGTAAGGCGGGAGACTGCAAATCTCCTATTCGTCAGTTCGATTCTGACCGGTGCCTCTGGCGGGAGATCAGACTGCGACGCCCGCGAACTGGATCGGAATCGAGATCCGCGCGACGGTCCTTTCGGCATCCCGGCCGATCTCAAAGGACTGCGCCGCTCCATAAATCTGGAGCAGGCGATCGCGGACGTTCCGGAGGCCCACGCCACTGGAATTGCCGGACGGGGTGCTGGCCGCGGTGCCATCGTCCCAGACAGAGAGAATCAGCCTGTCATCGGCACGCTCGGCGCGGACCCCTATGTTCGCGACACCATCCGATGCTGCGCGACCGTGTCGGATCGCGTTTTCGACGAGCGGTTGCAGCAGGAAACTTGGAACCGTCGCGTTCCGCAGCGGCGCCGGAACGTCCACGTCGAACCCGAGTTTTCCACCAAAACGAACCTGCTCGACGTCGACGTAGCGACTCAGAAGATCGAGCTCGTCGTTGAGTGCACAGCTATCGGGTGCGTCGCCGCGAAGCGCGTCTCTCATGAGCGTGCTCAACGCCAGGAGCATCGTGACGGACTCCGAAGATCGGCCAGACCTGATGAGCATTGCAATCGTGTTCATCGAGTTGAAAAGGAAGTGCGGGTTGAGCTGCATGCGGAGCATGCGCAACTGTGTCTCGGCGAGTCGCGCTTCCAGTTGCGAGGTGGCGATTTCCCGCTCGCGATATCGATCGTAGTAGGTGAACGCATAAATTGCGCTGACGATAGCCGCATACGTGAGCAGCTTGCCGACAAAGTTATTGATCAGCGAGTCAACGACCATCTGCTGGAACGTCGGAGCCGGTCCGCTGAGTCCCGTTCCGAGAACGTAGCGCGCACCCATGTCCGCGACCGTCTGAAGCGAGACCCAAGTCAGAGCAATGGCCAAGTGCTCGGCGAAGCGCGTCACACCGTGGGTGCGGTCGGGAAAACGGCGTAGCGCCCATACCAGCCCGGGAGTAAGTACGGCCGCGGCATACCAGAAGGGCATTTCCATTACTGCGGCATGCCGCCAGGGCATGGGGCTTCCTTCCGACACCATCATTGCGAAATGATGCGCGGCGCCGATGAGGCCAAGCACCGTCGCGATGGCGAGCGAAACGATCGAGATCGCTATCGCTGAGCGGCGGCTGCCCGGCAGCTCATGGATGCGGGCATACAGCTGCGCGGTCAGCTGCGCGTGCACCATCTTCTTCATGTACGTTCTCCAAGTGCTTCGAACAGCGCGGGTTTGTACATCCGTCCGATTCGAACGCGCACACCGTCCTTCAGGGTGGCGACGTATTCGCCATGCGGCAGCGTGTCGACGCTCGTAACAAATTCGACGTTGACGACCGCCGAGCGATGGGCTCGTACGAAGAGCGCGGGATCGAGACGGAGCTCCAGCTCCCGCATGGTCATTCGCACAAGGAGGGCGCGGCCGTTTGAATGCACGCGCATGTAGTCGCCGTCCGCCTCGATCCATGACACATCAGCAAGCTTTACGACTACAAGCTTGTCACCCACACGAGCGGAGATTCGCGTGAGGCGGTGTCCGTCGTCAGCAACGTTATCGGTCAGAATTTCCGTCAGGCGCGTGTGGGCGCGGGCGCGTGCATTCGTCTCGATCGCTCGGCGGACGCGCTCGACCGCCCTTGCGAGTCGAGACTCGTCGACCGGCTTGAGGACGTAATCGACTGCGTCGACGTCGAATGCCGTCGTCGCATAATCCTCATGTGCCGTTACGAAGACGACGAGTGGGCGCGAAGCAGCTGGAATGGATCGAACCAGTTCCAGGCCATCCTCGCCGGGCATCTCGACGTCTACGAACATCGCATCGGGCAATGCGTACCGCACGCCGCGGCGCGCAGAGTTCGCGTTGGCAAACGAGCCCACGACTTCCACCGACGGCTCGGCGGCAAGGAGCGTACACAGGCCGCCACGTGCGATCGGCTCATCCTCGACAACTATCAGGCGCATGTAATACCAGTACGGCGGTGTTTGGGTTGGCGCAAGAGGGGGGTTCTCCATAAGTCAGATGCCAGAACACGTCATTTGGTTGCCTGTGAGATGTCCGCTCGACCTGGTCGCATCCGAGCGGCACTCAACGATGTCCGCACGCCACTCGTCGCAATGACCATGGTCGGAATCCGGGCGAGCTGAGATAGTTGATGCTGATTCAAACTTTCCCTTTCACGAGTCATTCATGCTTGAATTGCTGCTTCTCTCAGCGCTATCGGCGCTGGCGCCCGTGAAGGGGCCGGCGACCAAACCGGCCCCGCTTCCTGGTCTCATCGTGTCGGCCGAATGGTTGCGCGCCCACATCAACGACCCAAACCTGGTTGTCATCGATCTGACGATGCCGGGCATGAGCTCGGCGTCCGGCATGAGCTCTCCCGACCCATATGCAGCGGGACACGTTCCTGGAGCGCGCGAACTCGACTTTCATTCGATATTCACCGGTGATGGTGCGAACGGAAGTCTCTCGATGGAGCTCGTATCGGCGGATTCACTCCGGAACATTCTGGAACGGCTCGGTGTGTCGGACAAGAGCGTCGTCGTCATGTACAGCACATCGCGGTGGTTGAGTCCCGTTGCGCGTGCATACGTGGAACTGGACAATCTCGGGCTTGGCGACCGCACACACATACTGGACGGTGGATACGATGCCTGGAAAGCTGCGGGCGGTGGAATCGAGACGGCCGCGCCGGGAGTTACGCGTGGTAGTCTTCATGTTGTGGCGCATGGCAACCGGGTTACGGATGGAGCGTATGTCCATGCTCACCTCAAGGACAGGAATCTGACGATCGTCGATGCGCGCGCGCCGGAATATTACGACGGATCCGCCCGAGGGCATGATGCCGCGCGCGCTGGCCACGTGCCGGGAGCGCGGAACGTCTACTTCCTGACGCTGGCTGACAGCGTCAGCAACATTTACCTCGCACCGGAGCTCGCGCGGGCAAAATTCATTGCCGCGGGTGTGTCGCTTGATAGGCCGGTAGTCGTTTACTGCCACATCGGTCAGACAGCAAGCGTCGACTACGTGCAGCTTCGGCGGCTCGGTGTTCCGGTGAAACTGTATGACGGCTCGTTTGAAGATTGGAGCCGTCGGGAGAGCTATCCTGTTGTTTCCGGGACAGATCCATGACATCGATTCGCTTCATGCAGCGGGTGGTCGGACAGCGACTCGGTGGACTTCCGACGGACCCGGTCCGGATACCGAGCCTTTAACGGCGGACGATCTGGACGTGCGGTCATGAACTCGCAGTTGACGAGATGCAATTTCGGCCGGAGCTTCGTGCATGGACATCTCCTCATCGGAGGGCTCGCGTTCGGTGCACGGCTTTCCTGGCCCGACCGAACTACGGCCGCGGGCGTTGGTAACGGGGGCGACGGGATATATCGGGTCCCGGCTTGCGCGAGGTCTCATCGACGCAGGATGGATCGTCTCCGGACTGACACGCGGGCCTTCGCGGCCGGCAGGCGGTGCGACCGACGACATCGCGATGCTCTCGACCGATGGCAGCTTCGAGAGTGTGCGCGATGCGGTGGTGGCTACTCGGCCGACTGTGATCTTTCATCTTGCCGCGGCCGTTGTCGCAGTACCGCGCGCGGAGGATGTGGATCAGCTCGTACGTTCCAACGTCATGCTCATCGCGCAGTTGACGGAGGCGATGCGCGAAGTCGGCACGGATTGCCTCGTCAATACCGGTAGCTACTGGCAATTTGCAGCCGACGGATCGGTGCATCCGCGTACGCTTTACGCCGCGACCAAATCGGCCGCGGAGGAGATCGTGCGATTCAACACGGCCCGTGGACTCCGCGCGGCGACCCTGATTCTGCATGATGTGTACGGCCCGAACGATCCGCGGCCCAAGCTGCTGAATCGGCTCGTCGATCTTGATCCCACGAGCGCCGCAATCGAGTTGACGTCAGGTCAGCAGATACTGGACTACGTGTATGTGGATGACGTCGTCCGTGCGTACACAGCAGTCGCTGCCGGCTTGCTCGATCGGTCAGGAGGATCACACGAGCAGTTCATGGTACGAGGCGGCCACCCCAGGACCCTGCGCGCCGTCGTGGAGATGCTTGAATCTGCGCGCGGTGTGACATTGCCGCTCAATTGGGGGGCCAGGCCGCATCAGGATCACGACATCATGGTGCCGTGGCTTGGCGGGCGCCAGGTTCCCGGATGGGAGCCAATTGTTGCGCTGGAGGAAGGGCTCCGACGGATGGTGGACGCAACATCATCCTGAGCGCGGCCGTGAAATCAGGAGCGAGCGACATCGCGCAGGACATCCAGCGTTCTTCGGCTGGTATCGCGCCACGTGAGCTGTACACCGCGTGCGCGCGCCCGAATTTCGAGATCACGACGAACCGCATCGTTTGTCAGCACCTCGCCCAGGGCATCGGCAAACGCCGCCGCAGATGGGTCATCGATCATCAATGCGTGACCGGCAGTGACTTCGCCAAGTGCCCCACGGTTTGACGCGATCACCGCGGTGCCACAGGCGAGCGCCTCGATCGTAGTCATGGACCAGCCTTCGTATTCCGACGGATGGACGAACACTTCGGCAGCATTGTAGATCGCGACCAATTCCTGATGATTCGTGATCCTGCCGTCCGTCTGCACCACTGCATCGGTAATTCCAAACTGCGCGCAGAGCTCGGCGAGCGGAAAACCAGCCACGTTGGGACCGAACAGGACCAGTCCGTGCGGAAGCTGCTTCCGGCGTCGCACCTCGGCGAATGCTTCGAGGAGCATTGGGATATTTCGACGCTGCGAGCACTTTCCAACAAAGAGAATGTAGGGTCGATTCGTCCCGAAAAATCGCTCCCGCGCGGCGACAAGTACCGACTCGTCATCCAGCGGGTGGAATGAATCATCGGCGCCCTGGGGGATGATGACAATCCGTTTTGCAGAAACTCCGTACGTGCCTGCCAGATCAGCTGCTGTAGCCTCGGCCGGTACGATGACCATGTCGGCGTGCCGCGCGGCGTGCTTGTACAATCGAGCATACGTCTGGCGATAGCGCCACGAATGCGCGGAATTCTGAATCTCGTTTACGCTGTGCGTGGCGACAACGTACTTGCCGGAGTAATAAACCGGCGCGGTGTACGCAGGGCAGAACAGCACGTCGTGCTTCTTTGCCGGCAACCTCAGGCAGATGTTCTCCCACGGGATTCCAGACATGTCCGGCTTCAACACGACGGGTCTGATCGAGTCCGAAAGATTGAGACGGTCAAGAGCTTCGCCTACGAGGGGGCGGCGCAGAAAGAGAGTGACCGTCTGATCGCGCTCCAGCATTCCGCTCCAGTAGCTCAGTAGATATTCGATATAACGCCCAACGCCGAGGCGCTGGCCGGCCAGCCGGTGGCCATCGAACGCAATTCGCATCTACGAGCGGTACTGCTGCGCGAACTCGTCGAACGTCTGATGCACGTAATCGAGCTGCTGGTCGTTCAACCCATGATGGCAGCCCAGGAGCATTCCGCCGCGCATCACAGCATCGGCGTTGGGGTAGCCCGCAGGGGTACGTCTGCAGGGAATGTCGGCAAAGCCTGGCTGCCGAAGAATGTTGCCAGTGAAGACAGTTCGCGTCTGGATGTTCCGGCGTTCCAGGTATAGCTGAAGATCACGGCGTGTGAACGGTGCGTCGTCGCGAACGATCATGGGGAATGCCAACCATCCGGTGCGTGATCGTTCGATCTGGCGGGGCAGCACTATCCATTCTTCGTATCTGCTGAAGAACGCCAATTGACTTGCAAAATTGCGTTCGCGTGTCGCGACATTGGCGTCGAGCTTGTCGAGCTGGACGAGTCCGAACGCAGCGCCCATCTCGGACGGCTCGATGTTGTATCCAATTCTCTCGAACACGAACTTCGCGTCGTACGGAATTCCGCCCACGTCCACGGAGAAACGGTTCTCGACTGCCTCGGAGTCAACGAACAGCGAAGAGCTGCGTCCCCAGCTCCGCAGCAAGCGGGCCTGGGTGTTCCACTCGTCATCATTTACGCACAACATGCCACCATTCCCTGCGCAATTGACGACGTGCGATCCGTAGAAGCTCGTGGTACTTATATCAGACCGGGTGCCAGTGCTGGTGCCCCGTAGCGTCGCGCCGAGCGTGTCAGCGGAATCTTCTATGACGCGCAAATCATGGGTGTGGGCGATCTGCGCGATGCGATCCCAGTCTGGAAGGTTGCCGATGAGAGACGGAATTGCCATCGCGCGCGTGTTCGGCGTGATCGCTGCCTCGATCTGCTCCACGTCTATATTGAACGTGTCAGGCTCAACATCGACGAACGAGGGGATCAATCCGCTGCGTACCAGCGGTGCGACAGTAGTCGAGAACGTAAGCGCGGGGGTGATTACTTCCGATCCCTCGGGGAGCCCGAGTAATTCAACTGCAAGCTGCAATGCGCTCGATCCGGAGTTGACCATGATCCCGTGCGCTTTCGCGAACAGGTCCGCGACGCGACGTTCCATTTGTCGAACACTTTCGCCCATCTGCGTCGAAGTGCGCAAGACCCTTACAACTGCGGCAATCTCATCCTCGCCGTGTACGCTGAGGCCGTAGGGAACCCGCATTGCCTCTCTCGATGGGGCCGTGCCGACGGATGTCGTCATTGTCTTGCTCCCGCTTGTTGAGCGCGTGTGTCGTACGCATGCAGCTGTGCGCGCATGAGAGCCGCGGCTGAGATCGGATCATTGTAGTACGCCCGGTACCAGTCCACGGTCATCTTGACTGTATCGTCGAGGTCGAGCAGTGGTTCCCATCCCAGTTTCACGCGGGCCTTCGTGCAATCGAGCTGGAGTAGTCGTGCCTCGTGCGGACCATCGGTGCTTGTCGGTAGCTTGATCGTGACCCGATCCCAGCAACCAACCACTCTCTGAACGAGGTCACGCACCGCGACCGTCTCTGCATCGCGCGGCCCGAAATTCCACGCGCTTGCGTACTCCTGTCCGTGTTCAGTCAATGCGCGCGCGAGCATCAAGTAGCCGCGCAAGGGGTCCAGCACGAACTGCCACGGTCGAACGCTGTCAGGATTACGAACAACTGCCGGCGAATTCGCAGCCGCAGCTCGTACGATGTCAGGGACCAGACGGTCTTCGCCCCAATCTCCCCCACCGATCACGTTGCCGGCGCGAGCCGACGCCACGCCGACGCTACTGTTCAAAAAGAAGGATCGACGATAGGCAGATGCTATCAGCTCGACGCAACCCTTGCTGGAGCTGTAAGGATCATGCCCGCCCATTGGATCCTCTTCGACGTAGCCGCGATCCAAGCCCTGATTCTCGTAACACTTATCGCTCGTGACGATGACGACGGCCTTCAAGGCTGGAATCCGGCGCGCGGCATCCAGCAGGTGCACGGTCCCCATGATATTCGTGTTGTATGTCTCGACGGGCTCGCGGTAGGATCGACGAACCAGCGATTGCGCCGCAAGATGGAAGACGATTTCGGGCGCACTTTCCCGCATCGCGCGCTCGAGCGCGCTCTGATTACGTACATCTCCGAATATCGAATCCATCCCCTGTTCCATGTCGGCCGCATCGAACAGGTTTGGCGTCTCGGCCGGCGGTAGCGAGTAACCGGTCACGATTGCGCCAGCGTCCAGCAGCCAGGCCGCGAGCCACGAGCCCTTGAACCCCGTATGACCCGAGACGAAAACGCGTCTTCTCTTGTACCAGGCGCGAAGATCCGACGTCACTCTTCCGTCACCCACGGAGCGTGACCCGACTGCCATAGATCTTCGAGCAGTTGCTTGTCGCGAATGGTGTCCATCGGTTGCCAGAACCCGTCGTGACGGAATGCCATGAGCTGCCCGTCACTGGCCAGCATTTCGAGGGGTGCGCGCTCGAATGGCACATCCGCGCCATCAATGTATTCGAGGACGCCGGGTTCGAGGACAAAAAATCCACCGTTGATCCACCCTTCGCTCGTCTGTGGTTTTTCCGAGAACCTCGCGACCGAATCGCCGTCCAGTTCCATCGCTCCGAATCGCGCAGGCGGATGCACAGCGGTGACAGTCGCCAGCTTCCCATGGCGTCGGTGAAAGGCGACGAGCGCGCCAATGTCGACGTCGCCAAGGCCGTCACCGTAGGTGGCCATGAAGGTTCCATCGGACAGGAGATGACGCAAGCGCAGAAGTCGGCCCCCGGTCATCGTGTCGGCGCCGGTATCGACGAGATGCACCAGCCAGTCCGGGGTCTGTTTAGCCACGATGGTCCGTTCACCGGACCGCAGGTCGACACTCCAGTCGGAGTGATGAAAGAACACGTCGCTGAAATACTGCTTGATGACGTCGCCTTTGTATCCGCATGCGACAATGAACTCGCGAAATCCGTGTGCCGCATACGATGACATCAAGTGCCACAGGATCGGTTTCCCACCGATCTCGACCATCGGCTTGGGTCGGACACCGGTTTCCTCCGACAGGCGCGTCCCACGTCCACCAGCCAGGATGACGGTTTTCATTGCGCTGATATCGGTCACCGGGGTTTGCGCGCAGCGAGAACGAAGAAGTAGCCGAGGTGATCGGCCAACCAGGATCCGTCAAGCGGGCGAAGCGTCCGTTCGATCGCACGACGCGGCGCGGGTGGAAGGTGATGAAAAAGTGGAGGATAGACTCCTTTTGTAAGCGGCACGACATCGACCATTCCCGCCTCCCTGAGCCAGTTGGCGTACATGTAGGCGTTGTACGTGGTGCGTTGCACTTGCGGCCCCAGCCACCGGTGTAACGGGCGATGCAGCGAAAACCATTTGCGCGGTACCACGGATGCGTAAAAAGTCCCGCCAGGTTTGAGAGTCCGGACCATCTCGCGAAGTGCCTGAGTGGGGTCAAGAAAATGCTCCAGCAGGCCGCCAGATAGCACCATGTCGAAGCTCGCGTCCGGAAAGCTGAGATTGTTGACGTCGTCGAGTCGAGTCTCGATTGGAACGTGATATGCGCGCGATGATTCCTTGACCAGGTCCAGCGCCGACTCCTCGTAGTCGACGCCGAGAAGCTTCAGCTGCGGGCGTTCAAGTCCGATGCGTGCAAGCAGGCGCGCGGATCCGCATCCCAACTCGGCGACAGTCCCGGTTGTTGGGAGGTAAGGGCGCAGGAAATCGAGCAGCATGCGATCCCGGTCGTTGGCCCAGGTGGGGGCGTTCGGGTTCTCAATACCGGTCGCGGTGTTGGAAACCCACTGCGTCGCCCAGAATTCCTTGTCAGCTTCCGGCTGGCTTGTGCCGCTGGTCGGGTTTGGACCCGACGTCGGACTCGTCATCGCAATCGCCTCGCGGTCAGAATCATCACGATTCGTCACAGGATTGTCGCCGGAATTGCTTCCGGCGGTTTTGGGCGTCCTGGAGCCATGGGCCACCGTCGCTTCTGCTTGAGAATCGGTGACTCAAAAAAGTACCAGCTCGCCGCCGCCACCGGGATAGTCAAACCGGCCTGGAGTACGAAGACGACGACGTACGAGCTGAAGTGCGCGTGCAACCACTGCCCGAAACACGCGTGTATCACGTAGATCCCGTAACTGATCTGACCAATCCAGACCAGCAGTGGCCATTGCAACACGCGGGGCTGACTGTTGAGTACCCAGATCAATCCTGCCCCGACCCCCAGTGCAATCACAGGCCACTTGAGATTGTACGTGAGAAGCGGG
>DATBNQ010000085.1:0-20054 GCA_036554185.1 Gemmatimonadaceae bacterium | reverse complement strand
TCGCGCCGCTCTGCCTTGACGGCGATGTCGCGCGTGAGTGCGGGAAGCTCGTGCACCGCCGCCTGCACCTTCGCCAGCTTGCGCTCCAACGCGGTCAGCGACGCGGCGAGGTTGCGGCGCTGCTCCTCGAGCGTCACCACGCCCGGCGGCACCGCTGCAAGCTGATCCTCGCGGTCGCGATAGTAATTCCCGTCCACTCGAAGAGTTTCCAGTTGCTCCCCAAGCTGACTGACCACACCGCGGAAGTTCGTGCCAAGCACTCGATTACATGTGGGACACACTCCCTCGGCGCCAAGCTCGACAATCCTGTCGCGCTGCTGCTTCACGTCAGCATACTGTCGTCGGAGCTCCTGCAACTTCGTCTCGGCTTCCTGTTTGTCGCGTACCCATTCGGTTCGCAACGTCTCGAGCGCCTGCGACGTCTCCTCGAGCTGAGTGCGCGCAGCTTCCAGCTCGAGTGTCACTTCCTCCTCGAGCGCCGGCGCAGTCTCCAACCTCGCAAGTCGCTCCTGGAGTCGGATGAGTTCGTCCGTCAGCGCGTGCTCGTTCTCCATGAGCGCAACGCGGCGACCCTGCTGCCGGAACAGTTCGTCGAGCGCGAGCAGCTCACCCCGCAATTCGGAGAGCGGCGCGATCTCCGTCCGCAGCCGAGCCAACTCCTCGTGCACCGTCGCGATCGCGATCAGCTCCGACGCAAGGCGATCTCCGTCGCGCGTCAGGTCCGCGACCTCGCGCTCGACGATCGTGATCTCGGCGAGCAGACGCTGCCACTGCTCCCGCTCGCGCTGAGCCTGTTCCCAGATCGGCGTGACGCGCCTCGAGTCGCTCAGCGCGAGCGCATGTCGCGTGCCCGCCTCGTTGGAACGGGCAATCGCCTCCTGAAGAGCTGCACGCGCTTCAGTCACAGCGTTGGCGATCGCTACCGGCTCCGGCATCGCAGAACGCAAACCGACAATCTCTGCGCCGATCCGGCGTCGCGTCTCACGAGCGATCTCCTGCGCAGCGCGTAAACGCTCGTACCCGAGAACGCGCGACAGGAACTGTGCGCGTTCCGTCGTTCCCATCGCCGCCATCACGGCGAGATCCTTCTGGCCCGTGAAGTAAGTGTTGAAGAACTCTGCGCGCGACATCCCCATCCGTCGCGCAACGAGCTCGTTCACTGCACTGATGGAATTCGCGACAGCGCTGTCTGACCCATCCAGATAGACCGCCGCCGTTGTCAGGCCGCGCTTCACACGGTAGCTATGCCCACCCAACTCGAAGTCGAGCTCTACCTCAACCGGCGCACGGGGGCCAGCGCCAAGGAATCTCACTCCATCCCGCTGTCCGCGAATCGCCGGCTGACCATATAGTGCCCACGCTATCGCCTCGAGAACGGTAGTCTTGCCGGAACCATTCGGTCCGATGATCGCGGTGATTCCGCGATCGAACACCATCTCCGTGCGAGCGTGCTGCCGAAAGTTCAGCATTCGCAGACGCTGGATCTTCACGGACTCTCGCTCCCTGAGATTGCCGACAGCGCGGCATCCGCCTGATTCAGGTACTCGAGGCCGAGCGTGACGAAGGCGGCGCGATCGATCTCGGCAGATACCAAACGCGTTTCCAGCTTTTCGCGGAGCACCTCGGCCAGTGAAGGACGGCGCCCGGGCGCGCCACTCGAACTCCGCCGCACAGTCTCGGGCCGGCGAACATCCAGATTGAAGTGCAGTGCGCGCCGTTTCAGATCCCGCACCGCCTTCGGATCCATCTGCCGCGCAATGTGACGCTCAACATCCGTTATGACCAGCCGCACAACGCGTTCATCGATAGCGATTCGCGACGCCTCGACACGCTCCACGACCGCGGCGTCCAGATCTGCCCCGGTCATCCCGGCGCCGTCGATTCTGGGCAGATCGACCAACGGCCGCGCCACCGACAGCGGATGGAACGTATGCGTCGCGGTTTCCAGATCCCACTCGATCAGCCCCTTCCCGCCCCTCAGTGCGTCGTAAAGACCCGCATCACGCTCCTCACGGATTTCTCCCCACGGGTTCGCGCTGGTGTAGTCGATCGAACCAGCGTAATAAGCGTTCGGCGCAACCTCACGGTGGACATGATAGTGACCCAACGCCACATAATCCCACCGTGCTGGCCCGATTTCATCACGCGTTATCTCCGGAACGGAACGCTCCATCCGCCGCGCGTAGTCCGGAAGTACCCCCTCGACCTCGCCGTGCAGCAGCAGGATGTTGCGACGCGCGCCGGAATCAGGCGTGAGAGCGGGAATACCCTGGGGCATGTCCGGAACCGCCAGTATCGACACTCCCGCTTCCGGAAACTCGATGCGCTGCGCGTCGCCTTCCACCACCGTGAATCCAAGCGGCCTGAACAGATGCAGGATACAGCCCGTCTCCGCCGTGCGTGGCGTGTCATGATTGCCCGCGATCATCACCACGCGCGCCTGCGGCAATGCCGCCACAAGGCGGGAGAATTGCTGGAACGCGTGAAGTATCGCTGGGTTGGATGGCCGAACCGAATGAAATACGTCGCCCGCAATCAGGACGAAGTCGGGCCGGAGCTCGATCGTCCTGTCAATCGCACGCTTGAACGTTGCCGCGACGTCCGCCTCGCGCTGATTGATTCCCGCCGGGGTCAACCTCTGATACTGCCGATATCCTATGTGCAGATCCGCGAGATGAACGAGTCGCATGAGTCTCAGTTCCCGACCAGTGCCCTGAGTGACTGCGTAATGCGCATGCGGGAATGGATGGCCGGTTTGCCGAGTGGTTGCACGTTCGAGATCACGTTGACTACCATTTCCGAATCAGTGATCCACGACAGCCGACGGTCAACCTCCATACTCCCCGCAAGGGTGCCAACGGTTCTCCCGGTCGTACCGCCACCATCCTGCGAGTGATCGTGTGAGACCGCCCCGCGGAACGAGATGTACGCCACACCGCCGTAATTCGTCAGGGAATCCAGTCGAAATCGAGTTTGCACATTCGCCGTGCTCGACCCCGTCGCGCTCAACGGCACGCGCATGTCGCGAGTCCACGATTCGCCGACAGAAACCGGATGCTCCGGAAGCATCGAAGGCATCGACGTACCACCACCAAATGCGGCGTCAGGCCCGTTGCCGACCGTCATGCCACCGTTGGCATCGACGCGCAGACGTACCGTTCGTCCCTCGAGCGCTGCCTGCGCCTCGCGCAACGGCCTCAGCGTGACATCCGCCGGAAACACCCGAACAGAATCGGTGACAGACACAAGATCGGTGTAATCCCGGGATCTGCGAACAACGATCGCGTGCGTCCACACGCGCATCTCGCCGGAAACCACTTCCGCCGATTCGCCGGACGCCATGTCGAATCGCTGCTCCAGCTGCATCCGGAGCGTGTCACCCGCGGGCGGCGCTATCCGGAGACTCACACGCTGCGCAGTAGCCCGCGAAGTCATGCCGGCGACTGCCACGATGACGCCGAGGGCGCCCAACAACCCGCTCCTCACTACTCAGACTCCATACGGATCGTCGTCCGGTGCACCGCGCAGCACCGCAACCCGCGGCCGCGGCTTGACCGACTGCGAGACTCTCTTTGGCAATCGCGAGCGAAACGTCGCAAGCGGATCTCCGGAACGTTCCTTGAGAGCCAGCGTCAGGGCACGGAGTACATCGCTCTCATCGTGCAGGCCGATCGCATCCTCAACCGCCTGCAGTGTCACCGATGAATCCTGCGCACGCAGCGATCGGTAGACCGCTGCATCGAGAGTAATCTCCCCACCCTGCGGATACTGCTCCGCACCCGCGCGACCCGTCATCACAGCCGGCCGCGGAAAACGCACGAAGATCGGTTGCGTGAAATGCGGATGCCGAATCATCAACTGACCCTTCTCCAGCGTCGCGAGCTTGGTGCGAATGGCTGGAGACAGCACCGCGTATCCCGGCGCAGCAAGTTCGTCCGCATCCATCCGGCCGAACACCGACGTGCCCGAATTCCCCACCACCCGCTTGTGAACCTGAGATCGAAACTGCTGAGCGCTGAACAGCACCAGTCCCAGATATCGCCCCCGCTCCGCAATGTCCAACAGCATCTTGCGAACGTACGTGTCAGGTCCATCGGCAGGCGCGTACTTGTTGAGCTCGTCGACGAAGACCACGACGTGCTTGACGCCAAGATCCCGTCGCTCGAGATGCTCCCGCAGCTTGGAGACAATTCTCGCAAAGATGAGGTCCTGCGCATCCTCCTCGAGATTCGCAACGTCGACGACGTATGTCGCGCGATCCTCCAAGGCGCCGAATGGCAGATCGCTCACCGGCCCGGAATCGGTCACGAGTCCGGCACAGCGTACCGAGATGTTGGAAAGCCGATTCCGAACCTTGCGGATCGTCGCAACATGATGCGTCCGCCAACTCTCCTTGTTGCCGTTCTCCAGTCCGCGCAGTACGTCCTTGAACCAGTCTTCCAGATCTGCGAAGGACTGTACCACGTGCGATCTTGCGAGCATCGGATCCGTGAATGTCTGGTCGATCACGGTGCGCGTGATGAAATCGATCAGCGCGTCGGCCTTTGCGTCGATATCGTCACGGTTGAGCAGTACCTCGGCATACTGCAACACCTCACGCAAGCCCCAAGTAAGCGGCGTGACATTGTGCGCAAGCGCCTCGTTGGATCTCAACGTATTCAGCGCATATCCACGCGCGGCGTACGGCGCGTAATACTGCACGTTATCAAATGGGCGCGGCGGGACACCCATCTTCTCGTAAAGCGAGCGATCCGAGTCGTCAAGCTTGCCCGGCAGATCCAGAAAACAAAGATCCGGGCCTTTCACATTGAAACACACAGCCGCAATGGATCCGCGACTCTCGGGGAAGTGCGCAAACAGCGACGCGAGCAACCACTCGACAGCGCTGGTCTTGGTAGCAAGGCCCGAAACGCCCGTGATATTCAGGTGCGCTGCCTCTGGTCCCACCAGGAAGTCAGCATCCAGAAAGATCGTCGCATCCGTCCCACCAGCGCGATACACCCCGATTGGAATCCCCGTGTTGCTTCCGTCGCGCAGATACCCGTCCATCCGGAGCGCGATGTTGACATCCTCCTCCTGCGCCAGAAACACGTCGCCCATCGGTACTGGTTGCATCGGTTCTTCTGGAATCTGTCGCAGTACTGCCGCGCTGTACAACCGAATCTCGGCGCGTTCAGACGATGCAAATCCAGCAGCCTCGGGAGCACCATCGTGACTCAGCACGTCGTGCATCGGCGTTATGAGATCAGTGTAGCTGAACCCTTCCGTAACGACACCGTAAATGTGCGGAATCTGTCCGTTGACGGGTCTGCGGCCATCGACTCGCACAATCGTCCCGATCCCGACTGGCGAATCGAGAGCAGTCCAGAAATGGAACTCGTGCGGAGTATTGGGCTTACGCTCCGTCGCGACCACCCTGCCAAGTGGCTCCGTCATGCGATCGACCTCAGAAACTGCTCACAATCGCGAATTCCGTACGCCATGCGATCCCACCGGGCGTCGGGCAACGCTACAGGCGAGGTCTCCGCGAGCACCCACCGCGATATTTCATCCGCACGAGCGGCTATGTCGCCGCCCAGCGACGCTTCGATCCGCACCAGGCCGAACATCGCGTCGCGCCCGCGTGCATCGCGCAGCCTGAGATACCAGCTCATCACCGGGTTGCGCCGCTGGGACGGCGGAGCAAAGATGGAGCTGCGTTCCCCGCGCCGGAGCGACATCACCACGTCCAGTGCTTCACCGTCAGCGAATAGTGTCTGGTGACTCTTGACTACACCCACCGCGCACGATGACGACGCTACTCGAGCACTTCCGCTCGTTCCGCCGTCGATGAAGAGCGGATCAGCACAATCGGTGCACCACCCCTCCGCAAGACGTCGCTCCGCTTCCTCGCGATCGCGCCCGACATGCTCGAACGCCACCGCGCGAAGTGCCGCCGGATGCCGCGACACGAGATCCGTCGTGCGCTCGTTATAGCTGGTATCCACAATCTCGAATCCACCGACCTCGTTGCACCCTTCGCAGCCGAGCAACGCCAGCGGCATGTAAAGCTTTCGCGATACGATCGGCGGCCGAGCTCCCCACGTCACAAGGCGGCGATCGACGCGTACCCGTATCGCTGCTGCGACTGTACCGTCGATAATCGGAACCCCCTTGCGATGACACACGATCCGTGCACGCTGTATCCCGTCGAGAAAGCCCGCAAAGCGAACTTCGGGATCGCCGTCGACCCGATGAGCGCGCATTCGCCGGTCCTCGATCAGATCCGCAGATGCAATGTGTGGTGCTTCGTTATACGCGCCGCCGTAACCGTCGTCAGCAGGCACGTCGGATTCAACGATTTCTACATCCGGAAGCAGCGATTGGATAGCACGAAGAGCGTCAATTGACACCGATATCCCACGCTTGCTCCAGATCACCCTTCGAGTACACCCGGAACGCCGTCAGGGTCTGCGTCTTCTGCAATCCCGGCGCGGTGGAAATCTCTTCCGTGACGACGCGCGCCACACTTTCAAAGTCGGGAACTTCAATAAGAGCGACGAGATCCCAATCGCCGCTCACGGAATACACGCGCGACACCCCTTCAATCCCGGCCAGCTTAGTGGCACATTGCGGGATCCGCTGCGGGTCGGCCCTCACCAGCACGATGGCGGAGATCATTCCAATAACATTACCGAGCGAACACCGAATGGAACAGGCCGAGCGCAGCACGGCTTCACGCAGCCAGAACGTCGTCCACTTTCTCCCGAGGACGACCGATGCGCTTGCGCGCGTCATCTTGCCCGGTCTCGAGCGCATTGATCCCTCCCAGGCCTCGCTACAGGTCATGATCGTCACTCCAGACGCAGAGTCCGCAGTGATCGTCGGGAACGTCATCTCTACCCTCAGCGGCGCCCAGGGGGTGGAGGTTCTTCCGGTCACCTCCGCAAATCGGGCCGCCCGGATGCTTGCCGAGCGCCCCGTCCACGCGATCGCGGGCCCCGCGACAGAATTGCAGAGTCTCATTCAGCGTTCCGCGATCAAGCTGGACAGCCTTCGGACGATCGTTCTAGCCTGGATCGATGACGAACTCGCGACCCCCCAGACTCTCGCCTCCCTGGAATCGCTCTTCAGCGAGCTACCCAAAGAGGCTACTCGGGTGATGATCGCGCGCCGCGAAACCGCCGAGGTTGAGAAGCTCATCGATAGTCATCTTCGGACAGCCCGACGCATGACCCCTGCGGAGCAGGAGGTATCGCCCATCCCGCAGATCTCGCCGGCCGCCCCGTCCATCCACTATGTGAGCGTCAGCACCGCGTCGAGACCCGCCGCGCTGCGCCGGCTTCTTGACGAGCTCGATCCGCCCTCGGCGACCATCGTCGTCCGTGATGCTGGCTCCCAGGCAGATGCTACACAGACTGTCAGAAGTCTTGGCTACCGACGCACCGACGATCCGATCAGGGTCGCGCACTACGATTCGATTCCGGCGAGCCATACCGTAATCCTTTACGACTCCCCCGTGATGCCGAGCGAGATTGCGGCCGCAGGCGCCATCGGTCCGGTGCAGATCGTTGCTCTTGCAACGGCGCGCGACATGATTGCCCTTCACGAACTGACCGATACGCTCGTCCCGCTGACCCTGGAAGGGCCGAATACCGCGGCCCGATCGCGCGACTCCAGACTGCGTGAGGAGCTCGCGATCATACTATCCCAGGGTGTTGCAACACGGGAGATGATCGCACTCGAGCCGCTTCTGGATCGGTACGACGGCATCGAGATAGCCGCGGCCGCAATTCGTCTGCTCGACGCGGAGCGCACACGAGGAACCGGAGCGCCAGCACACGGACTCCGCCTGCTGGCATCGCAGCCATCCGAGCGCCCCCACCGCGATGCACGAAGCGACAGCCGCGACGACAGCCGTGTATCGCGCCCGCCGCGTGACAATCGCGGCCGCGACGATCGTCCACCACGCAAGGAGTTCCGCGGTCCACCGCGCGGCGGTGCCCGGCCTGACCGCGGAGAGCGGAAGGAATGGACCCCGCGTCCACCGCGCGGCGCCGCACCAGCCGGTGGCGAACGACGCGAGCGCAATCTGGGCCGCGGCCCCCGCTCCGGCGCCACCAGCCGCGACGACCGAGGCGGACGGCCAAGCGGCCCGCCACGACGCCCACGACCCTTCGAGCGGTAAGTCCTGATGAGCGTCGGATATCAACACACCGGCGGCTGGATCGAAGTTGTCGCCGGCGTCATGTTCAGTGGAAAGAGTGAAGAGCTCATCCGCCGGATCCGGCGCGCGCTTATCGCTCGAAAGCGCGTTCAGGTCTTCAAATCGCGCCTGGACGAGCGATATGCGGGAATCAATGCGGTCTCGAGCCACGACGGCCGCACCGTCGAAGCGATTCCAATAGATACGTCGGCGCAGATCGCTCAGCGACTCGATCCAACCGCGCAGGTTATCGGGATCGACGAAGCCCAATTCCTGGATCCCGGAATAGTTCAGCTCGTCACGACCCTGGCGGAGACTGGTCGCCGGGTGATAATTGCTGGCACGGACACCGATTTCCGCGGCGAGCCGTTCGGGGCAATGCCGCAACTCATGGCAATCGCCGAAAGCGTCGACAAGCTTCACGCGATCTGTGTGCTGTGCGGCGGCCCGGCGACGCGAAACCAGCGACTGATCGATGGCAAGCCAGCACCATACGAAAGTCCGCAAATCATGGTCGGGGCAGCCGACAAGTATGAAGCGCGGTGCAGGATGTGTCACAGCGTACCGCGTATCGACGCTGCCCAGGTGCGGCTCTTCTGAAAATCGTCGACACCAACATCGCGCTTCAAGCGCTCAACTGCGACACAGCCGTTGATTGAGCCAGACCACGAAACGGGGCCCCGGAATCTCCGGGGCCCCGTTGTCTTCACCACCTGATTCGGTGAATTCAAGTCATCACGGCGTGAGCGACCGGTAAAGCGCAGCCACGTTAAAGCCGGATGGATCGATCTCATAATACCTGTTATCGGTGTACCGACCCGTCGTCGGGAAGTACGGCGGCGGGTTGTACAGCGCACACTTGTCGTAGCTGTAGCGCTTTGCGAATCCGGTTCCGTCTGAAAGTCCCACAGCGCCGCGCTGCTGCTGAATGATTCCGCCGGTGAGGTACAGACAGCCGCGTCCGTTGTTGGTTCCTTCGCAGTCGTTGGCGTTGTTCGGACCGCTGCTGTAATTCTCCGCACCGAATGCCGTGTTCAGCGCCATCATCACGCCCTGAATGAACACGTCCTTCGTGTCGTCCATGTTGGTGTATCCCAGACCGGACAGGTTTGGCGGATCCTGCAGCAGGTTATCCGCCACCAGGATATCGTTGCCGGAAATAATCCCCAGCATGTCAGCCGTGCAGTTATTGAGCGACGGATCCGTCACGTATTTGACATCACGCAGGACGGCGACGTTTCCGGTGGCATACAGCGTCACGCGACCCCGAAGCGTACCGCTCACGCCAGTCGTACCGTTTACGTAGATGACACCCTTCGTACCGGGGTTTAGCCCGCGATAGAGAGGATACAGGTACGGCGCCTCAGTCGGATAGAGCGCCGAAAGCTGCCCCGAAACGGCGCCGGGATAGGTCTTCCAGTAGCCCATCGGGTTGCTGCTTGTCGCAGGATAGAACGTGGTACTGTCGCCCGCGATGTTCTGCACAGCTGCCATGATCCAGCTGCCGCCGAGTGAGCGGGCCTTGAGCGTGTCAGACGTGTACGCGGCAGTCGAGCGATAGCTCACGGCGCGAAGGTTCGGATCGCCACCAAGATAACAGCGCGCAGTGGACTGGCCGAGGGTGTACTGCTCGCGAGTCGAAGCGGTACTGCTGGTGAAGCGCGATATCTGAGTGCTCGTGTAGTTGCCCGACGCATTGAGAGCCAGTGAAAACCACTTCTTGGTATTCTCCGACATCGGCACAAACGCAGGCCGCGATGGAGATCCCAGTCCGGTGCCGGTATTCGTGAATATGTAGGTCGCACCGCAATTGTCGGCCTTGGAGCTTACGTCTGCGCGCAGCCACGCCGAGCCTGCGTTGCTTACATATACGCGGAAGAAACCGTCGTCTGCTTTGTTGATCGGAAGGCCAGTCGCTCCGCCGCCAGCTCCGCCATTGAGCGGCCGCGCAACAAACTCTATACGCATCTTCGCCTGATCAACCGTACTCGAATTCGGCGCGGTGAAGTTGAAGCCACCCGCCGATGCATAGCCCGGCAAGGCCGAGAGAACAGTATTGTTCGGTAGGAGGATCGGCTTCTGATTTTCCGAATATCCAAGATCAAACGTGCCGTAAGGCTTGCCCGAAATCGTCGACGCCGTTCCAACCGATCCGTGGAATCTCGCGCCACCGGACGCGATCTTGATCTGATCGTTGGACCAGACCGGCCCCCAGAGCTGATCGTTGTTGTTGAAGTAGATCGGATTGCCGTTATTCGATTCCTGATCAGACCAGTAAGCAAACTTGGCAAAGCTTTCCTGCGCCAGTTCGAGCCTGCGAATGACCTGCGCCCCTGTCTGATTCTTGACGACGGCGACCACGCTCACGAAGCGGCCGAACTGGCCGGTGTTGGAGCTGGTCGGCCCGATGTACATGTTCGCGGTGATGCCTGGAAGCGGTTTTCCATCCGCACCCATTATCGTGGCATTGTTCATCACCTGCGTGTAACCGGTGTCGGGCGAGGCGTACGGATCGAAGTTCAGCGTGCTCTTGCCCATCGCAAGCACGGCTTCGTCAGCGTAGCGCATGTTGCGCTCCTGATCGTAAGTCAGCGCCAGCATCTGGTCATTCGCGCCGAGATAGATGGCGGATGTCGCAAGGCTCGCCAGTGAGAGCGTGAGTACGAGCGTCAGTATCAACGCCGAGCCGCGGCGATCGAAGCCACGTTTCATCGTTCGGCGACTCTTCCATGCGCGAATTCTGTTCGCGAGGACTGTAAGGTGCTTTGGGTACATCATTCCCCCGATTATGGAACCGTTACTTGATTGCTTTGAGAAACGGGCGAAAACTGACCACCGCAATCCTCGGCGGCCACACCGTACACCCACTGCTCACCAGTCAACACCTGAGTATCGGTGAAGCTGTAATTCGCCAGACCGGCGGGTATCGCAACCAGCGGGTCGGCGAACGCACCGGTAAGACTCCTTCTATAGATCACGTATTTTTCCACGTCCTTCTCGCCACCCGTTTCGTCCGTAGCCGGATTCCAGGTGAGGACGACCTTTCCGGCGCCGACGGCTGCGGTCACTGTCTGGTTGAAGACCGGCGCATCGCCGCATGTCGCAAGGTTCAGCAATCCCGCATTCAGGAGACGGATGGACGCATCCGCGACTCGCGCGGACACAGTACCGTCGCGCTCGATGAAGCTGCCTTTGAGATGAACCTTTACAAATCGAATCTGATCTGTCAGAGCGGACCTCGCGGTATCGTCCGGGGAGCCGTGGATGGGGACGTGGAATGCAGGGAGCGACGATGCCGGAACGTCGCTCACAACGCCCGCCGGCGTGACTATCTGATATGTGAACGGCGGCGTGACCGGGTCGAGTATGATTCCGCGTGCCAGTGTGTCGACCGGCATCGCGTTGACTCGCCGGAACAGCGCGTACCTTCCATTGGACCCGGGACTGTTGTCAGGCCCAACCCAGAACGAAATCGTCTCCGCTGCGCTTGGCGGGCCGCCGCCGCGATAATACGACACTGTCGGCCAGGTAACTGTGGAGAGTGGCAGTGTAACCTGCTTGGCCGGAGTCATGCTCATCGTCGACCCGACCGGCAGATCAGGATCGTAGTATACGGCGCCGAACGCACCACCTTCCGCGGCGGTGTCGCGTGCCGCGTAATCGGCATCGAAAGTCACCGCGTAGGGATCAGCTTGAACGAGAAGCGGCTGCTGGTCTGAGACACCGGCACCAGCGACACGGATCTGACGCTCGATCGTGGAAATCGCGAACCGAACGTTCTGCTGTGCGTCCGACCGCCCAGCGGTGCTGCCCATGGCGCGCACCTGCGACCGAAATAGCGGTATCGCTGTTGCAAACACGAGTAACAGGATCGTGATCGAGATCATTATCTCGAGCAACGTGAATCCCGAACGGCCCCGAAGCGGCGTCCGACTGCCGCGCGAATTGCAAATCGGCATGCGATTCATCTCAGTATGCCGCGATAATCGTGGTACGCTTGATTGGCGCGTCGAGACGTGGATTTGAGACTGTTACGGTAACTGTCCTGTAATCATACAAATCCGCGGATCCGCCACCGGTGTGGGTGACGAGCGTCTTTCGTGTGTAGCCGAGATACGGCGATGCCAGCGCGACGGTGCCGGGGTAAAGCGTATCGATCGCCGAGTATCGAGGAGAGTTCTTGATCTCTTCGAGTCGCTGGGAGGCGAGTTCGTTGGCGGTGTTCTTGACGTCGCTCACCGCAACTATGTGAGCGAACTTGCCCATGAATCCGGCAATGCCAAGCATTGCGGTGGCAAGTATGGTGACCGCCATCATCACCTCGATCAGCGTCATTCCCTTGCGTGTTGCCCTCATCATAGTCCGGCTCCTATCCAGGTACTTCCGTTGAAACGGTAGAACTGCACCCGTCCCGTTGCCTGACGGATGTGCAGAGCGCGTTCGTCCGTCGTGTTTGTTCTATATGACGACAGATACAATTCGAGTTCGCTGCTGACTGCGCCATCGCGATGGTAGTACACGGTGGGGTAGTTATCGCGCGTGGCGAGATTGCTGCCGACGATGGGTGCACCCGCGGTCATCTGCACGCCAAACGGCGGCGTCACGAATCGGTCTCCCGCATCGAGCGGCTTCCAGTAGACTTTCTCGCCCGGATCGTACTGGTGATTGTTGTTGACGTCGTAGACGACCCGGATCCGCTTGCCGGCAGTGTCGAAACTCACCATCACGTCAGTCTGCCGCACAATCGCGAAGCGTTGCGCCTGTTGAAGCGCGCTCTGTACGGTGCGCATGCCGGCGTCAGCGTCGAACTGAGCAGCGCGGATCCTGGGTAGAGCCAGAGCCGCGAGGATGCCCACGATGGTCACCACGATAAGCAGCTCGATCAGCGTGAAGGCTGCGCGGACGGATTTTGGCATACTGAGAAAGTAGGGATCGCCGGCGACGTGAGTCGTCACGGAGCCGGACGTTCTTGTCACTAAATGCGAGTATCGGCGTCCATTGTGACAACCAAAGCGTTCCAACAACGTCTCCATGAGCGTAATCCTTACCCTTATCAATCACCCTGGCCGGCTTGCTCGGCTACGGTCGGCAGCCCGCGAAAGCCACACGATCATCGCGTGCGAAAGCTGGGAACAGATGTTCTCAGCGTGCGATGGGAGGTTGGTCCACGCTGCCGTGCTCGACCTCGAGTCGGCCGCCACGCCGACCTTTGATGCCATCCGCCGATTCAAACGCCTGAATTCAGGCGTGGCGCTCATTGCATACACGACTTACTCCCTCGAATCGGTACATCACATTTTTGATGCCGGTCGGTATGGCTTCGAAGCTCTGGTCATCGCCGACATGGACGATGGGCCCTCCGCTTTCAGCCGAGCAATCGAACGAGCCTCCGCTCGCGGTGTTGCCGGCATGGTCAAGAACGGACTGCCAACCGCAGCCGATCCCGTTGCGGCGGATGCCCTGCTCACGGCAATAATCCGAGCTCACGAACGGCTGACGCCGGCAGCACTCGCGCGTGAAATGGGGATCGGAGCTCGGCGTCTCTCCCGTGCACTGGCGGCCTCCGGCTACCCATCCGCCAACAAGCTGATCATGTGGAGCAGGCTGATCGTTGCGGCGGCTCTGATGGACGGGACGCGGCACAGCACCGATAGAATAGCTCTCACCCTCAGTTTTCCGTCTGGCAGCGCGTTTCGCAACAACTGCCGACGCTACCTCGGCGCGACACCATCCGAGATACGTTCCCGCGGGGGCGCCAAGCTGGTCTTTGGTGCGCTTCGCGATCAGATCGCAGGCAGGCGACCGGGTGAAAGGTTCAAGCCCTCGTATGACGTTCCGGCCCCGTCGCTGGAGCCCGCGACCGAGTAGCCAAACGTTTGCCGTTTACAAGCGGCGGCACCTTCATACTTTGTTAGGCAATGCTATACGTGGGTTTGACTGGCAACATCGCCAGCGGAAAGTCCGAAGCTGCTGCGCGGTTCGCGGCCCACGGGGCGACAATAGTCGACGCGGACGTTCTCGCCCGCGAGGCTGTCGCGGTCGGCTCGCCGGCTTACAAGCGCGTAGTCGAGCGGTGGGGCACTGACGTCATCGCGCCAGGCGGTGCACTTGACCGGGCGGCTCTCAGACACGCCGTCTTTGCGGACAAGGAGCAACTCGACGAGCTGAACGCCATCATCCATCCTCATGTGAACCGGCTTCGCAAGAAGATGGTCGCCGAGGCGCGCAAGCGCGGCGACTCGGTGCTCATATATGTAGTTCCTCTGCTGTTCGAGCGGCGACTTGCTGCGGAGTTTGACAAGATCGTTCTCGTAGACGCACGCAGGGAGCTCCGATTCGAGCGGCTTGTAAAGCTGCGTGGAGTATCCGAGGACGACGCGGCGAACATGATCGCGGCACAGATGCATGCGGAGCTCAAGAAGGCTCGCGCCGATTTCGTGATCGAGAACGACGGGTCGCTCGAGCATCTGCAGTCACAGGTGGACTCCGTCTGGGCGCAGTTGACAGAGATTGGCGCCCGGTCTAGCTTGGCGGATTGACTGGTGCGTCCCACCGGTTTCCTTTTCCTTCGCTCCATATTGAGGCATTAACGCGTGGCCAACGTTCCCGGAGATCTGCTTTACACGGCTGAGCACGAGTACATCCGCGACCGTGGGAATGGAGTGATTGAAGTTGGGATCACCGATTTCGCCCAGGGTGAACTCGGCGACGTTGTCTACCTCGAGCTGCCGAAAGTTGGCACTTCGTTCGCGAAGCACGACGTCTTCGGTACGATCGAGGCGGTAAAGGCAGTCTCTGAGCTCTTTGCGCCGGTGGCTGGTGAGGTGACCGAGGTCAATGCGCGGCTGGATGGCGAGCCGGCCCTCGTGAACTCGGATCCGTATGGCGACGGCTGGATGATCCGCATGAAGCTGAAGGACGCCTCGGCTCTTGGCAGTCTGCTGAAGGCTGACGCCTACACGGCACAGATAGGGTAAAGCATTGGCGTCACGTCGTAATGCTGATCGTTGCCGCTAGCACGCAGTAAATGAGAAAGCCGCGCCCGATTCGGGCGCGGCTTTCTCATTCAGGTGACTTAGACGTTCAGCTGACGTACGCGTCGGTCGGGGGGCAGGAGCAGACCAGATTCCTGTCGCCGTACGCCGACTCGATGCGTGCGCTACTCGGCCAGAACTTTGAGTCGCGCACCCAGCGCGTCGGATATGCTGCATGGCTGCGGGAGTATGGATGCGTCCATTCATCCGCGGAAATGCGCGCGAGGGTGTGCGGCGCGTTTTTCAGCACGTTGTCGGTGCGGTCACACTCTCCGGTCTCGATTGCGCGAATTTCTTCGCGAATTGCGATCATCGCGTCGCAGAACCGATCCAGCTCGGCTTTCGACTCGCTCTCTGTCGGCTCGATCATCATCGTTCCGGCAACCGGGAAGGAGACGGTTGGCGCGTGGAAGCCGTAATCCATGAGCCGTTTGGCAATGTCTTCGACATCAACCCCGCTGGTTTGCTTTACCACGCGGGTATCAATGATGCATTCGTGCGCGATTGTCCCGTTCTGTCCTCGATAGAGGACGGGATAATGCGGATCGAGGCGCTTGGCCATGTAATTGGCGTTGAGGATCGCAATCTTCGTCGCATCGGTGAGACCGTCGGGGCCCATCATCCGGATGTAGGCGTAAGAGATTGGCAGAATGCTCGCGCTTCCCCAGGGTGCTTCTGAAACAGCGCCAACTATTTCACGTCCGGGTTGATCGACGACCGAATGTCCGGGCAGGAATGGCGCGAGGTGTGGCGCGACGCCGATCGGCCCCATACCGGGACCGCCGCCGCCGTGGGGAATGCAGAACGTCTTGTGAAGATTGAGATGGCACACGTCCGCGCCGACATCGCCTGGACGGCATAGGCCGACCATTGCGTTCATGTTTGCACCGTCCATGTAGACCTGTCCGCCATTTGCGTGAACGATGTCGCAAATGCTTGCGATAGTTTCCTCGAAAACGCCGTGCGTCGACGGATACGTTACCATCAGCGCCGCCAGGTCTGTGCGATGCGCTTCCGCCTTGTCACGAAGGTCGGCCACGTCGATGTTGCCCGACGTGTCGGTTTTGACGACTACTACGGTCATTCCAGCCATTACGGCGCTCGCCGGATTGGTACCGTGCGCGGACTGCGGAATGAGGCAGATCTTGCGATGACTTTCGCCGCGCGACGCATGGTATGCGGCAATTGCGAGCAAGCCGGAATACTCGCCCTGCGAGCCAGCGTTCGGCTGCAGCGATACAGCAGCGAAGCCCGATATCTCGGCGAGGTCGGCCTCGAGCTCACGGAACAGCTGGGCGTATCCCGCCGCCTGATCGACGGGTGCGAACGGATGAATCTTGTTGAACAGCGGCCAGGTGATCGGCATCATCTCGGCGGTCGCATTGAGCTTCATGGTGCATGAGCCGAGCGGGATCATCGAATGGACGAGCGAGAGATCGCGCGCCTGGAGCCTGTATATGTAGCGGAGCAGCTCCGTCTCGGAATGGTACTGATTGAAGACCGGATGCTCCATGAACTTCGATGTCCGACGGAAGCGTTCGTCGTAACGAGGATCGGACCCCGCAAGGAGATCGTCGACGTTGGTGTCGATCGACGCCGAAGCGCTAAGTGCGCTCAGAATATCCGCGACGTCCGCCGGAGTCGAAGCCTCATCGAGCGAGATACCGACCTCTCGATCGCTCAGTTTGCGGAGATTGATGCCGGACGCGACCGCGCGCCGCATGACATCGTCAGCCGTCTGTGCTCCAAGATGAACACGAATAGTATCGAAATAATCTTCATGTACGACGAGCAAGCCGAGGCGTCGAGCGCCTTCAGCCAGAGCGGCGGTGAGCTGGTGGACGCGTGTCGCGATACGCTCCAGCCCATCGGGTCCGTGGTATACGGCGTACATGCTTGCGACGACGGCAAGGAGCACCTGTGCCGTGCAGATATTGCTGGTCGCCTTCTCGCGGCGGATGTGTTGCTCGCGTGTCTGGAGGGCCATGCGAAGTGCCGGGGCGCCATCAGCATCGCGTGAGACGCCGATGATGCGTCCCGGAATTTGTCGCTTGTACTCGTCGCGCGTCGCGAAGAAGCCGGCGTGGGGGCCGCCGTAGCCAAGCGGGACACCGAAGCGTTGCGTATTCCCAACAACGATATCGGCGCCCCATTCACCGGGCGGCGCAAGGAGTACCAGGCTCAACAGATCCGACGCAACTGTTACGAGGGCGCCCTGTGCGTGCGCGGCATCGCAGAGCGCGGTGTAGTCCCGAATTGCACCGTCGGTCGCGGGATACTGGATCAGTGCTCCGAAGACCTGTGGTCCAAATTCGAAGCTGTCGTATGGGAGGACGTTTACAATGAATCCACGAGCCTTCGCGCGGGTCTGGACCACGCTGATCGTTTGCGGGTGGCAGTCAGCTGCAACGAGGAAGACATCCCTGCCCTTTTCCCCTTTCAGGGCATGCGCCAGCCCCATGGCCTCGGCGGCCGCGGTGGATTCGTCGAGGAGCGAAGCATTCGCGACTGGGAGGCCAGAGAGGTCACTGACCATCGTCTGGAAGTTGAGTAGCGCTTCGAGGCGTCCCTGAGCGACCTCGGCCTGATACGGTGTGTAGGCGGTGTACCACGCTGGGCTTTCGATGACGTTTCGCTGGATTACCGGCGGTGTCACGCAGTCGGAAAAGCCCATGCCGATACAGGATCGGAAGAGCCGATTACGTGCGGCGAGCCCCCGAAGCAGCGCGAGGGTCTCGCTCTCGGTTCTGGCCTCGGGAACCGCGAGCGGTTTCCGGAGCCGAATCTTCTCGGGGACTGTAGCGTCGATCAGCGCGTCGAGCGAGTCGTAGCCGAGTGTGGAGAGCATATCGGAAACCTCGGCCGGCGTGGGGCCGATGTGACGCGAAGCGAATCGATCAGCGCCTGCAAGCGCCGGGAGAGCCTGAACGGAAGCCATCTGGAGGAAAATTGGATTGTGCGTCGGTCGAGCGCGGGTGCGGCAACGCCCTCAGCCGGTAAATTTAATCGCGCCGCGCAGACCCGATTCGCCATCGAAGCTCGTGGGCGAGGGCCGGCCGGCGCGATGACGTCGCGCTGACGATACTCATCGAGGACCACATGACCCACCCGCAAACTCGATGACGAACGCTGCCGCCCCAACCGAATCCATGCCGCCCGCCGCTGTACGAGCGCGGAACGGCGCCCACGCAGCACGGGCGCGTGCCCGAGGTCTGTTCCTCCTGCTGTTTCTGCCTGGCGTTTTTGCATGCAAGGGAGAGCGTTCAACGAGTACCGGCGGCGGAACACTCGTGATCTCGACTGCTTCGGACGCGGATAACCTATTTCCGCCTTTGATCGTTTCGAGTCAGGGGCGGGAGATCGCGGAACAGATATTCGAGCCTCTCGCCAACATCGGCGATTCGCTGAACGTCTTCGGCGATGCGGGCTTCGTGCCGGCTCTCGCGGACAGCTGGACATGGGCCTCGGATTCACTATCGATCGCGTTTCACCTGAATCCGCGTGCACTCTGGCACGACGGGAAGCCCGTAACCGCTCGTGACGTGCAGTTCACGATTTCGTTGTGCAAGAACCCCGATCTGGCGGCACCGATCGCGCCGCTGCTCTCCGATATCGACTCGGTCAGTGTTTCGGATTCTTTGACGCCGGTATTCTGGTTCAAGCGCCGGTCGGCGCAGCAGTTCTATGATGCGGCATATGTTGCATTGATCGTCCCGGAGCACGTGTATGGCTCCATTCCCGCGGCCGCTCTCGTGTCATCCCCGATTTTGCGACATCCGATCGGCTCGGGACGTTTCCGCTTTCGTCGCTGGGTACCGAATGCGACGGTCGAGATCGTGTCAAACCGGCAGCATTACCGCGCTCCTGCGCGGCTTGACCGGGTGATCTGGACGATTGCACCTGGCGATTTCGGCGCTGCGTCGACTCGATTTCTTGCTGGCGAAGCGGATTTCTTCGGTGGCGTCCGCGAGTCCATGCTGCCTGAGATCGCAAAGTCGGGCAAGCTGCGCCTCATCGCGTACCCAGGGTTCAAGTTCGGGTACATGGTTTTCAACATGCGCGATCCTGCGAATCCGAAGCTGGCGCATCCGCTCTTTCAGAACATCGCAATCAGACGCGCCCTCACGATGGCGGTAGACCGGGCCGCAATCGTGCGCAACGTTTTCGATTCGCTCTCGATCCCGAGCATTGGTCCCACAGTCCGAGCAATGGGGACCGCCGATACCACGATCGCCCAGATCCCTTACGACCCGCCGCGCGCGATGCAGCTGCTCGATTCACTGGGTTGGCGGGTCGGATCAGACGGCATACGGGTGCGCGGCGGCAAGAAGCTCGCGTTCTCGATCATGGTTCCTTCGTCGAGCATGGACAGGGAGAGACTTGCAGTTCTGATGCAGGACCAGTTCAAACGGATCGGTGTCAGCGTGAGGATCGTCTCGGTGGAGCCGAATGTCTTCCAGCAACAGCAATACTCGCACAAGTTCGATGCAGCGCTCGAGACCTGGATTGCAGACCCCAGCCCTGGGGGCATCCGTGAGAGTTGGGGTTCGGCCGCAGCCCACACCGAAGGGAGCAAGAACTTCGGTGATTACGCGAATGCGACATTCGACAGCGAAGTAGATAGCGCCCTGGGCGCGTCGACGCGACAAGCTGCACGCGAACTGTACTCACACGCGTTCAGGACGCTGATCAATGATGCGCCGGCGATATGGTTGTTCGAGCCGCGCAACATGGTGGGTGTAGCTAAGCGTTTCCATGTAGCAGCCCTTCGCGCTGACGCCTGGTGGGCGCATCTTGCTGACTGGTACGTTCCGGCGAATGAGCAGATTGCCCGC
>DATBNQ010000143.1:0-11578 GCA_036554185.1 Gemmatimonadaceae bacterium | reverse complement strand
TGGCCAGTGGATCCCGCGCCGTTGGATGATAGAACTGCTCGCGCGCCCGACTGCGTCGTTTCACTACGTGCGCTGGATGGGACCGAACAGGAACCTCGTGGACCATTCACGCATTCAGGTGGATCGATCACGCGAACTGGCGCGTTGGGTCGACGCCATCGAAAAAGTGCCACCTGCTGTCACCGATGTATACGGCTACATGAGCAACTACTTTGCTGGCCACGCCCCCCGTTCAGCCCGTGACCTTCAGCAGATGCTCGGTCTTGAAGACGTCGACCCCGAGATGCTGGGCGATCAGATGCGCCTCTTTTGATGGGAATCGTGACAACCGCATGGTCCAGAACGGACGAATGTGCGGCGAGCGCGATCGGCTGCTAGCTTCGGAGCATGGCCAGACGCACCCGTGATTATGTCCTGATCGTGCTCTCGATCGGGTTCGTAATCCTCACTACTTCGCTCGGCTTCTGGCAACTGCGACGGCTTGCGCAGCGTCGCGCGCAAAACACAGAAGTCGAGGCGCGTCTTGCGGATCCTCCCATCCCGGTTCGACAGCTCACGCATGACTCCGCCGCGCTCCACTATCGCCGGGTAATTCTGAACGGCAGGTACGACTATTCCCGCGAGATCAAGATTGCCGATCGGACCCGGGATGGATCGCCGGGCGTCAATATCGTTACGCCTTTGCGGATTCCGGGAACCGATACCGCGGTTCTGGTAAACCGGGGCTGGGTATACGCCCCCGATGGACTGACCGCCGACCTTTCTCACTGGCGCGAGGCCGACTCGCTGTCGGGGACCGGATATGCGCGGCCGCTCTTTCGGGTATTTCCCGGTTCACCGTCGCTGCCCGGTCGGCCAGACGCATTCCGCTGGCTGGACCGTGACGCACTCCGCGCACGAATCCCGTACCCGGTCTATCCATTCGTGATTGTCCTGGACGGCGATCCAGCGTCGCACGGGCGGATCCCGCCGCGAGTTCCTCCTCCGCCACTCGATGAGGGACCCCACAAGAGCTACGCGATCCAGTGGTTCTCGTTCGCGATCATAGCCGTTGTGGGAATGTTCTTCTTCTTGCGCGTCGTGCCGGATAGAACGATCGACGAAATACTGGCCAGCGACGCGAAGGATTCGAACGAACGCTAGATCGAGCGTGGTTCGCGCGAAGCGTCAATCACGGGAAGGGCGCGGCGCTCCTCAAGTACATCGGTGATCACGTATCCGGTTACGGATATCGCGTCGCGTAATTCGTCCGCGGTAACGCTGCCATCGTGTTCGATCGTCGCCCGCCCCAAGGACACTTCAGCGGAACGGATACCTGCTACCGGCGTCAGCGCCGTGAACAGCGCGCGCTTGCAATGCTCGCCACGCATGCCGGCGATAGTTACAACTGTTATCATGCACCGAGAACTTAGTCCTTCGGAGTGTTTGCGGGGAGTGGCACCGGCGGCGACTTTTTGCGGGAAACGAATTGCTTCTCCAGCGCGGGCAGGAATTCGTCGTACTTCGATCCCGGGTTCCAGAGAACCCAGCCGTCATATCCAGCGTCGTAAACCGCCTGCTTCTCCGCTTCGAGTTGAGCGGGTCCATAGCGTGGCGCACCAAGAGTGAATGCCTGCAGCCACGGACGTACGTGCTCCGGTGTACTGATTCCAAGCTTTGCGTCACGCTCGCGTGCGCTCGTAATCGCGATGAAGATCGTCTTGTGCGGTTCGGCGTTTGGAATTGGAATTCCAAACGATCCGTGCGGATACAGCGACGGGTACACCATCGGAAGAACCACATCAACGACCGGCGATATCTGTTCCCAATCCTGACCGACTTCGAGTGCGCCACGCACCGTTGTAACGAGTCCAAAGATGTCCGCTGTCATCCTGATGCCGCGCCGATTATAACGAGCGCGCGCTTCCTTGAGAAAATCGTGCAGCACGGCCGGCTTGGTCCGTCCGAGTGCTTCCGGAAAGACCTGCGCCGGTAACGACTTGTACGGTTCCGGAAACCGGATGTAGTCAAACTGGATCTCGGCGAAGCCCATCCTTACGGCTTCGTCGGCAACGCGCAGGTTGTAATCCCAGATCGCACGCGAGTAGGGATTGACCCAGGTCACGCCCTTCTTGTCGCGCCACGGCGTGCCATCGGCCTTGCGGATGACGTGTTCAGGATTCATTCGCGCGGCGACGGAATCCTTGAAGACCACCATGCGCGCGATTGGAAGTATCCCATGCGCGCGTAGTGTATCGACAAGACCGGGAAGATTGGAAACCTTGTTCATCGTTCCCTCGTTGCGCTGCAGCAGCGGATCCGACGAATGCCAGTTGAGCCCGAACTCGTCCTTGATGTCGATCACGAACGCATTGATCTCCGTCGAATCGGCGATGGCAATCAGATGTCGCATCTTCGTTTGACTCTGCGCCGTAAATCGGTTCACATACAGCGCGCGAATCGCCCGCGGTTCCTTCTGCAGCGCAATGACCTCTGCCGTTCCGGTCGGAGTTACCGGCGTCGTATCGGCAGTCGTTGGCGCTGGCGTCGCTTGCCTCGTCGAATCGACAGAAACTGTCGACCCTGCCGCGCTTGTCGACGTTACCGTGGGTTGGATGCGCGGGGACGGGGTCCTGGAGGACGCCGCTTCGCAGGCCAGCAGCGGGACAAGAAGGAATGCGGCGAATCGGTTACGAGGCACGGAGAGGTGGAGAGAGAGTGAACGGCCGGGGAAATTTAGGGGGTGGCGCGCGTCCCGAGTATATTCAGCGCGATGCCCCGGCATAATCGCATTCTTTCGGCCCAGCGGCCATCCACGACGACGCGCGCCGTGTTGGTTGCCGCAGCTCTGGTCGCGGCTGCCACCTTCATAGCCTGTTCCCGGAAGCCGCCGGACCCGCCGGATGCGGAATTCCTGGTCGCCACTGCCGATTCCACATTCTGGGTACGCAGTGGAGCGCAGGGGATTCGAGTCAGAGCGGTCCCCATGACACTGGCGCACTTCGACGGCCGCTTTCACGAAGTGTTCATCGCGGATCTGGATCGCTCGTACGACGACGCGATTTTTACAGGCGAACGAGTCTATGTGCGTGATCTGCAGACAAACGACTCAACTCTGGTCTACGACGATACCGCAATCGTAACGATTGCGGCGCGGCATGCACGAAGTTATCCGGATGCCGTTCCATTGGGCCCCAATGACGAAACGCCAGCGAATCCGGATATCACCGCCGCGGGCGAGACGGACATACTCGAAGTGCGCGGGCCGTACGCACTGCTCGAACACCGCGTGGAGTACGAGATGCCGGCGGGTGACCAGCACGATACCGTTCACACGGCTGTGGATCTGCGCACCGGCGCCGCGGTGACACCGGCTGAAATGGTTCGCGACGCGGCTGCGGAAGACTCAAATCTTGTACGCAGTGTCCCGCGCAACTGGATACGCAAGGGTTATACGCTACATGCTCAAAGTACGGAGGACGGCTCGGTGGCGTTATCGCTGCGTGATCCCACGCGACACTCGTGGATGCTGTTCGCCGTGAGCGACCGGCCACGCGTCTACTGGCTGGACAATCCACAGATCAATGCAGCTTCACGACGCGCCCTGTTGCGAGCATTCAACTCGGCATCCTCGTACGACGAGGCCGTCAAGTACGCGAGGTATTTGCGTCCCGCTGGCAAATCGATAATCAATCACCGCGCACGGCACGCATGATTCGGGACGCTGCGACAAGCGATGCGGTACGCAGGAAGGAAACGAGATGAAGGGAAAATCCCCGCGCGAGTCCGAAGCGATTCTCGCCGATCTCATGATGCCTAGCCAGGCCAACGGCCTCCGCACCCCATCGATTTTTGGCGGCGTCGTCATGAGTATGGTCGACAAGTGCGCGGCACTCTCGGCCATGAAACACTCCGGCGGCCAGGCCACCACGCTGTCCGTCGAGCGAATCCTGTTCAAGGAGCCGATCATGGTCGGTGAACTGGTCGAGATACGGTCGCACGTGGCCCACGTAGGCCGCACCTCCATGTCCGTCGTCGCTGACGTTTATGCGGAAGACCTGCGGACCGGAAACCGGCGTCACACAAATGCCTGCTGGCTGACCTTCGTCCATCTGGGAGACGACGGCAAGCCCGCCCCGGTCCCCCCGCTGATCCTCGAGACCGCCGCGGACCACGAACTCCACAGTATCGCGGCGCGACGCCGCGAGCAGCAGCTCCTGGAGCGCCGATAGGCCTCGGCAGCATATTTGTGATTTTGATGTAGGCCTGCCCGGCGATATAATACCGAGAGAATTGTTCGGGTACGTTTCTCCTAGCCGAGGTCGATGCTCCAGAGTTGGTCGCCGGAATCCAGCCCCGCCTTCGCCGCAGCAGGGGCCGAATTGGCCGCGGTGCTGCTGCAGATTTCGGTCACACTCGGGCTTACGGTCGTTTGCGCGTGGCAGTACCGGCAGTATCGCAAATCGGTATTCGCCTGGTGGACCCTCGCCTGGGGACTGTACGTCGTTCGTCTGGCAGCGATTGGCGCATTCATCTTCACGCGCGAGACGGTGCTGCTTTACTGGCACCAGGTCTTCACTGGCTGGACAGCGATCGCCGTGCTTGCAACCGCGATGGTCTTCTCCGGGAGATTGCGCCGCCGCAGGTGGCACGTTCTCGCCGTCCTCTTTCCCCCCGTCTGGTCGTACTTCGCCGTTTACCATCTCGGGACCTACACGATTGCATCGGTTCCGATGGTCCTCTTCCTCTCCTGCGCCACACTCTGGACTGGCGTCGTATTCATGCGCTACGCGCGCATGACCCATTCGACGGGCGCGAGCGTGTTGGCGACGGCGTTCTTCATCTGGGGTATACATCATCTCGATTACCCGTTGCTGCGCGCGTACGGTGCGTGGCTGCCATGGGGTTACTACGTTGACGTACTGCTCACGATCACCGTCGGAGCGGGAATCCTGCTGCTCGTCACGGACGATCTGCGTCGCGGCGTAGGTACGCTGGGTACGCTCTCCTCAGACCTCATGTCGGCTGCATCGTCGTCCCGCGATCGCGTGGTTGCAACCGTTCTGCAGAGGATCGTTTCTGTCCCGGCGGTGCGCGGCGCCGCAGTCTTCCGGCTCGATTCCAGACACGATGGATATTTCGAGCGCGGCGTGGGGGCGTGCGAATCATGGACCGGCACCAGCCCCATCCATTCGCAGGCGGAGCTCCTCGCGCGTGTTGCGACCGGCGTACAACGCGCATTCATCGCACCCGAATGGAGCGCTGCGTCAGACGGCGACGGTGACGCTGACAGTCCGGCATTTCCCTTTGCGGCGGTACTCCCCGTGGAGGACCAGGGAACCGACGGCAGCGGAAGCGCGTTGGTGATCGTGGCAGAGGATCACGTCCCATTCGCTGCGCTCGACGCAGAATTCCTGACAGCGCTTGGACGTCAGATGGGCGGGACGCTCGAGAATTCGCGCCTGTACACCGCGCTTCAGCAGCGCACTGCCGATCTCGAGCGCCTTTCGACGCGAATGGTTCTGCAGCAGGAAGAAGAGCGCCGTCGGCTGTCTCGCGAACTTCACGACGAGACGGCGCAGCTTCTCTCCGCTGTGAAAATGGAGCTCGCGATCCTGCGCGAGGTTGTTCCCGAGCCGCACGCTGTACGGGTTGATGATGCGCTTGCGCTTACCGACGCCGGCATCCGCAGCATACGCGCGGTGATGCTCGATCTCCGCCCGACCCTGCTCGATGATCTCGGTCTGATCCCGGCGCTCCGGTCGGTCGCGACCGCGTTTGCACAACGATCCGGCACCCAGGTCCGATTGGACCTGATGTCCCCACAGGATCTTCCACCGCTGGACGACGGTGCTGATCTCGCGTTCTACCGCGCGCTTCAGGAAGCGCTGTCGAACATCGGGCGTCACGCAGGTGCGTCCGTCGTCGACATAACTCTGCATTCCGACAACGGCAATGTAACGTTGACCGTGATTGACGATGGATGCGGTATTCCGAAGGCCGAGAGGGCCGCGGCAGGATCGGGGATGGGGTTGATCGGCATGCGCGAACGTTTCGCGTCTCTTGGCGGCTCGGTTCGGCTACGCAATACTGCGAGCGGAGGAGCCCAGCTCGAGGTGAGCCTGCCGCTTGACATTGGAGTCACCGCGTGACGTCGGAGATCCAGCAGATATCCGTGCTCGTCGCCGACGATCACGCCGTGGTTCGCGCTGGAATTCGCCACATCCTCGAATCCATGCCGGGTGTCCTGGTTGTTGCCGAGGCCGGCGACGGGCCGTCTGCACTGAGGCTCGCGCGCGAGCACAGGCCCGATGTGATCATCCTCGACGTTTCGATGCCGGGTGGCTCGGGTCTGAGCGTACTCTCGGATCTGCGTCGTGACGTGGAGGGAACGCGCATCCTGATGTTGAGCATGCACGACGACGCGGAGTACATCGCCGAAAGTGTGCGGGCCGGCACGAATGGATATCTACTCAAGGACAGTGCCGCGACTGATCTTCGCGCCGCCGTGCGCGCAGTCATGGCGGGTGAGAGTTTCTTCAGTCCGGAGCTGAGTCGAGCCCGCGTGGCGCCGATCGGGCAGCAGGAATCACCAATTACCAAACGCGAGCGCCAGGTGCTCGTGCGGGTCGCCGCGGGCGGAACCAACAAGGAAATTGCCGCGGCTCTCGGAATCAGCCACCGCACTGTCGAGACGCACCGCGAGAGCATAGCTCGCAAACTCGGGATATCGTCGGTTGCGGGCCAGACACGTTACGTGATAGAGCACCATTTGACCGATGACTGACCGCTCAGAAATTCAATCTCTCCGCGCTGACGGCGCGAATTCTCCTCTGACTTCCAGAATAGCGTGGATTGCCGGTGCGCTCGCCATTGTGGCGCTCCTCATCTGGCAAGGTCTGACCGCTGGCGGCAATCCCGACCCCACCACGAGTCACAGCTCCACAGCCGCATCCATAGACATCGCAGTGCTCGTCTTCAGAGAAGGACTCGAGTGCATTCTTGTACTCTCGGCGATTACCGCGAGCATGGTCGGTAACAGCAAGTCATACCGGCGGCCGATAGGGCTCGGCGCGGCAGTGGCCTTCGTCGCGACTCTGATCACATGGAGAATCGTCGTCGGTATTCTGGACAATATTTCCGAGAGTGTCCCAGCGCTTGACCTGCAGGCAGGGACGGGGCTGCTTGCGATAATCGTGCTGCTCGTCGTGATGAACTGGTTCTTTCACAAGTTCTACTGGTCCGGATGGATCTCGCTGCACACCAAGAAGAAGAAAGAACTTCTCAAGGGAGCGAAGCAGGGACAGTCGCGCGCGCGGGTTGCGTGGGGACTCGCGATACTCGGCTTCACTTCGTTGTATAGAGAAGGGTTCGAGGTCGTTCTGTTCCTTCAGAACTATCGGTTGAAGCTTGGCGGCTCAGCAGTGTTTCACGGAGTCGTGCTTGGGCTGATCTTCTCTGTCATCGTTGCGGTTCTGACCTTCGTTGCGCATCGCAAGCTACCGTACAAGCGGATGCTCATTCTTACGGGTGCTCTGCTGGGTGTCGTGTTGCTCGTGATGGTAGGTGAGCAGGCCCAGGAGATGCAGCTCGCGAACTGGATCGCAACAACGCCGATCCCGTCGCTTCAAGGGATTATCCGGCCGTGGATGGGCCTCTGGTTTGCAGTCTTTCCGACGGTCGAGACGCTGGCCGCGCAGGGAATAGCGGGAGCACTCGTGCTCGGTTCGTACGTAGTTGTGCAGATGCAGCTTGCGCGACAGCGACGAGCGGTGGCTCTGCCGCAGTTGCCTTCCGATGCGGGAGTCGGCTTACTACAACCGCATAACCCCGCCGATTAGATTCGGCGCATGGATTGGGGACCAGTGCTCGACCCGGGGAATCCGGCGTATCCCATGATACAGCGAATCGTCGCGGACCTGCGGCGCGACTTCTCGACATGGTATGACAAGGTGCGGGAGTTCGAGCTGGCATCTGCCAACAGCACTGCTGGGGCCCCGACCGACGAAGCGTTGGCGCTGGAGGCAGAGGTGCGCGCGCTGGCAGTGGATATCGAGAGCTACGTCGCCGAGATCAACTATATGGGCGTCGCGTTCGACGTGCAGCAACTCTTCAAGGAGAGACCATGAGCAGTACCAAGGACATGAAGCCCTTCCAAACGGCCGATGGAACTCGTTGGGGAGTCGAGGTGCAGCTTCCGGGCGCAAGCAGCGCGAATATCATCTTTCACCATCCGGATCCTGGCACCTCGCGGAAGGACCGGTACACGCGGCTCGAATGGCGTGGGCCCGAGTCGGCCGACGTGACGGGCCACCTGGACGCGACCAGGATACGAGCGGCACTCAGCGACTCCGTTGTGTCGGACCTGTTCAAGCGTTCGGCCCCGATTGGTTCGGGGCCACCGGCTTCCGCCACAGCCTAGCCCGGCTGGCGGGCCGAACCGAGCGGACGATCCCGGGGTGGGGGCAAAAAAAAGACCCCAGGAAAGATCCCGGGGTTAGAAGCTGCCACGCGCGCCGTCATTGGAACTCTACGTCCTACCGATCGGCGGCGGGCAAAACAATTTCTATTTATAACAGGACGACCAACCCGGCCGCCCGTAACATCAAGTGGAGCTGAGGGGAATCGAACCCCTGACCTCTGCAGTGCGATTGCAGCGCTCTACCAACTGAGCTACAGCCCCGCGACCGTGAATTCTGGTTGCGACAAAGGCGTAGCTTCCCGTCGCACACGGGCTGGTACTCCATCAAGTATAGGTCAGATCGGCGCTAAAGTCAACTTCGATATATTGGGCCCATGGATCTGAGCGTTCGTTTTCTAGGAACTTCTGCCTCTCGGCCCACCGTTGAGCGCAATGTCACGTCGCTGGCAGTCCGCCGGGGCGGTGAAACCTTTCTGTTCGACTGCGGTGAAGGCACGCAGCGCCAGATGATGCGGTATGGGGTCTCTTTCAACGTGGGGGAGATTTTCTTCACGCACATGCACGCTGACCACATTCTGGGCGTGACGGGGCTGGTCCGCACCATGGCTCTTCAGGGGCGTACGGATCCAATGACGCTGTTCGGGCCGCCGAAGTCCGAGCGCCTCCTCAGGCAGGCTGTGACGCTGGGCAGCGACAAGCAGCACTTTCCGATCAACTATGCGGAGATGGTGCCCGGCGAACCGCTCGTCCGGGACGGCTACAGCATCGTCTCATTCGCCGTTGATCACGGTGGGGCGTCTGCGATGGGGCTCGCGATAGTCGAGACGCCGAGGCTTGGGCGCTTCAACCCCGACCTGGCGCGCTCGATGGGGATTCCCGAGGGTCCGCTCTGGGGGCAGATCCACAAGGGCAAGGAGATCACGCTTCCTGATGGCCGAGTGGTCCACCCGTCGGAACTCGTCGGTCCGACGCGCGCTGGTCGGAAGCTGGTGTTCACGGGAGACGCGAGGCCGTCGGAGACGACAATCGACGTCGCCGCCGGTGCCGATATCCTTATTCACGAGGCGACCTTCGCTGACGAAGAGGCGCCACTCGCGCTCGAAACTGGCCATTCCACGGCTCGCGAAGCTGCAACGGTTGCGGATCGCGCCGGTGTGAAACGACTGGTGCTGACTCACATCTCGTCACGATATTCACGGGACGTGCAGGAACTGGCGACTCAGGCGCGCGAAGTTTTTCCCGGAGCCGTAGTTGCGCGCGACGGAATGGAGCTTGTGATTCCCTTTGACGACGCGGAAGCCGGCGACGCGTAAGCAGGTTGCAGTTGGCTACCGATTGGCGGCATCGATATCCGCTTTCATTGCGGCAAACACACCGACGTTGAATCTGTTCTCGTCCTGCTCCGCACCTGCTACAAAATCTCCCATCGCGCCGCCGCCAAGTTTGCCGAGGAATCGGAGGATCGCGCTCTCGCGAACGGTCGTGATCCCGCGTCGGCTCATGAGCGTCTGGGAGCCGGGCTGATCGCGCACTGTGAAGCGAAACTGCGTTCCGACCCCTTCGAATGGCCGGCGCAGCGGCGACTTGATGAGATAGCCTACGACCGGTGGCAGAACCCAACCGGGCTCCCGTTTAAATGTGAGCGCCCAACCGCGTTCGTGAGCGGTGTGAAGATTGACCCACTCACCAGTAAGATGTTCGACGCCAACGGTGAAGAGCTTGATCTTCGCGGTGAAGTCGACCTTGATGATGAGCGTGTCCGGCATTGCGCGCACAGGGCCCTCGAGCGGGACGAAGTGGCCGCCGCGCGATCTCAATCTGAGGGTGATGTAGCCATCACGAGAGCTGACATCGAGCCATCTGGCATTGCGCGAATCCACGAGCGAGAACTGCAACTTCACCTTGTCCACGTACTTGGCCATGAACGCCGCGTAGGCCGGATAATCGTCGCGAATTCCGTCGGGTGTGATGTGTATGACGGCGTAGAGTCGGTTCGTGCCGCCCGCGTCTGGCGTCGATGTAAGCGAGTCAAGTGAATAGAGCTTGCCGAGCGCGGCGCTCGTGCGAGGGAAAATCGTGCGATATCCCGTGCGGAGCTCGGCTTCGTTGTGGCCCTCGGATGCGGCGATCCAGTGATTTATTACCTGTGCGAAATCGTCTGCCGTGATAGTACCGGCCGCGAAATCGACTCCGGTGAACCAGCCATAATCGTTGTCGCTGAGCTTGCGAAGTCGCATGATATGGCGACCTTCGCCCAATTCCTTGACGGGGTCGTCGGTGACCGTGTTTGTGAACACGTAACGTCCGTTCGTGAACGTCGCATCACCGAAGAGGGTGCGGGTATCATCCGGTCCGTAGACCGTCCAGATCGACGTGTCCGCGTACACTTCTGATGGTGTGAGCGCGTACCGCAATAACTGCTGTCTTGCGCGCTCGTAGCGTGGTGCACGATAAACGTTGGTAAATCGTTTAACGAACGCTCCGAACAATCCATCAGCGTTTGCTTGTGACTGCGCCGGTGTTGGGCCGAACGCGGCAGGCGCATCGCCGCATCCGACGAGCAACGCAGCGAGTGCCGCAGCGAACGATAGGCGCGCGATCCTGTGGATCACGAATGTGGACGCGGTCCTGTTGGTCAATTTGTTTTGTGATGGTTGGTACAGGATGATACGAAAGGTATGCCTTTGCCCGCACAACCCCAACATAACGTACGATAATGACACAGGCCACTTTGACGTTCGGCGGCATGCCGCTTGCCCTGTAGCATCTCATCATCAACATACTGGAGAGAGCAAATGGGAGATCTGAACAGGAAGGGCGCTGCGAACGAAGCGAAGGGCTCAGCCAAGGAAATGCTTGGCAAGGTGAAGGGAGATGTGGGCGACGCTGTTGACGATTCGAGTATGCACGCCGAGGGCAGAGGCGAGCAACTGAAGGGCAAGGTGCAGAAGAACGTCGGGAAGGTTGAACGCGCGCTGGATCCGGACACGCATCGCGATGCGCATCGCGGTCGCGACGACTCTGACAATACGGACAGCTCGCGTCGCAGCTGATCTGATAGTCGCGAATGATTGAGAAATGAATGCAAAGACGGGGCGTGGATTTCAACCACGCCCCGTCCAGTGTTAACCGCTGCTTCCGCGGTTACTGCTTGCAGGACCCGTGTGGATCCATGTG
>DATBNQ010000140.1:0-12330 GCA_036554185.1 Gemmatimonadaceae bacterium | reverse complement strand
CCAGATGACGCTTGCGTCGCGGTATGATGGAGCGACGCTGTATATCACACCACGGTGGTGGCCGCGGGCTGGATCGGCGCCGGCAAATTCGCCGAGTGTACTGGGCACGGGAGGGTCATCGCGTGTGAGATCGGGGCTGATGACATCCCAGCTATGGCCGCCGTTTCGTGTGCTGAACAGGACGTTACTGGCGAGAAACAGTGTGTGCGGGTCAGCGTAGGAGAAGATGAGCGGAGCGGTACGGTCGAAGCGATACTTGCGATCTCTTATGGCTTCCGGCGCAACATTCTGCGTCTGTCCAGTGATCATGTCGAAGCGGGTAACCTTACCACCGAACACGCTGTTGGTATCGAGCGGATCTGGCGCGACGTAGCCGTATTCTTCGGTTCCGACGGGGTGGAATTCACGGAACGTTACGGCGCCATCGTTACCGCGGCTGGATACGACGGCCGAACCGCTTTCCTGTTGTCCGCCGTAAACGCGATAGGGAAAACGATTGTCGGTGGCGACGTGATAGAATGCAGCGGTGGGTTGGTTGTACCAGGAGCTCCATGTCTTCCCGCCGTTGACGCTTATTGTTGCGCCCTGATCAACGGCGAGGAGCAGGATGTCAGGGTGGAGCGGATTGATCCAGATTGCGTGGTAGTCATCGCCGCCCGGAGCGCCTTTGATTGCCGTGAAGCTGTTACCGGCATCCATCGAGCGATACGTGGACGTGTTGCAGATGTAGATCTCATCAGCGTTGCGGGGATCCGCTCGCACCCATGCGAAGTCATTGCCGCGTCCCCAGATGCGTTCTTCGTGATTGACGCGCGTCCAGCTCTCGCCGGCGTCGTCAGAGCGATACAGCCCACCAACCGCCGGCTTTGCGTCGACGAGTGCGTACATCCGATTGGGATTACTCGGCGCGACTGTAAATCCAATGCGGCCGAGTCCTTCCGCGCGTGTGGGCAGTCCGCGCGTGAGTTGGTGCCAGCTATTGCCACCGTCGGTTGACTTGAACAGGCCGCTGCCGTCGCCGTCGTACGGATTTCCGACCGTCCATGGCGGTCGGCGTGAAGCCCACAGGCTCGCGTAAACGATTTGCGAATTGCCGGGATCGAATGCGAGATCGATTCCGCCGGTATTCTCATCCTTGTACAAGACTCTGGTCCAGCTTTCTCCACCGTCGAGCGAGCGAAATATTCCGCGCTGAGTATTGGGGCCGTACGGGTGACCAAGTACGGCGACGAATACTCGATTTGGATCGTGTGGGTCGACGATGATCGATGCAATCTGTTGCCCGTCGACGAGGCCGAGATGGCGCCAGCTCCTTCCAGCGTCGGTGGATTTGTAGATGCCGTTCCCGGTGGAGAGATCCGGTCGCCGAAGACCCTCGCCGGAGCCGACATAGATAATGTTCGGATCGGAGGGCGCGAGTGCGAGCGTGCCGACGGAGCCGGTGGATTCAGAGTCGAAGATCGGATCCCACGTGCGACCTGCGTCGGTCGTCTTCCATACGCCGCCGTTACTGACGCCGATGTAGAACGTGTTGGGCTGGTCGGGAATTCCCGCAGCGCCGACTGTTCTGCCGCCGCGGAATGGGCCGATCAGGCGGTATTGCAGTGTTGAGTACATCGCCGGGTCAATTGTCTGCGATCGTACGGCGATCGGCAGGGTTGTGAGCAGGGCGACGGAGAGGAACGGAGTGAGAGCGGGGAGGCGCACGGTTTATTCGGATTAGAATGGCAGCTGCGTAGGATGGAGCGCGGGGGATCAGTTGGGAAGAGGAGCGTCGTCCATGGTGCGGTGGCGGCAGGAACCATGGATCTCGGGGAACCGTGACACTCTGACCTGGCTGGTGTAATAAATTGCAAGGATCCAAGCGCGGCGGATGAGTTCGCCCCTGAAGCCTTTTACAGTGTGCGCATTTCAGCGCATTGTCGGACAGTCAGTCATTTCTCCATCCGGAACAATCTCATGCGCCTGACATCGTCGGCAGTACTCGGATTTGCGCTTCTCTGCGGGGCCGTTCAGGCTCGCGCGCAGGGTTCGACGGCACCTGCTGCTACCACCGATTCAGCGGTCGCCGCGGCGCAGAAGGCGTCGGACACGTGGCTCGATCAGCTGGACGGGGCCCAGTATGGGCCGAGCTGGGATAATTCCGGGACCGCGTTTCAGCATGCTGTCACGAGGGAGCGGTGGATCGCGACAGTTCAGAAAGTACGTGGTCAGGTAGGGCCGCTCGGAGCGCGCACGTTACAGCACAGCCAGTTCGCCACTTCTCTGCCCAACATGCCGGCTGGGGCCTACGTGATGTTGCAGTACCGCACGGTTTCCGGCATGGGAGGATTTGTGACCGAGACTGTCACCCTGCAACGCGAGGATGCTCGTGGCTGGCGCGTCGTCGGCTATTTCGTGAAGCCGGCATAAGCCCGGCCGTACGAAACAACTACGGAACATTCACCGACGCAGGTGCTGCTGCGGGCGGCGTGTTACTGATGGCGCGGGCGAAAGCCGAGATTGCGACTCGTAGAATGGCGGACAATTCCTGATCCGCCGCAATGGCATCGGCGTCGAATCGGCGACCCAGCAGGGGGACGGTGAAGCAAGCTTGAGGAACGATCCGAGCATTCATCGTTCTCAACACTTCTATCAGTTGTGCGGGGGCGTGGACTGACATCGACGACGTGTTGAGCAGCGCGACCGGTTTTCCAGGGAATTCCGTACTGCCAACCAGCCAGTCGAGCAGGTTCTTGAAAGAGCCGGGGATACCATGTGCGTATTCCGGACAAGAAATCAGGATGCCATCAGCGCGTCCAATGCGCATTCTAAGATCGGCGACGATTTCCGGCAGGGTATTTCCGTCAGGGTTGTCGAGGTCCGGGTTGAAATGCGGCAGTGCGCTCAATGCATCGTACAGGGTTATTTCGACGCCCGATGGTGCGAGCAGTGTTGCTGCTGCGAGCAGCTCTGTGTTTGAAGCGCCTCCGCGAAGACTGCCGGAGATTGCGAGGATTTGCATGAACGAGCGATGCAGTATGGGGATTTCAGATCCGCCGCGCCGGCAATCGTATGGTACAATGTTGGCGCAGCGATCGGTAGGAAACTAACGCGCGCTTTCAGAGAGGTCAGTCGTAACGGGCGACGGTGAAAGCAATGAGCACCGGAACGTGCACGGCATATACCACGATCGATAGCGTAAGGACGATCAGGGGCGCGCCGCTCATGCCATCGCGCAGGAATGCAAATTCAATCAACCCAGCCGTTATGGTGTAGGCGAGGAGTGCCCACTTTCCGACTGCGACGAAGCGGCGCCACGCAAAATCCCTCACGCGACTCAGCAGGGCCAGGTTAACCGCCAGGAGCAGTGCGGAGGCGGAGAGCAGAATAACTGCTGGCGTAAGCGGCACCTGTGCCGGCAGGTGCGCAGCCAGATAGATGCCGCCGGCTAAGATGAGGGCGAGCGAAGCCATGCCGAGCTGCGTTACAGGGGGAAGCGTGCGTTCGTTCATCCGACTCTGATCTTTGTCATGATGACGAGAATCGCCAGCTGCATTGTCCCGGTAAATCCTGCGGCAAAGATGAATCGTTTCATCAATGTCTGAATGACCACTGGATTTGGCTTTGGCTTTTTGAGCTCCATCAGAACGGCGACGTTGGCGGGCGAGAGGAGGCCCAGCGCAACGACCGCCATGAAGCCGACTACGATGTAGCTGGCAACGATCCAGCTGTGGTTATAGTACGAACTGTTCACCGTGCCCATGACCGTTCCGAGCTGCCAGCCCGCAGCCAGGGTCACTGTGACGACGGTTGGCATTATCAACAGCATCTTGGGCATGAGCCGGGTTGCGACCTGGATGCGCGCCGGTACGGGGAGTCGTCCCATGATCGGGCCGATGATAAAGCCCATGAACAGATCGATGATTGTCCACGCGGCGCCGAATCCAACATGGAGAAAGACCAGCGGCCATAGCCTGTTGGCGAGTATGGCTAAAATGAGGCCCACAAAGATGATGGCGACTATCACGAGTCCCAAGCGAGGGACCACATCGAAATCGGGGCGTTCCGCCAAAGCTGGCGGTCCGCCCGCAGCGGTCGGCCGGGAGCGAACATCAGCTCCGGGTACGTCTACCGTGACGTCGGTCATTTCGAGATTCTACGGACACAGGACTGTTCAGTCAAGCAGGAGGCAGTTCGGACAGCTGAAGGTGGTGTCTTTACGGTACCGGTGACTGGGGTTAGCATCCTTTCGTAGCGTAGCGTGTTCCCTAAATCCCGCGGGAGAATGATATGAGACGGACGGTAGGCATTGCGCTCTTCATGTTCGCCTTCTCTCCAGCGGCTGTACTAGCGCAAGCCGACTCGGCGACAACTCTATCGGTACGACGACAGATCGAACCGATTCTGCAGGAACAGATGCTCGCTGCGAACGCACATGACACGGACCGTTTCATGGCGACGTATCTGCATGGTGCATCGCTCGTGTTCGTCTTCAACGGTGTTGTGTACAACGGCTGGAATGATCTCGAGGCTCAGCAACTGAAGTGGTGGAACAATGGCAAATCGGATGTCGCCTACGTTCAGCGCGGCTCGGCGGAATTCACGGTGTTGAGTCCTGACGTTGCGATAGTGATGAGTCCATTGGAATCCAGGCGTACACTGCCGAGCGGTGAGGTCAGCCTGGGACAGTTCGCCGTGACGATGGTCTGGCAGAAGCGACCCGAGGGTTGGAGGATCGTGCAAGCCCACGAGTCGACGGTGCATTGACCGCGGGCTCCAGCGGGGAGATGGAGTGATGGAGTGAAGGAAGCAAGACCGACTGAGCGGGTAGTTCTGAGCTGGAGCGGCGGCAAGGACAGCAGTCTCGCGCTCGCATCGCTGCGTGCCGATCCCCGGTACGATGTCGTCGCGCTTCTTACGAGCATAACCAGCGGCTACGATCGGGTAAGTATCCACGGTGTGCGGCGTGATCTTCTCGAAGCGCAGGCGGTCGCAGTCGCCCTTCCGCTCGTCGAAGTCGTGCTTCAGGCGCAGTCATCGAACGAGGCTTATGAAGCGGCATTTCTCGAGGCGCTCAGTCGCGTTCGAGCTGCGTATCCCGATGTCGGGACGATCGCCTTTGGCGATCTTTTTCTAGCCGACGTACGACTGTACCGCGAACGGCTGGTCGCTGCGGCCGGGTTCCATGCCATATTTCCATTATGGGGTCGTGACACACAAGCGCTGGCCGAGGAGTTCATCGCAATGGGCTTTCGCGCGCACGTAGTTTGCGTGGACACCACACAGATGGCACCGCGGTTTGCTGGTCGCGAGTTCGACGCATCGCTGCTGGCGGACATGCCCGATACCATCGACCGTTGCGGAGAACGCGGCGAATATCACACATTTGTATGGTCGGGGCCGATTTTCGAAACACCGCTGCGAGTGCGCCGTGGAGAGAACGTTCTTCGTGAGGAGCGATTCATGTTCTGCGACCTCCTGCGGGACGACCCCGCCTTTCGAGCCAACTAAATCAGGTAATCATCACAGATGCTATCAGCACACGAATCACTTGAGCGACTTAGAGCGGGGAACAAGGCGTTTGCATCGAGCATGCGTACTGGCGAGGCGCTGAACAACAGGCGTGGGGATCTGCCCAGGGATCAGGATCCATTCGCGATAATCCTGGGATGTTCAGATGCGCGCGTTCCCGCGGAAATAATATTCAATCAGGGGCTCGGCGATCTATTCGTCATTCGCGTCGCGGGAAACATCGTTGCGCCGTCACAGGTAGGTAGCGTGGAGTTTGCTGCCGCGCGTTACAACGCAAAGCTTGTTGTGGTTCTTGGCCATACGCAGTGTGGCGCGATCCTGGCGACGCTCGAGGAGCTTCAGCAGCCCAACGACAACCAGTCGCCAAATCTGCGCTCCATAGTCGATCGAGTACGACCGTCAGTAGAGGTACTGCTAGAGACGGAGATGCGGAACGACATGGACAAACTCGTACGTCATGCGGTGCGCGCGAACGTACGCGCCTCGGTAAATCATCTCAGGCACGGCTCTGCACTCATGGAGAGTATCATTCAGAGCAAGGGCCTTGCGGTGGTAGGAGCGGAGTACTCACTCGAGTCAGGGGAAGTCGAGTTCTTCGATACCGCCGGCGCAGACTAGACGAACGAAGGCGCTGTCGCGCAAAGGGCATCAATTGGATGTTGAGTCATGAGCGGGTGAAGGTGGGATAGCCGGATTGCGGACTGGAGCGTCGGCTTGAACGAACAGTGTAGCTCGCGCGTAGTGGGACAGCCGGAATGCTCGATTCAGGTACGATGGCAAGTTGGAGATCCGGAGACCGCCGTTCGCATCCACATTGCACCATATGGCACGGAGCAGTTGATGATCAGAGTCATGCGTAAGTTCTTGTTTGGAGCGGCGGGCCTGCTGGCTGCCGCTCCAGTATTGCCAGCTCAGCGTCAAGGGGTACCGCGCGATATGGTGCTGGTTGCGCACCGCGACTCGCTCGAGAAGGAGCTCGAGGCGGTAGCGGTCATCGATCGCAAGCTGATGATCCCGATGCGTGACGGGGTCAAGATGCAGTTCGACGTCTATCGTCCGAAGGATGTTGCAAGGTCACCGGCGATATTCAGCCGCACGCCATACAACATGAATTACTGGGACGTCAAGCTCGGCGCTCCTGCAGACATGACTGCTGCTCTCACCGCTGTGAAGCGGGGGTACGCGTACGTTGTCGCGAATGAGCGCGGGCATTTCTACTCCGAGGGGAATTACGACATACTCGGGCCGCCGCTCACTGATGGTGTTGACGAGATACAGTGGATATCGTCGCAGCCGTGGTCCAATGGCAAGGTGGGACTGGTCGGGTGCTCGTCTACTGCGGAATGGCAGATGGCCGTCGCTGCTCAGGGACCAAAGGGACTTGCGGCGATCAACCCGCAGGGTTTTGGTGCTGGCGTCGGGCGTGTGAAGCCGTACTACGAGCAGGGTAACTGGTATCGCGGCGGCGCGGTGCAGCTCCTGTTTGTCGACTGGCTCGAGGGAGAACAGAATCAGGTGCGGCCAATGTTCCCTTCGAACACATCGCAGGCGGATCTCGTTCGTGCCGCGCGCGAATTTGATCTTGCGCAGCAACTGCCGCCCGTGGACTGGAAAGCTGCCTTCTGGCATCTGCCGGAACAGGACATGATCGAGGCGCACGGTGGACCGCACGGGATATTCGCGGATTCGATGCCCGGCATTGCAACTGGCGGCGCCATGATCAAGCGCACGCCGAACGACCCAGCCTGGTATCGGGGTGGACTGTTCAACGACAGCATGAAGATCAACGTCCCAGGCCTGTGGTTCATGTCATGGTACGACGTCTCGATCGGGCCCAACCTGGCGACGTACAATTACGTGCGAAAGACCGCTGATCCGGCGATTGCGAATCAGCAATATGCCGTAATCGCGCCAACGCTCCACTGCTCGTACACGCGCGCTACCGAGAACACTGTTGTCGGCGAGCGAAGTGTAGGCGATGCGCGGCTGGACTACGACGCATTGACGTACGGATGGTTCGACACGTTTCTCAAGGGCGAGCACACCGGGTTGCTGGATACGATGCCCAAGATTCGCTACTACACGATGGGCATCAACAAATGGCAGACGGCGGATACGTGGCCGCCAAAGGGCGCAGAACCGATGACGTTCTATCTCTCGAGCCAGGGCAAGGCGAACACGTTGCACGGTGACGGGCTGCTCACTGCTTCAGTACCGGCGAAGGACGCACCTGACAACTTCACATACGATCCGATGCATCCGGTGATGTCGAACGGTGGGAATGTTTGCTGTCAGGCCAACGCACTGACGGGTGGCGCGCTGGATCAGCGCAAAGCTGAGGAGAACGATGGAATTCTGGTGTACAGTACGGAGCCACTCAAAACAGGCATGGAAGTCAGCGGACCGGTCCAGTTCACGACCTACGTTTCATCCGATCGGAAGGATACGGACATCACGGTAAAGCTGATTGATGTGTACCCTGATGGCACGGCATACAATCTCGATGAAACGATTCAGCGATTGCGTTATCGCAATGGTTATGACAAGCCGATCGAATTGATGCAGCCCGGGAAGGTATACAAGGTCGAATTGCAACCGATGACGACGAGCAACTACTTCGAGGCGGGACATCGCATTCGGATCGAGGTATCGAGCAGCAACTTCCCGCGATTTGATCGCAATCTGAATACTGGCGGGAACAACTACGATGAGACGCAGAGCCTGGTGGCGCACAACAGCGTGCATCATTCGCGGCAATATCCATCGAGTCTGACAATCACGGTAGTAAAGCGTCCGGCAGCGAAGTAGTCAGCAGCTGGCAGCTTACTGGTCCATGAAAGGGAGGCGATGCGCGATGCATCGCCTCCCTTTTGCGTGATGAAGATGATTAATCCGGCCGCGCACGGCTTCTTGTCTTTGTGAATGGCATGAGCTGGGCTCGGACTGCGCGGCTGCTGTTAAACATACGTAGTCCGGCGACAGACCGTGCAAGTCGACATTCGGTCATTGCCAGAACGAGTGCCCCGAGGCGAACATACAGGCGGAACGGGAGCGGGACCAATCGCCATGCCCGGTTGCCGGTCTGACTGCGCCCACTCGAATCCCAGGGAGGATGAGATTGCCGACACAATCCAGCCTTGGCGGCCTCATACCCGCTGCGCTGCTAATCGCCGTTTCCTCTATGATGCCGAGCGTGGTTGCCGGCCAGGTCGCGCCGGTCGCGCCGGCCGCGCCTCGTGCTGGGGTTTCCTCTGCCATGCGCGCGGCGTCGCAACTGGATCTGAACGGAGAGACATCAGCTGCGCGCGTCATCTTCCAGAAGATGATAGATACCGCGGCGACGCCTGCGTCAAAGGCGGCTGCGCAACGTGCGATGGCGATGTCGTATGCATTCGACGGTGATTGCGCGAATACCGTGAAGTACGAGACTATGGTGATCGCGTACTGGGCTTCACGCGAAGCCGCAGAGCCGCAGAACGCGTTCTATCAGGAAGGAGAAATGGCGAATGAAGCGGCGCGCGTATGCATCGACGCTGGCGATTTAGCCGCGGCCGAGCAGTGGTATCGCGCGGGTTATGAGCTTGGCGTGAAGGAGCCATCGCCGCAGACACATCCCCGCAGTCTCTGGGATTACAGGTTGGCACACGCCCTTGGGCGGATTGCCGCGCGGCGCGGCGATAGGGCTGAAGCCGAGCGACAGATCGCAGGAGCACGGCGGGCGCTGGAAAGCGATACAGGAATGGCAGCGCAGCAGGAGCGATTCTTCCCGTACCTAGTGGGATACGTGGCGCTTTACACCAACGATCTGCAAACCGCGGAAGCGCAGTTTACAAAGGCGATTGCGATGCGTGGTAACGAGAAGGATCCGTTCATGAACTGTCTTCTCGGTATGACGTACGACAAGATGGGCCGCAGGGCGGAAGCGGATGCGATTTACAGGAAGGCATACGATATGGCCACGGCCCACAACCCCCCGTCCGCCTTCGTACGACCGTTCGTGCGAAAAAAGCTGGGAATAGCCGCCGTCGCTGAACAAGGATTTCCTCCTCCGATAACGAAGTTTTGACGGGCGATACCCAAATTCCCTGCAACGGAGTAGAACTAGTGGTGCAATCCGTGCAGGCAGGAACGCGGTTGCTGTAGCGACAGATGTGACCGGCCACCGGGGCTATCGTCAGCTGTCGTAGGAGTTGAATCCGGCAAGTATCCATTTATCAGGAGCATCGCACCATGGCAATCTGGAAGGAACAGACCTCGGTCAAGAAGGACTCCTCACCCTTATCGTTGACGCCAGACCCCGAGGTCCAGCCTCAGACGGCCACCGATATGCCCGTAGCACAGGAGCCGGTGCGGCGCACCGCCGGCGTGGAGCGCAAGAATGCGGAGTCGGTGATTTCTGCCGGGCTCACAATAGAAGGGACGATCACTGGAAATGGCGATGTGCGCATTGCGGGTCAATTCAAGGGTGACGTGAACGTGCAGGGTAGTCTCACGATTGAAGCAGGCGCAAAGCTTGTCGGTGGCGTGCGTGCGAGCAACGTGATCATCGACGGCGAACTCGAGGGAAACATCGACGCAGCTACGCGGGTCGAGCTGCGTTCTACGGGGGTGCTGAACGGGAACCTGAACACCGGCTCACTCACCGTCGCGGCGGGATCGCGGATGCGCGGCCAGGTTGAATTTGGCTGGTCGAAGGATGGACCGCAGCGGACCGATGTAAAGGTGGAGCACAGCTACGCATCATGAAGCGCGTTATGAAGCGCGTTATGAAGCGCGTTATGAAGCGCGTTATGAAGCGCGATAAAAAGCGCGTTCGGAGTCGCGTCGTGGACGTCAAGTGACCGTTACGTGAGCGTCAGATGAGCATGGTCAATCAACGGACGCCTGGAAAGACGCGGAGCTGCCCTCACTGCAGGGCGACGATTCTTGAAAGCGCGAATGTCTGTCCCGGCTGCAAGCATCACTTGCGGTCGGGGCAGTCGGCTGCGGAGAGCATGTATCCGAGTTTCACGGCATTGAATGTCGAAGGAACCGTGCGGCCGCCGGCGACCGGTCAGTCGTGGGAATATTCCATGGTGATGTCGATCCGGAACGAGCGCGGGGAGGAAATCTCGCGGCAAGTCGTCGGTGTTGGTGCGTTGCTTCCGACGGAATCACGGACATTCACGCTGGCGGTGGAGGTATTCACGCCGGAAAACGAGTGGTGAGATAACCCCACCAGGCCTGGGATGCGGGAACGGACAACGCCCGCCGCCGACGCGGACCCCGGCACCGCCGACCCTGGACGCGCGATACAGGCGATCCGACTCCTGATATCTGGCGCTTCGCGCGCATGTTCGGCAGCTTGTGGAGATCTGGAATCATGTCCGATCCCTGTCCACGCCCAGCATGCGCCTTCGCCCAGTTATTGTCACAGTCGTAGCCCTGGTCGGCACCGCGGTTGTTTCGTCTCGTGTCAGCGCGCAGGGCGAGTTATCCGATGAGCAACTAGCCGCGCAGGTCGACTCGATCGCAAACGCCGCTCTTGCAAGTACGGGGGTGCCGAGCGCGACAGTAGCGGTAGTGAGACACGGGCGTGTCGCGTACGCCCGTGCGTACGGGTTCGCGAAGCTCGATCCGAATGTCGCGGCGACGCCGGACATGCTGTACGGAATCGGATCGATCAGCAAACAGTTCACCGCCGCGACTTTGCTGTTGCTGCAACAGGACGGCAAGCTCTCGCTCGACGATCCGGTGTCGCGTTTTGTACCCGGGCTCACGCGTGGAAGCGAGGTGACGATTCGAGAGTTGTTGTCACACACGTCCGGCTATCAAGACTTCTGGCCGCAGGACTATGTACCGCCGTTCATGCAGAAGCCCATTACGCCACAAGGGATTCTGGATCGGTGGGCGCGTCAGCCGCTGGATTTCGATCCCGGAACCCGATGGCAGTACAGCAACACGAACTTTGTAATTGCGGCGATGATAGTGCAGAAGGCGAGCGGGATCCCATTTTTTACGTTCTTGAAGCGTCGAATCCTGGAACCGCTCGGTATGCACACGGCGATCGATTTCGATGCACTTGGTCCGACATCGGTGCAGCCTGTCGGGTACATGCGTTACGCTTTAGGGCCTCTGCGTCCGGCCACGTCGACCGGGCCGGGATGGATGCATGGCGCGGGCGAGTTGGCGATGACGGCGAGCGATCTGGCCAAGTGGGATATCGCGTTGATTCGTCAGTCGCTGCTTGCACCAAGATCATACAAGCTGATGGAAACAACCGTTTTGTTGCGTGATGGCGTCAGCTCAGGTTATGGCCTGGGTGTGGACATCGGGATGATGAACGGCCATCGCGTAGTATCTCACACCGGGGAGGTGGCTGGGTTTACGTCCGGCAATTTCGTATTCCCCGACGACAGCGCGGCCGTGGTGGTGCTCACCAATCAGGACGCAGCTCCCGCGTATGGAGTAATCGCCGATGCGATTGCGCGGGTGTTGTTCGCGACGCAGGATGCGACGACGAGGAGTCACACGGAACTTGCGCGCGGGATATTTGTGGGGTTGCAGAGCGGCAGGATAGATCGCTCGCTGTTTACGGCAGACGCGAATGCCTACTTCAGTCCGGTGGCCTTGCGGGATTTCGCGTCGAGTCTTGACTCACTTGGCGCGCCAACAAGCTTCGTGCAGATTTCTCAGGGGAATCGAGGTGGGATGATCGAGCGAAGTTATCGCGCAGTATTTCGTACGCGAGCGCTGCGGGTTTGGACGTACGAGATGCCGGACGGGAGCCTGGAGCAGTATCAGGTAGCGCCGCTTGGTTGATGGATCACGGGAGAC
>DATBNQ010000139.1:0-10304 GCA_036554185.1 Gemmatimonadaceae bacterium | reverse complement strand
GAGTATCCGCGCAGCGGCGCGATGATAGACTATTACTTCGCACACGCTCCTGAAGGCGCGGTGACGCTGGAGATTCTGGACGCGAAGGGCAACGTGGTACGGAGCTTTGCGAGTGCCGCTACGCCAAATCGTGCGGCCGACGCGACGATTGAACCTGTTCAGGAGGAGGATGCACCGCGCCGCCGTCCTGCGGCAACGACCCTCACCAGTCATCAGGGGCTCAATCGATTTATCTGGGACCTCACGTACCCGGGCCCGCGTCAATCGGCGACGCGTCCGGCGGGTGGCGGCGGTCCGGAAGCTGTGCCGGGCGCGTATCGCGTTCGGCTCACGGTCGCAGCATCTGGCACCACCCAGGCGTGGAGCACAACGCAAGCACTTGTCCTCAAGCCCGATCCCCGCGTGACTCGGGACGGCGTGACGATCGCGGACATGCGCGAACAGTTCGATCACAACATGCGCGTACGTGATCTCGTAACCGACGTCAACGTCGCGGTCTCACGCATTCGTGCGGCGCAGGCTCGGCTCAAGGGGGGCACAGGCGCGGCAGCGGATACGCTTCAGAAACTGGCCGCCATTGCAGCGAAGCTCGAGACACCGCCGATCCGCTATAGTGAGCCGCAGTTGCAGGGCAACATCACCTACCTTTATGGCATGACGAACGGCGCCGACCAGAAGATCGGACGTGATGCGATTCAGCGATATCGCACGCTTCGCGCGGAGTTGGACGTCCAGTTGGCAGCGCTGAACAGACTGCTTGGTGCTGACGCTGGTAAATTCGGTAAGTGACGGCACGGTTGTGGATCCCGACCTTCGGCGGGATGACGGATCCCGACGAGTAGTGAATTCGACCCCTCCAGGATAGCGTGACATGAAGAAATATCTCGTCCTACTCGCGTTGATCGTACTTGCACCGTTCTCTTTGGCGCGAGCGCAAGACTCTGCGCCGTCGGGCGACATCGTTGTGACCGGCGGCTGGATGTTCTCTTCCACCGGTAATCAACGCGTTCGGAATCCAGGGATTCTGATCCGCGCGGGCAAGCTGCTGCGCGTGGGTGGTGACATATCGATCGCGGCGTCCAATGCGCAGCGCATCCAGCTCGCGGATACGGAGACCGTCATTCCGGGCCTCTTCGATCTGCACGCGCACTACGCCATGGATCTCTTCAATGCCGGCCGAAAGGATGAAACGGCAGCCTATCCATCGCTTTTTCTCGCGAACGGCGTGACGTCGACATGGCCAGCCGGTGAGATGAATCCGGATTCGATGCGCGCTCTGCGCATTCGCATCGATCGCGGGACAGAGCCAGGTCCGCGGCTGATGAATTCCGGACCGTATTTCGGAACTGCCCGCCCGGGTTGGAAGCGCGATATCTCGGTCGATTCGATCTATGCCGAAGTGGATCACTGGGCCGAGCTCGGTGTGCGCGGATTCAAGGCCAAGGGAATCGCACCCTACCAGCTACGCGCACTGATCGACCGCGCTCACCAGCACGGCCTGACAGTTACGGGGCACCTGGACTCCGGTTTTCGCAATTCCGTGAATCCGCGCGACGCAATTCTGATGGGAATAGATCGCATCGAGCACTTCATGGGCGGCGATGCCTTCACGCCCGATCGGTCGGCGTACGATTCGTATGAGCACATGACCTTCGATACACCGGCCTTCCGCCGGATCGTTGCGCTGTACAAGCAGCAGCACGTGTATTTCGATGCGACGCTAAGCGCGTACGGTTATTACGGGAAGAAGGATCCGGTGGTTTTCACCTATTATACGGACGAGAAGCGCTTCCTCACGCCATACATGCGCGCAATAGTCGATGCTCGCCCGCCGCGGCCGGTAAACCAGCAGTTCGAGAACATCTACTGGACCAAGCGCAAGGAAGTGAAGGCATTCTACGATGCCGGTGGCGGCGATCTCATCACGCTTGGGACGGACCATCCAAGCTGGGGCGAATTCTTCACTCCGTTCGCGATCAATAGAGAGCTGCTGTCGCTTTCGCTATCGGGGATTCCAAATGCGGCAGTACTACGCATCGCCACGATCAACAGTGCGCGCGCGATCGGCGTGGGTGACAAGCTGGGCACGATCGAAGCTGGGAAGTGGGCCGATCTGGTGATCGTTCGCGGCAATCCACTTGCGGACATTCGTCGCGTCCGGTTGCCGAGACTCGTGATCAAGGCCGGGAAGGTGTACGACCCGCAGTTGTTGATGAAGTCCGTCGAAGGAAAGATCGGGCCTGCGAGCGCAGCGGATACCGCTGCCTGGGCACCTACTCCGCCGCGCCCCAGGCCCTGAGTCACATCAGTTCGGTCGGATCACGATGGCCCGCTTGATGTAATCGAGTTTTGGGAAAGCGCGCGTCAGATATGCGTTGCCGCCGGCTTCGATCAGACCCTGCTTGCCAGCCCTTCCACGCCGCGATCACCGCCGGATCTCCGTTCAGCCCGAACTGGGCGATGAAGCCCGCCCGGACGCGAAAGAACCGTTCGCCGTCAAAGAATCCGTTCCACACCAGGAAGTAGAATCGATCTGCTCCGATTGGCGCCCAGTCGCGGTGTGCGGTCATCACGACCGGTCCCTGGGAGGTCTCGAAGCGCACTCGGAACAACTTTGGCGCGCGGGTGCCGACAGTGTCGCCAGCGTTGTGTTCCTGGCAGTGGTTTGGGCAGTGGAGCAATTTCCGCCATACGCACCCCGTTTGCGGCAATTCACAAGATTCTGCTTGTCATATACCGCATAACGTATACTTTATCCCGTGCACCGATCGCGCTCCCACCCTTCGCGAATATCGACAATGAGCAGTCAAGGAGGATTATGATGAGACGTCTTGTTGGACTCTCCGGCGTAGTTATAGGCGCGCTGGCCCTGTTTCCCTGTTTGGCGCTGGCTCAGGGAGATGCCACGATCTCCGGACGAGTCACGGCTGAAGGTAGCCCGCTGCCAGCGGTCAGCGTTTTTCTCGGCGCCATCAACGTTGGAACTACAACCGGATCCGACGGCCGCTACTCGTTCGTCGTGCCAGCGGCGCGTCTCACGGGTCGCTCGGCCACTCTTACCGCCCGACGGATCGGCTACAAGGCGGTTTCCGCCGAGGTAACGCTGACATCGGGCGCCATCACCCACGACTTTGTGCTTACGCCGACGAGCACTGCGCTCGAAGGCGTAGTCGTAACCGCGCTCGGCATTCAGCGCGATAAACGATCCCTTGGTGTGGCTCAGACCAGCGTCAACGCTGACGAGCTCACCTCGGCGCGCGATCCCAATATCGTGAACGCGCTCGCCGGAAAGGTCCCCGGTGTGGAGATCACTGCCGACGGTCCGCCAGGCGGATCGTCCCGGATCGTGATTCGCGGCGAGAACTCGATTACCGGTAACAACCAGCCGCTTTTCGTCATCGATGGTATTCCGATCGATAACTCCGCTGGCACCAACAGCGGGTTCGGCGGATACGATTTCGGCAACGCGGCATCCGACATCAATCCCGATGACATTGCCTCGATCAGTGTTCTTTCCGGCGCCAATGCGGCAGCGCTTTATGGCGCCCGGGCAGCCAACGGCGCAATCGTCATCAGCACGAAGACGGGCAAGGGTACCAAGGGGCTGGGCGTAACAGCATCCCAGAATCTGACCTTCGAGACGCCCCTCAAGCTTCCCGACTTCCAGAACGTGTATGGACAGGGGTCGGGCGGCAATTTCGCCTACAAGGACGGAAAGGGCGGCGGAATCAATGACAACGTGAACCGCAGCTGGGGACCCAAGATGGACGGGCGGCCCATCGTGCAGTGGTGGAGCAATGGAGTCCCCGAACCGTGGGTCCCAGCTCCAAATAATGTCGCCGACTTCTTCAACACCGGTCGCACTTCCACGACCAACGTCGCGGTAGCGAACTCGAGTGACAAGTCCGACATCAGGATCAGCGCGACCGATCTGGATCAGGCGTCGATGTATCCAACCAACACCCTTCGGCGGCTCAATCTTGCACTCGCCGGCGGTACCCAGATAACGTCGAAGTTGAGCACTCGCGCCTCGGTCCAGTACATCCAGGATGCGGCTCACAATCGGCCGCAGACCGGCTATAACAGCAACAGTGCGCTCTTCAATATCGAGATCTGGGGCGGTCGCCAGCGCGATGATCCGCACATGAAGGATTACATCAACCCAGACGGTACGCAGAAAGGCCCGAACAATACCACGACAAACAATCCATACTGGGACGTGTACGCGAATCCCAATGCGGATACACGCGACCGCGTGATCGGAGTCGGCGACCTGACCTACAAGTTCAACAGCTGGCTCACGGGAATGGCCCGCACCGGAACGGACTGGCACCGCGACTGGCGCAAGCAGGAGTTCGCCAACGGCAATATCGGCGTCGATTACTCCGGCGGTGCGTTCTTCGAACAGAATTACTTCATCCGGGAGACGAACAGCGACTTCCTGCTGACGGCCGAAGCGCCTTCGAGGGGTCGACTCGACATGACGTTCAACCTCGGCGGAAGCCGGCGCAACAATACTAGCAGTCAGTATCTGGACGGCACGCCGCATCTGGTCATACCGGGAACATTCAACATCGGCAATTCCGCGGTGACGCCGCAGGTATCGTCGTTCCAGTCCGCCCGTCAGACCAACAGTTTCTACGGCCAGACTCAATTCTCCTGGAACAACTATCTGTTCCTCGACGCGACGGGACGCAACGACTGGTCTTCGACGCTTCCGGCAGGCAGCAATTCGTACTTCTATCCATCGGTGTCAGGCAGCTTCGTCTTCACCGATGCGATTCAGAAGATGCATCTGGGTGGCTTACTGTCATATGGCAAACTGCGCGCTAGCTGGGCGCAGGTCGGAAACGATGCCGATCCATACCAGCTAGCAGTGACTTACTCCGCTGGTACGCCGTTCGGGTCGATCCCGCGGTTCACGGTTCCAGATCAAATCCCGAATGCGAATCTGAAACCCGAGCGCACGCGTTCATGGGAGACTGGTCTCGAGCTGCGCTTCCTGGACAACCGCGTATCGTTCGACGGCACTTATTACAACAAGCTGACGAGCGATCAGATCATCCCTGCGCAAATCACGCCGGCAATCGGCTTCACATCGGCGGTGGTCAATGCAGGAACCCTCAGCAATCATGGCATCGAGGGTCAGCTCAACTTGACGCCGATTCAACATGGCAAGTTCAGCTGGGATGTCACGGCCAACTACGCCCGGAACCGCAGTCAGGTGGTAAGCCTCTACAAGGGCCTGCAGACAGTCGTGCTCGGCACGTACTGGGGTCTCAGCGTCGAGGCGCGCGAGAATCAACCCTACGGGACGTTATACGGCAATCCGTACCTGCGCGACTCCCAGGGGCGCCTCGTGACACTGAATGGGCTGCCGCAGACGGATCCGAAGCAGAAAGTGCTCGGACACTACACACCGGACTGGATCGGTGGGTTGCAGAACAAGCTGCACTACGGAAACTTCGACTTCAGCTTCCTCTTCGATACCAAGCAGGGTGGTCAGATCTTCAGTACGACGAAGATGTTCGGAGAAGAGTCGGGTGTGCTCAAATCATCTCTCAAGGGGCGAGAGAATGGTGAGACGCTCGCCGACGGAGGTGGCTTGATTGTGAATGGTGTGAACGCGGATGGGACGCCCAACACGATCAAGGTGACGGCACAGGCATACTTCAATTCGCTGTTCCAGAATCACGAGGCCAACATCGTCAGCGCCACGTTCACAAAATTGCGCGAGGTGAGACTCGGCTACGACGTACCGGGCTCCGTGAGCTCCAGGTTCCGCATTACGTCGATGAAGGTAGCTCTCGTCGGCCGTAACCTGTGGATGCACGCCGCGGCACCAGACATCGATCCTGAAACGGCGTTCGACAACAGCAATGTCCAGGGAATTGAGTTCGCCGGTTTTCCATCGGCACGCAGTCTCGGTTTCCTCGTCAACGTCACGCCATGACCGGCGTTCAATCCTTACAGAACGAGATGAGCATATGAGACTCTCAACGAAAATCGGCGTGGCTCCCGTTATCGCGCTGGCACTTCTTGTCAGCGGATGCGACAACAGCGGCCTCACCGGAGTCAACAAGAATCCCAATGCGCCACCAAGCGTGACGCCACAGTTTCTCTTTCCCAATGCGATCACCGATGTCGTCGGTCGGGCTCGCGGCGGAAGTTTCGATCTGACGCTCACCTCGCTGTGGGCGCAGCACATCGCCATGGACCGGTTTACGGACGAGGACACCTATTCGATCCGTCCGGACAACATCAACGGTTACTGGTCTGGATTCTATGCGGGGGGACTCCAGGACCTTGCCACGATTCTCACCCAGACAGACGCGACGGCCAAGCCAAATCTCGTCGCGCCGGCTCTGGTCATGAAGTCATGGACGTACGGGATTATGACCGACGTGTGGGGTGACATTCCCTACTCGCAGGCGAACCTGTCCGATCCGACTAAACCGCCGGCTTATGACGCACAGAAGGACATCTATGCCGGTATTCTCGCTGATCTCACGAAGGCGAGTACGCTGAGCGTTGCGGGCGGATCGAGTTACGGGACGGCCGATCTCATCTACAATGGTGATGCTACCAAGTGGAAGAAGTTCGCCAACTCCCTGCGGCTGCGGTACGCGATGCGACTGTCCAAGGTCGATCCGGCGACGGCGCAGACACAGGTCGCGGCTGCAATCGCAGCGGGCGTGTTCACGTCGAACGCCGATAACGCGCTGTTGAAGTGGCCGGGCGATGGAACGAACAACAGCCCGATCTACAACAACTTCGTGACTCGCGATGACCAGCACATGAGTCAGACGCTGGTGAACACGCTCAAGAGTCTCTACATCTCGATCGGGCCGACAGCGGCTGATACGGTCTTCGATCCACGCCTCGCTGTTTACGCCGACCCGATCATCTCGAGCCCGGCGAAGGCGCTGTATGTTGGCGCGCCGAATGGATTGCAGGATGACGCGGCGATCTCGATTGGCATCAACAACACGTCGCGTGTAGGCATCGCGTATCGCAGCAAGACGACGCCATCGATTCTGATGGCTTATTCCGAAGTGTTGTTCGACGAGGCCGAAGCGGCTGCCCGCGGCTGGGCGCCGGGCGACGCAGCGACACTGTACAACGCCGCCATCCAGGCGTCGATGCAGTACAATGGAATTGCTGACAACGTAACCGCCGCCTATGTGGCGTCGCCACGCGTTGCGTATTCGCCGGCAACGGGTCTGGCGCAGATTGCATTGCAGCGCTGGATCGCGCTGTTCTCGGAGGGTACGGAAGCCTACAGCTCGTGGCGTCGCACCGGCGTCCCCGATCTGCAGCCAGGACCGGCGGCAATCACGACACCACAGATTGTCGCGCGCCGACTCACGTACCCCGTATCAGAGCAATCATTCAACAACTCCGCGCTTCAGGCGGCGATCACCGCGCAGGGCGGGGCGCTTCTGTCCAGCCGCGTCTGGTGGGACAAGCCCTGATCGTTACACTTGCACTGTCTGCCAACCGGGTACGCCGAACAGGTGCTACCCGGTTGGCGTTTTGGAGATACTGAATATGACGAACCATCTGCGGCGCAATGTGGGAATCGCGGCATGCAGCTCGCTCCTGGCCGCCGCTGTAGTGAGCGCCGTTGTCTCTGGCCCCGGTCATTCGGATCCCAGTCGCTACGGTCACTCGGATCGTATCGAGAGGCACATGCTGCCAGCCGTGTCCACCGGACCGCTCGATCCTGCATGGAGTCCGGATGGGAGATGGATTGCCTTTTCCATGCGCGGCGACATATGGAAGATTCCCGCGCGAGGCGGCGAGGCGGTCGCGCTCACTTCCGGGCCGGGTTATTACTTCGAGCCCGCCTGGAGCCCCGATGGCAAGCGCATTGCGCTTTCGATGGACACAGGTAACGCGAACCTCGACATCGGCATCGTGAGTTCCGACGGCGGAAAGGTCGAGCGAGTCACAACGGATCCCGAAGTTGACGTGGAGCCGGCATGGAGTCACGACGGAGCGAGTATCTATTTCGTGAGCGGACGCGGCGCAGGTCGCGGTGAATCGTTCCACATATATCGTCACGACATTGCAGCGAACACGGATGCAGAGATAACGGAAGGAACTCAGCCGGCTGTCTCACCGGACGGGACCCAGCTTGCGTACGTCGCTCGTGTAAACGGGCACCTCGGAAGTGGCGGTATCTGGGTGAGACAGTTGGCTGGCGGCGAGCCGCAGCTGGTGCAGTACGAAGAGAGCGAGTTCCGGATGCGACCCGAGTGGACCGCGGACGGTACGGCATTGCTCTACGTTTCCGACAACGCCGGAAGCAACGACGTGATGGTCGTTCCCGTCGGTGGAGGAAATTCGGAGCGATTGACCGCGGATGAGAGGGACGAATATTCACCGTCGCCAAGCCCGGACGGGAGACAATTCGCCTTCGTCTCCAATCGTGCAGGCGCGAGCGTGCTGTACGAGGCCGACATGGGCGGCGGCCCGCTGTCCTCCTGGCGCGCGGTGCCAATCAGCGCCCGCAAGCCGGTAATACCGACCGGACACGTACGAGTCACGGTCGTCGGACCCGATGGAAAGCCGACGGCTGCACGGGTGTACGTAACCGCAAGCGACGGACGCGGCTACGCACCGGCTGGCGGATTTCACAGAGAGATTGCAGCCACAGGAATTCAGTACTTCCACACCACGGGGACGTTCGACGTCGAAGTTCCCGCCGGTCACACGGTGATCGAGGCAGTGAAGGGATACGAGTACAAGCCGCAATCAACGACTCTCGACGTCCCCGCGGGTGGATCGCGCGGCGCGACGATCAGGCTCGCGCGACTGGTTGACCTTCCGGCACGCGGCTGGTATTCAGGCGATACCCACATTCACGATCTGCATCAGGGCCGCTTCGGTCTCACCCACCAGACTTTCTTCGACGAGCTGCGCGCGGAAGATCTTCATGTCACCAACGCGCTCATCCATATGGATGGCACTCGGATCATGGGTCGCTGGGCCGATCTTACCGGCAAACCCAGCCCGCTATCAACCCCGCAATACATTCTCCAGTACGGAGAGGAATTCCGCGGCTCGCTCGGTCACATCTCGATACTCGGAATAAGCCGGTTCATCCTGCCGTTCACGGCCGGCGTGCGCGGGACGGCATATGCGCAGCCTGCTCTCGACGCGTCGTACATCGATTCTGCGCACGCTCAAGGTGGAATTGCGGGATTTCCGCATCCGTACTACTCGCTTGTAACGAGCCCATCGCAAGCGGCCAGCACGCTGATTCCCGTAGACGCCGCGCTCGGGAAGGGCGATTACTACGATATCGGCGCCGTGTGGTCGGACGAGTACTCCTCCGCCGAAATGTATTACCGGCTTCTGAATTGCGGCTTTCGACTCCCCGCAACGTCGGGTACGGATAACTTCTCCGACGTCTGGCGCGATCCACCGCCCGGCGCGGATCGCACCTACGTTCACGTGAAAGGACCGCTCACACTCGCGAGCTGGTTCGCGGGGATAAAATCCGGGCACACGTTCGGCTCTACAGGCCCACTCGTATTCCTGAACGTTGCCGGACGCGAGGCCGGTGATGAGATCGATGTGGCGGCGAATGGCGCGCGAGCACTCAACGTACACGCCGAAGCGACGTCGATCGCACCCATGTCGCGACTGGACATAATAGTCAACGGCAAAGTTGTCGACAGCGTGCTTGCCTCGTCGCACTCCGATTCGCTCAGGATGACGTTCAACGGATCGGTACCCATTCCGGAGGGCGGATGGATCGCTGCGAGAGTGATCGGCCCATCCTCTCGCTACGTGACCGACAGCTACGCATTCGCGCAGACGAGTCCAGTGTATGTCGTGCGCGGGGGCCGTCGCTACACATCCGCTGAGGATGCACATTTCCTCGGCGCGGCAGTAGACGCAATCTGGGCGCGCGTGGAGCACTCACCGTGGCGTTCGAACGAGGAACGCGATCGTTTCCATTCAGAGCTCACGCGCGCGCGAGCCGTTTACACGCGAATCGAGGAGCAGTCAAAGCAGTCTAGATAAAAGAGCTGCCTTCCGTAAGCGTGGCTTGCAGGCCCAGCGCCGCACAGGTTGAGGTCATCACGTCAACCGTGCGGCGCGGAGTACCGGCGAGCGGGCGGTTCGTAATCAATGGAACCAGCATGTGCTGACGGTGCAGCGCGCCATGCGACGACACATGCCGGATCGGTTCGTAGTGGGCGCGAAAATCCCATTCCGGGGCCGCGGAGAGAATGATGTCACCGCTTCGAGAGCACGCACAAAGGCGTGCGATCTGAACGAGCGCGTCG
>DATBNQ010000117.1:0-7748 GCA_036554185.1 Gemmatimonadaceae bacterium | reverse complement strand
CCCCAGTGGCAACTCGCGCCGCAACGAAAACGACCGTCGCCAAGCCAGTGGCAAAGACTGCCGCGAAGTCGGCAAGGAAGAAAACAGCGATCAGGAAGTAATGGTCGCACCGTCATTCCCGCGTGACGCGGTCCTCGCGTTCGCGGGAATGACGGTGATGGGCACGGCGATGACGGTGCATTCCCCGAATACGGCAAAGAGATGAAGCCCGGAAGGATCGTCCCGGCGAGTTTTTACGAGCGCGAGACGGAGCTTGTCGCGCGCGACATGCTCGGCATGCTGCTTCAGTGCAGAACGGAGCAGGGGACTGCGAGCGGGATAATCGTCGAGACGGAGGCTTACGTCGGCGAACACGATGCCGCGTGCCACGCAGTGGCCGGACGCACCGCTCGAACAGCGCCGCTCTATGAGCGGGCCGGAATAGCGTACGTCTATTTCATCTACGGGATGTACTGGTGCGTCAACGCGGTTACGCGCGCGCCAGGATCCCCGAGCGCCGTGCTGGTGCGCGCTATCGAGCCGGTTGAGGGAATCGAGCTGATGCGCCGCCGCAGGCCGCATGCACGCCGCGAGCGGGACCTTACGAATGGTCCCGGCAAGCTGTGCCTCGCGCTCGGCATTACCGGCACGATGAACCGGCAATCACTGCAACGCGGATCCCTTGTCATCCGCGACTACAGATCGTTTCCGGACGCGGATGTCGCGATAACCCCACGCATCGGCATCAGGCACGCCGCGGAATGGCCGCTTCGCTGGCTCGTCAGGGATAACGAATTCGTATCGAAGGGCTAGTCGAAGTGCACCGCGCCAACCGATGGCGCGATGCACTCGCAGTTCCAGTTACTGGCTGTCTATCGAGCTTCCGAAGTTGTATCGAATTCCCAGAGAGATGCTCGTGATCGGCTTTGTGACCAGGAACTGATCGCTGGATGGGATGAACGATGCCTGTGCGTAGATGGCTGTGCGATGGATCTGCCACTGCGCTCCTGCCAGCGCAAACAGCGAAGAGCGGCTGCGCGCGTCATCCACGGCCTGCGCCATACCTGATGGGGCGGCCGTGTTCAGAGAGTCCGGTTGCACCGACGCGTTACCTACCAGGCTCAGCGCGTAACCGATTCCTGCGTAAGGACGAAACCGGTTCGCGTGCCAGGGGAAGGCAAGACCGCCGATCGACACCGTTCGGAGATCGCGCACCGAGATTGGCCGCAAGCCATTCGCGGCTGTCGCGTCGGCGATGCCCGATGTGCGGGTGAAGCTCGCCTGATCGTACGCAACGTACAGACCGCCGTCTGTGCGCGTGATCATCCAGTCGGCACCGATCGTTCCCGCCTGGGTCGTGGAGCTGTTGGGAGTACCGATCGCCGTGCTTCCGGCATGCAGACCCCAGAACCATGAATTCTGGAAGAGCTGCGCCTGTTGTGCTTGCAGCGTGGAAGCTGCAAGGCAGAGGGAGAGCGGAACGGCGGCTAGCAGACCAAGGCGCATCCGGCGCATGACGACTCCTACATTATGAGATGATCCCCAGCTGCCTCCCTACGGAGGTGATGGCAGCCACGGCGGCGTCCAGATCGTCACGGGAGTGAGAGGCGCTTATCTGACAGCGGACGCGCGCCTGCCCCTGCGGTACAACCGGGAAACCAAAGCCTGTCACAAAGACGCCTTGGGCCAGCAACATGTCACTCATGCGGATGGCGGCAGACGTCTCTCCAACGATTATCGGCACAATGGGCGTCTCACCCGGCAACGGCTTGAACCCGGCCTCCTCGATCGCGCCCCGGAAATACCTCGCATTCTCGCGCAGCCGCGTTACCAGGTCCGGGTGGCCGGTAACAAAGCCAACGGACGCGAGAGCGCTTGCCGCAACGGTCGGCGGCAGCGCGTTGGAGAAGAGCTGCGGCCGGGATCGCTGGGTCAGCATGTCACACAATGCGTCCGACCCCGCCACGAAGCCGCCAGCGGCGCCGCCGAGAGCCTTCCCGAGCGTCGACGTTATCACATCGACCTGACCGAGCACGCCGAAGTGTTCCGCGGTGCCTCGACCGGTTTTGCCCAGAACCCCCGTTGCGTGCGAATCGTCCATCACGACGATCGCGTCGTGCTCACGCGCGATGTCCAGAATTTCGGGAAGCTTCGCGATGCTTCCTTCCATTGAAAAGACTCCATCCGTCCAGACGATGCGCCGCCGCGCCGACTTCGACGCCTTCAATTTTTCACGAAGATCGTCCATGTCGGAGTGAGCGTAGACGCCAGTCGTGCACTTCGTAATCGCCTTGGCGAGGCGCATCGAGTCGATGATCGATGCGTGGTTCAGAGCGTCAGAAAGGACGACGTCCCCCTCTTCTGCGATCGATGCTGTGAGCCCCTCGTTGGCGTTCCAACACGACACGAAGCTGAGTGCTGCCTCGGTACCGACGAAGGCGGCAAGTGCCTTTTCCAACTCCCGGTGGACCGTGAACGTGCCGCAGATGAATCGGACGCTTCCCGTTCCGGCGCCGAACGTCTGCAGCCCCTTTATCCCGGCGTCCACGACATCCGGCTCGTCACACAGGCCGAGGTAGTTGTTCGACGAAAGGATGAGCACCTCGCCGCGTCCCTCCATCTGCACATGAGCGGATTGCGGCGATTCGAGATAGTTCAGCCGCTTGTAGACCTTGTCGTCCTTGAGTTGCTGGATGGAGGCCTGGAGCGATGCGACGAAGTTTTTGTTGATCATGATTTCACCTGAAGGCGTCATTCCCGCGGATACGGGAATGCATGTTGACCGGAATCGTCATCGAGAGCCTGGCGGATGATGTTCCGAAGAGAAAGTCAGTCCGCGATCTCGAAAACGACCTTTCCGGCGTGTCCGGATTTGATCGCTGCGATTGCCGCGTCGAAGTCCGCGAGCGGGAAGCGATGGGTGATGACGGGGGTCGGATCGAACTCACCGGACCTGAGAAACCGGGTCATCTGAATCCACGTGTCGTACATGCGGCGGCCGACAACCCCGTAGATGGTAATCCCCTTGAAGATCACCTCGTTCGCGAAGTTGACCTCCATCGGTTTGGCCGGAATTCCGAGCATCTGCACTCGGCCGCCGACACGCACGAGTCCGAATGCTTGGTGGATCGCGGAGGGCACGCCCGACATCTCGAGCACCACGTCAGCGCCGAGTCCGTCGGTCGCTCGCTTCACCGCCTCTTCGGCTTCGGAAGGGTGCACCACATCGTGCGCGCCCATCTGCTTGGCGAGCGCCAGGCGCGTCTCGTTGACGTCGGATGCGATGATTCGGGAGGCGCCGGCAGCCTTGCAGATGCCGACGGCAAAGATCCCGATCGGGCCGCATCCGGTAATGAAAACAACGGATCCGGGAATGTCCGCGGTGAGCGCTGTATGGAACGCGTTCCCCATGGGATCCATGATTCCACCGATCTCGTAAGGCGTGGAATCGTCCAGGTGCCAGACGTTGGTTGCGGGCATCGCGATGTACTCCGCGAAGCATCCATCGCGATCCACGCCGATGATTTTCGTATGCGGGCAGACGTGCGAATTGCCCGTGCGGCAGAGCAGGCAGCGACCGTCGACAATGTGCCCCTCCGCCGTTACCCGATCTCCCTCGTGAACGTCTGTGACGAACCTGCCGACACTAACAACGTCACCCGAAAACTCGTGTCCGACCGTGAACGGCGGACGACAGCGACCCTTTGCCCAATCGTCCCAATCGTAGATATGTACATCGGTTCCACATACGCCGGCGCGGCGAACACGGATGAGCACTTCGTCGTCGCGAATCTCCGGGACGGGGACATCGCGCATGGTGAAACCCGGACCTGCGACCTCTTTAACAAGCGCTTTCACGCGTTCAACTCCGAAACATTGTGAGTGGTGCGGCTGGTGCTCCGCGACCGGTGCGGCAACTGGCGCGGCAAGTCGTGTGGCAACTGGTGCTTCCGAAATCTGTAACTAAAGTATTGCCTTGCAAATACACGATCCGTATATTCTCTTGTAGTTACGAATTCATATAGCGCGTATTGCGCTGAATTCGTAGCGGCGCGGGCGGGAAGATTCAGTCCGCGTGCTGTGCCCAGGCGGCCCACCGGGGGAACGCCGGGAAGGTGAACTCCGATAGGAGATGCAATCATGGCAGCAGCGAAGAAGGGTGGTCGTAAGAAAGCAGGTGCTCGCAAGAAAACCGCTCGTAAGGGCGGCGCGCGTAAGGCAGCCCGCAAGGGCGGAGCGCGGAAGAAGACCACGCGCAAGAAGACCGCTCGCAAGAGCACTGCCCGTAAGGGCGGCGCGCGGAAGAAGAGCACGCGCAAAAAGTCCACCCGCAAGAGCGCGGCTCGGAAGAGCTCCGGCCGTAAGTCGTCCGCGCGTAAGAAGACCACGCGCAAAAAGGCGGCTCGCAAGAGCTCTCGCCGTAAGTCCAGCTCTCGTCGCAAGGCCAGTAGCGCTGGCGCCGCGGGCGCAGCAGTCACGATGTAATCAGTTGCTCCAAACAAAAAAGCCGGCGATGAGCCGGCTTTTTTGTTGCCCGCATGCGAGACTGCCGTCGAACCCGTCGCTCCAGCCAAGGATGGTTGATGGAAGCTCTCGTGGGAATGACAACTTGTCGTCCACAAACGAAGAGCCCCGATCTCTCGGGGCTCTTCGTTTGAACAACATCAACTACGCAGCTTTGGACGCGCCGTCTGTCGGCTCGGGCGCCGGTCCCCACACGTACGTCGAGAATATGGGGGTTGGCTCATCCCGCGAGCCGCGCGATATGATGATGCCGAGCGGCTCGTCCGAGCGCTTCGCTTCTTGATTCTTCGTCATAATGGTTACCTCGGTCATGCACTGTCATAAAGCACAGCCGGGACCATTTCGCGCAGCCGATCGGCACGCTGCACAAGTTGTGATACTGCAACACGTTAGGCGTTTATGCCCGAGCAACGCACGTGTGGCTGACGATACGAATGGACACACATCGACGCAAAAGCCCGTGTCAAACTGACACGGGCTTCGCAGCCTGCTGGGGTGTGGTAACAGTGGTTACGCAGCGCCCTTTCTTGCCACGAAACTCGTTGGAACAGAGCCATGGTGCTCCACCGAAACCTGCCATCCATGATACTGCGCGGACAGCTCCGCCATCGCCGGCTCGCTCTCACCGAGCGAGCTCACCAGATGCACACCACCATCGCGCGTCACTTCCTGCAACAGCCCAATGACTTCCTGACGCTCCTCTCTCGAGAGGCCGGAGAAAGCGCTGGGAGAGCAGACCACCGCGCTCAGTTGCACTTCGCGTGACCACTCGCGCAGGTCCGCGATGTATCCGTGCACTCGGTCGATGAGACCGGCTTCCTCGGCCGCATTGACGATTCGCTGGATCGCACCGTGCTCGCTGCCGACAGCGAACACCTCGTATCCATGCGCTGCCAGATAGCACGCCACACCCTCACTGTCGTCACCGCTCACCAATACGTTCGACTCGGCCGGTGGCCGTATCTCTCTCGCGAGCGCGCAGTCCGGTGAGAATCCCCAGTGCTCGGGCCGCTGACGCTCACGCTGATCCTTGAGCCGCTTGCGCCGCCAGGTCTCGTAGCTCACCAGGCGCAGTCGCTTGAAGATGATCCGGTCGACTTCCTCCCACACGACAAGCTCCGTCAAGGCTAGCTGAGGTTCATCACGCAGTGCACCAACCGCCTCGTCGCCGAGCTTCAGAATCGTGCGGCGAGGGAGTGACTCCTTGTACGCCTCGATCTCGTCCTCGACGTACAGCTCGTATTCGTGTCGGAGTGATCTCTGCGGCCGGTTGGACATGAGCAGTGGAAGCTAGAGTCGGAGCTAGAGCGCGCAAGGGGCAGCGCACGAATGCCAGGAGCTGCGCAACCGCACTGCGCAACGGTAACACGAGCGCGACCACATTACAATATCCGCGATGACACGTGCAGGCGTGCTCAATCCGCGGCTTCCAGCAACGCTCCCTTGAGATAGCCGCTCTCCGGGATCGTCAATACTTCGGGGTGATCGATCGCTTGACCTCTCAGTTCCCTGAGCACGATCCGCCTGCCGCTGTCTGACGCAGCGTCGCGCAGCATGTCCAGGAACAGCGGCCGGGTCAAGTGAAAGCTGCAGCTCGCGGTGAACAGCAAGCCGCCAGGCGCGAGCAATCGCATCGCCCGCATGTTGATGTCCTTGTAACCGCGGACTGCGCCGGGCAATGAGGGCTTGTTCTTGGCGAATGCTGGTGGATCGAGAACTATCGTGTCGTACCGTGTGCCATCCCGTTCGCGCTCATGAAGGAAGTCAAAGGCATCGGCTGTCACGAAATCGATGTTCTCCAGGTCATTTCGTACCGCGTTCTCGGCGGCACGACCGAGTGCGGCTTCCGAGGAGTCCAGCGCCGTCACGTGGTCCGCATGTCGCGCGACGTGGAGGGCGAAGGAGCCGTGATAGCTGAAGCAGTCGAGTGCCTCTCCGCGCGCCAGCGTTCCGATCATATGGCGGTTCTCGCGCTGGTCCAGGAATGCACCGGTCTTCTGTCCAGTCCACGGAGCCGCGAGGTAGCGAATGCCGTACTCGTTAACCTCGATCTCCTGCGGAACCTCTCCGTGAAGGAGCACCGTCTCGCGAACGAGACCCTCGCGTTCCCTCGAGCCCGCGTCATTACGGGCCAGAATTCCGACAGGTTCGAAGAGTTCGAGCAAAGCCGCGACTATGTCACTCGTGCACGCTTCGATGCCCGCGCTCGACAGCTGCACGACGAGGTAGTCCCCGTACCGATCCACCACCAGCGACGGCAGTGCGTCACCCTCACCGTGAACCACTCTCCAGGCGTTCGTCTGCCCCGCAAGCGAGGCTCGCCGTGCCGCGGCTGCGCCGATGCGAGCCTTCCACCACGATCGGTCGATTGAGGCGCCTGGATCGCGATCCAGAAGCCGTAGCGATATTTCCGAACGCGGACTCCAGAGAGCAACGCCGAGCGAACGTCCGCGCTGGTCGTGAACGTCGACGGGACCCGGCGTGCTCTGCGGCGGTTTTACGACATCGCTCCGGAATATCCACGGATGGCCGGTAGCCCACCGGTGAGCGCCGCGCTGGGAGACGATTGCGAGGGGACGACGCTCGATAGGTGACATGGCGCAAAGTACACGATTCTTGCGTTGAAGGAGTCAACGATGAAATCCACAGAAAGACGGTCCCGATCGGCCGCCGCAAGCGCTATTCCAGGTGCTGCAGCGCTCACCTCCGCAGCAATCGCGCTGCTCCGCCAGCACACGTCGGCCAGCAGATTCGAGCGGCTGGGTGCCGCCGCGCTCGAAACGCTGCTCAACGCCATCGATGCCAACGACCCCATAACAGGTGCTCATGTGCGGAGAGTCGCCAGGTATGCACTGGTGCTCGCCGACGCGATGGGGGCGGATTCGCACACGTGCCATACCGTGGAACGCGTTGCCCTCTTCCACGATATCGGGAAGATTCACGAGGCTCTGTTCGACGTGATTCACGACAATGGCCGCCTCGATCCGCATGAGCGCCGCGAAATACGGACCCACCCTGTGCGCGGCGCCAAGGTGCTCGCACCACTCGCGGCATTCTATCCTGATCTACCCAAAGGGGTTCTTGCTCACCACGAGCGTTGGGACGGGTCCGGTTACCCGCGCCGACTCAGGAAGAAAGCGATTCCGCTCAGCGCACGAATCGTCGCGATCGCCGACACGTTCGACGCCATAACCCATTCGCGCCGATATCGGCCCGGCAAGAGTCTGGAAGTCGGCATGACAGCC
>DATBNQ010000115.1:0-9494 GCA_036554185.1 Gemmatimonadaceae bacterium | reverse complement strand
GATGCGCCGGCGATATGGTTGTTCGAGCCGCGCAACATGGTGGGTGTAGCTAAGCGTTTCCATGTAGCAGCCCTTCGCGCTGACGCCTGGTGGGCGCATCTTGCTGACTGGTACGTTCCGGCGAATGAGCAGATTGCCCGCGATCGTGCAGGCGCGAACGAACCGGTGCCTGCCGCTGACTCTTCAGCTCCGTCCGGGAAGAAGTAGGTTGTCGAATCGCGGGATAGCCGGCACGGTCGTTTCGCGACTCTTGCAGGCTGTCATCGTGGTCGCGATCGTCACGACGCTCGTATTTGTACTCATTCACGTCGCGCCCGGTGATCCGTTCGCGTCTGCGATGGATAATCCGAACGTCACCGAAGCGTTGCGCGCCCGCTGGCGCGCCATGTACGGCCTCGACCGTCCGTTGCTCGAGCAGTATGTGCGTTATCTCGCGAATGTCGCGCGCGGGGATTTTGGCTGGTCATTCTCCATGCACCGCCCCGTAATTGACGTGTTGAAGGACGCGCTGCCGAATACGCTGTTGCTTGCGGGGACGGCGCTTGTTCTTGGATTCGTCGGCGGAATCGGACTTGCGGTAGTCCAGGCAATGCATCCGGGATCACGAACGGATCGCACACTTGGGGCCGGCTCGATGTTCTTCTACGCGATGCCGGATTTCTGGCTCGCACTGATGATGATGCTCATCTTCGCGTACTGGTTTCCGATTTTTCCGGTAGCGGGTTCGGTGGATCCGATCATGCACGAGTACATGACGCCGCTTGCGGCTTTTCTCGATCGGGTGAAGCATCTGGTACTCCCCGCAATTACGCTCGCGTTGCTTTCCGGTGCAGCGGTGGCACGGTACCAGCGCGCGGAACTGCTGCGAGTCCTGCCAGACGACTTCGTCAGGACTGCCCGCGCAAAGGGTGTGAGCGAGCCGCGCGTGATGCTGGTTCACGTGCTTCGCAACGCGCTGATTCCGACCGTCAGCCTGCTCGGCTTATCGCTGCCGGTGCTGTTCACGGGGGCAGTGTTCATCGAGCGGGTGTTTGCGTGGCCCGGGATGGGCTGGGTCATACTGAATGCGGTCAGTACGCGAGACTATCCACTCGTCACGGCCGGAGTAATCGTCGCCGCAGCGACAGTTACGGTTGGAAGCCTGGCCGCGGACCTTCTATACGTGATCGTCGACCCGCGAATCCGTGGCCGCTGAGATGGTCGTGGAGCGCGGCCACTGGACGCGCCATGTTGCGCGCCATGCCGGCATCGCAACCGGGGTGCTTGGGCTGATTGTGCTCGTGGCGTTGCTCGCGCCTTTGATCTCTCCGTACGACCCCATCGCGCAGCCTGATATCATCGGGCTGAAGAACGCGATGCCGTCGTTCAGCCATCCGTTCGGGACCGACTCTTTCAGCCGCGACGTACTCAGCCGCTGCATGTACGGCGCGCGCGTCTCGCTATCGGTGGCTGCCCTCGCGACGGCTATCGCCGTTACACTCGGCACTCTATACGGTGCGATCGCCGGCTACGTCGGCGGTGTGGTGGACGCAGTGATGATGCGATTTGTCGACGCGGCGCTCGCAATACCGCGAGTGCTTCTCCTCATAGCGATCCTTGCCCTTTGGAATGGGTTGCCCCTCTGGCTGTTGATTGTAGTCCTCGGCGCCACTGGCTGGTTCGGGCTCAGCCGGATGGTTCGAGCGCAGGTGCTCTCGCTTCGAGAGCTGGATTTTGTCGCCGCAGCCCGCGCGATGGGCGCGAGCGGGCCGCGGATTCTCCTTCGCCACATCTTACCAAATGTGCTCCCCACCATTATCGTCGCGGCTACGCTCGGCATAGGTCACGTCATCATCCTCGAGGCGGGGCTGTCGTATCTTGGCCTGGGGGTACAGCCGCCGAGCGCGAGCTGGGGTAGCATAATTCAGGACGGCGCCGAGCAGGTTGGAAGCGCCTGGTGGATATCACTGTTTCCGGGACTGCTCATCGTAACGACAGCTATCGCGTGCAATGCATTGGGAGACGCACTGCGCACCGCCTTCGATCCGCGCCAGGGATCCGTGACCATGGCTGAGCTTGACTCGTGAGCGAATCGCTGCTTGTAGTGAACGACCTGCGCACGTACTTCCACGATGGGGCAAGCATCGCTCGTGCCGTGGACGGAGTATCGTTCGACATCTCGCGCGGCGAGACGGTCGCGATCGTCGGTGAATCAGGGTCCGGAAAATCCGTTACTGCGCTATCGATCCTGCGATTGATTCGCAAGCCTGGAAGGATCGAGCCTACCAGTAGCCTGATGTTCGAGGGTCGCGAGCTGCTGGGGCTGAACGAGGCCGAAATGCGCGATATTCGCGGCAATCGGATCGCCATGATCTTTCAGGAACCGATGTCGGCATTGAACCCCGTTCTCACGGTCGGCGAACAGATAGCGGAAGTCGTACGCGTGCACACCGACGCGTCGCATCGCGAAGCGTGGCGACGCGCTATCGAAATGCTCGAGTTGACCGGCATGTCGGACCCAGGCGAGAGCGCGGCCAAGTATCCGCACCAGATGTCCGGTGGCATGCGGCAACGAGTAATGATAGCGATGGCGCTCGTCTTGCGGCCCGCGCTACTCATTGCCGACGAGCCAACGACTGCGCTTGACGTAACGATCCAGGCGCAGATACTCGACCTGCTGCTGCGGCTGCAGGAGCAGCTCGGCATGGCAGTGCTTCTCATCACGCACGATCTTGGAGTGGTCGCGGAGGTCGCCGACCGTGTCGTAGTCATGTACGGCGGCGAAGTCGTCGAGCGAGCGACCGTTGCGGAGCTGTTCAACGCACCGCAGCATCCGTACACTGAGGGCCTCATGAGCGCGATGCCGCGACTCGATCGGAAGTCCGAGAGACTAATGACGATTCCCGGCGTCGTACCGCCGTCGACCGCGTGGCCAAGTGGATGCCGATTCAGAGATCGTTGCGCTTACGCATGGGAGAGGTGCGAGGCGGAGCATCCTCCACTTTACGTTGCTGGTGGAAATCACGAGTCACGCTGCCATCTCGTCGTCGAGCCCGTGCGCCGCGAAACATCGCATGCCCCAGGCGCGGCACGCGGCGGAGTTCGTGCATGAAGAACGAAGCAAGTGGAGATCCGTTGCTGAAAGTCTCGCATCTGAGCAAGACCTTTGCTGTGCGAAAACACTTTCTGAAGCGCGACGCCCACGGCATTCGCGCTGTGAACGACGTATCGTTCGACATCGCGCGCGGCGAGACTCTTGGAGTCGTTGGAGAATCCGGCTGCGGCAAGACGACGATGGGCCGGTCCATCCTTCGATTGCTGGAGCCGACCTCCGGCACAGTCGAGTTCGACGGAATCGACGTTGCCGCACTGCGCGGCGCGAAATTGAGAAAGATGCGCCGGCGAATGCAGGTCGTATTTCAGGACCCGTTCTCTTCGCTCAATCCACGAATGACAGTCGGCGCAGCGGTCAAGGAAGGCATTCTCATCCATCACCTGGCGGAAGGGGCTGAGGCCGACCGACGGGTGAAAGTGTTGTTCGAGGAAGTTGGCCTGGATCCCGCTTATGCGTCGCGCTATCCGCACGAATTCTCGGGAGGCCAGCGACAACGGATCGGGGTGGCACGCGCGCTTTCTGTCGAGCCGGAGATGATCGTCTGTGACGAGCCCGTCTCGGCGCTGGATGTCTCCGTGCAGGCGCAGGTCATCAATCTGCTTCAGGACCTTCAGCGGGATCGCGGTTTGACGTACATGTTCATCGCGCACGATCTGTCGGTGGTGCAGCACATCGCGGATCGCGTCGCCGTGATGTATCTGGGAAGGATCGTGGAGATAGCATCGTCTGACATGCTGTATTCAGACCCGATAATGCCGTACACGCAGGCGCTGTTGTCAGCCGTACCGCGTCCCGAACCCGGGCGCCATGCGGAGCGAATCGTACTGCAGGGCGAGCCGCCGTCTCCAGCGAATCCTCCCCCCGGGTGCGTATTCTATCCGCGTTGTCATCACCCTCGGAAGGACGGGGACTGTACGCGAATCGTTCCGCCGCTCGAAGAAAAGACGCCGGGCCATTTCGCAGCGTGCATCAAGGAGCCGCCCCGGACTGTAGAATTGTTGATGCCGACGACCACAACAAGCATCTAAGGCACAGGCAGCAGCGCTGCACAGTACTACCCGCCGACGTTCACCGCACGCAAGCAGCGGTGAGGATTGCACCGACTTCAGCCCACTATAGCCATGGCAAAGGACGAGTCCGTTTTCAGCCAACCGCAAGCCGGTTCCCTGACACACGATGAACCGCCGGCCGGTCTCGAGAAATGGACCGGTAACAGGTCGTTCTTCGGCCACCCCCGCGGACTTGCAACGCTCTTCCTGATGGAAATGTGGGAGCGGTTCTCGTACTACGGGATCCGTCCACTGCTCGTCCTGTTCATGTCGGCGGCGCTGCTGTCGGGCGGATTCGGCTACGACCGCACCGTTGCGTCATCGATCGTCGGTATCTATGCCGCGAGCGTGTACCTCGCGTCACTACCCGGCGGATGGATCGCCGACCGGTGGCTGGGATTGCAACGGTCGATCTGGTGGGGCGGCGTGCTGATAGCGTGCGGGCACATCGCAATCGCATCGTCCATTGTACTTTCACGGACCGCTTTTTTCGTTGGCCTGGTGCTCATCGTAATTGGCACCGGACTCCTCAAGCCGAACATCTCGGCAACCGTGGGCGATCTCTATCCGGAAGGCGGGGCGAGGCGCGACGCCGGCTTTTCCATTTTCTACATGGGTATCAATACCGGCGCCCTGATCGCGCCGCTCATTACAGGATACCTCGGCGAGCGTGTGGGTTGGCATTGGGGCTTTGGTGCCGCTGGGCTGGGAATGATCATCGGGCTCATCACCTACCGCGCACGTGTAACGCCGACGCTTGGGCCAATTGGCGCGCTGCCAACTGCTTCGCCGGAAGAACAGCGAAGGGTTCGATCGATCTCGATCGCCTGTGTGATCGCGATTATCGCCCTCATCGTACTCGTCGCGACCGGAATCATTCACATAAATCCAGTCGTGCTCGCCGAGCGAATGGGCGCGGTATTGCTATCGCTCGCCGTGATCTACTTTGCCTATCTCTTCTTCTTCGCGCATCTGACGACAGGAGAGAAGAAACGAGTGGCGGTTATCGTCGTGCTCTTCGTATTCGCGACGATCTTCTGGGCTGCATTCGAGCAGGCTCCGACGTCACTGAATCTCTTCGCGCTCGACTTTACAGACCGGAACATCCATGGCTGGCAGGTACCGGCAACCTGGTTCCAGTCGGCTGAGTCGTTCTTCGTAATTACGCTCGCGCCTGTGTTTGCGTGGATATGGGTCGCGCTTGCGAAGCGCAAGCTGGATTTCTCGAGTCCGACAAAATTCGCAATTGGACTGGCATTCTGCGCGGCGAGCTTCGGCGTGATGCTCATGGCAGCCAACCGTATCATCGCGGGCTCAACGGCCGGCGCGACGCTCCACGTTTCGATGCTCTGGCTCGTCGTCTGTTACATGTTTCAGGCATTCGGCGAGCTGTGCCTGAGCCCCGTCGGCCTGAGCTCGATGACGAAGCTCGCGCCGCGCCGCTTCGTCGGCCAGATGATGGGAATCTGGTTCCTCGCGGACTCGTTGGGCAATCTCATCGCCGGACTCGTCGGCGGCCACGTGAACGCGAACAATCTCGCGGCGATGCCGCAGTTGTTTCAACGGACAGCCTTGTCACTGCTCGTTGCCGCGATCGTTTGCGCCGCACTGATAATCCCGATCCGAAAGATGATGGAGGAAAAGCCTGCGTAGTAGCGGCTAACCACCCGCGCGGAGTCTGTGCCGGATCAGGGCCAGTTATAAACCGAGTTTGGAATCGCGCGTTCGCGGCCCGTCTGCACGTCACCCGGTTCGCGCCAGAACCACCGGGTGAAGTCGTGATTCGTGAATCGAATCTCGAATTTGGAATCACCGCGGTCGTTCAGCGGGAATGCGAAGTCCACGCGCCACGTGCGTCGCGACCGAGGCGGAATCGCGGCAAGGATTCCAATTCCGGCCGCATACTTCACGTTTGTAGTGACACCGAACGGTGCGTCGCCGGCCCAGAGACGGCCCGCATCGAGCCACAATGCAGCGCCGAGGGCGGTCAGCTGTCGCACGTGCCCCAGGCGATAGCGATCCTCGAGCCGGACCACCATCCGTCGGCCACCCGCGAGGTCCGACGATCCGTATCCTCTCAGGCCGCCCTCGCGATCGGCAAACTTCAACTGGAACGGAACGCGCTGATCCCATCCACCGCTGAACTCGGCGTCGATGATCGACGTGTGCTTTCTTCCGGGATGGGCGTACCACGCGCCGCGGCCGCTCGCGAGCACTCCGTCGGTGGAATGCGTGTCCATGTCGCGCCGCCGCTCGCCCATGAACTCGAGCCCCGCGAACGACGACGGTGTTCCATGACCAAAGTAAATATCCGTCGACATGAAATAGTCGCGCTCGTCGAGATCGGTGAGTTTGAGTCCGCGGCCGATCAGCGTGGCCAGCTGCATGCCAGTGCGGACGTCCTGCGTTCCCTCCACGGCATCGAAGGAACGCACCTCCATATAGGTCAGCCGCCGGAATCCGAGCAGCAGATTCACGCGACTCGTGCGATGTTCCGTGTAGCGGCCCACGAGAACGGAGCTCGTGTCTGGCACAACTGCCGAATCCAGTACGACAACCGGCATGCGGCCGGTCCGTTCACGCTCGCGGGAAACCGTGGCGCCGAGCAGGAAAATGCGTCGCGTCCGGCCGAAGGCCACCACACCACCGGCCTCAGCGTATGCACGCGTGAATTGCAGAGCAGCAGGAGGAATCTTGGCCCTCGTGAAATACAAATAACCGCTCGACGACCCGGCCGACGCGCGCCAGGACGTTCGTTGCAAATCCGTAATGAATGGGTGGCTTACGAGCGCATCCCAGCTTCCGCCGATTTCATTGCGCGAGCCCTGCAGCGACAGCTGATATGGCCTGCCGAACAGCTGGTATTCCACGACTCGCGCTTTGAAGATATCGCGATAGAAGTTGCTGTTCTGCCACGCACCCGTCACCGCGAGCGCCGAGCCGGAAAGGTTCTCCTCGCCGAGACGAAGCGCGCGAATGATCGGCGCCTTCGATGTTACCGTACCATCCAAAACGAGCGAGACTTCGTCAAAGGTGACGACGTCGATGTCGACACCACCGGCACTGTCCGGCGATACGATCAGATTGGCGTCCGCGATGAATGGCTGCGCACGCAGTATGCGTTCAGCTTCACGCAGCCTGAAGTCCTCGCAAATGTCGCCGACGCGAATCGGTATGAAGCGCTTGACGACGCTGGGACGCGTTGTCGAATGCAGGTTGGTTGCGAGACGCGCGAGTCGCGCGGAGAACCTGGTGCCACCGGCATCGAAGGGCGGGTACGTGTGGACGTCGATGCGGTTGATTATCTCACCATGACAAACCGGCGGTGCGGCGGATCCAGCGCTGCTGGCATCCGCCAGGCTCCGATCTTCCCCTTGCCCGCTGGCCGCAGAGGCGCAGATTGCGAGCAGAGCGCATGTCCATCCCGTCCTCCGGGTCCACAGTGGTGTCATTCAGTCCTATTGTAGCAGTTAGTGCCGCGGTACGTAGCGAAGATAATGTGGCCTCGGCTCGCCTCAGAACGACCTACCTCGCAGCCCTTGAGAACGCACGGCTCGTACCAATCGTCGCGGCGCCCCTGCGCGAGGCTCGCGCGGCCGATGCCCTGATGGAGCGCGTAGATGGACTGGTCCTGACTGGCGGTGCCGACGTGAACCCGACCCTGTACGGCGAGAGCCCTCACCCCATGCTCGGACCCGTTTCAGACATCCGGGATGGCTGGGAGATTGCTCTGGTCCATGCTGCACAACGGCGATGGAAGCCGCTCCTCGCCATATGCCGCGGCGCACAGGTGCTCAATGTATCGCTGGGCGGAACGCTGGTGCAGGACCTCCCGACGCAGCGTCCCAGCGATATCAATCATGATCCAGATTACCCGCGCGATTCTCGCACGCATCCGATCGAGCTGGCCGCGGAATCGCGACTGGGCCGAGCGCTCGGAGTCACGCGGATGGATGTGAATTCCGTCCATCATCAGGCGATCGCGCGCGTGGCTGATGAGCTTCGAATAGTCGCCACGGCCCCGGACGGCGTGATCGAAGGAGTCGAGTCGGCTGCGGAGTCGAGCTGGTGGTGCGTTGGCGTCCAGTGGCATCCCGAGGACCTGATCGCGACGGCGGAACCCTGGGCACGCGACATCTTCAGCGCGTTCGCGACGGCGATCCGGCCGTAGCCTGTGCCACCCTGCTCGACGGGGACGGGTTCGGCGACGAATATATTGCGGGGTGACGTTGAGATCGCTGCACATCGACGCGGGGCGCAACTGGCGTGGAGGACAGCGCCAGGTCCTGCTGCTCACGACCGCGTTGCGCGCGCGGGGACGCGAGCCCCTGGTAGTTGGAGTGAGCGGATCGCCGTTACTGGAACGGATTCAGGGCGCAGGCATTGCGACGGCCTCCATTCCCATGCGGTCGGATTGGGATCTCAGGTCGGCGAAGCGGCTTCGTTCCATCATCAGGGCATGGCGGCCCGACGTTTTACATGCGCACGACGCGCGGGCCCACGCAATCTCACTCATCGCCCTAGCTGGTGACACGACACCGTTGGTTGTCACTCGACGCGTGACATTTCCCCTCAAGTCGGTGCGGGTGAAGTACGGACTTCGAGTAACGCGCTTCATAGCCATATCCAACGCGGTCAGGGATGCCATGGTGCGCTCTGGCGTCGACTCGCAGCGCATAGACGTCGTTCATTCCGGAGTCCCGACGCCAGTTGCGCCAGAGCCCCGCGATTGGCGCCGGGAAATGGGCTGGTCCGAGGAGACAGTGATAGCAGGAGTCGTCGGTGCAATGACCGCTGAAAAAGGGGTGAACGCGCTTCGCCATATCGCGAGTCGCCTCGGTGAGAGTGCGCTGGATCGGACGCGGCTCGTCCTGCTCGGCGGCACATCGAGAGGTCCCCTCAAGCTCGGCCCCCTGCTGGCACATCAGTCCGGCTTTGTAACGGAAATACACAACGCCATGGCTGGCCTGGACGTTCTATGGCACCCGGCAAGCGAGGAAGGCCTGGGCACCGTCCTCATCGACTCCCTTGGCCTGGGGGTTCCGCCAATTGCGTTCGATGTCGGCGGCGTTGGCGAAATCATCAAAAACGGCAAAAACGGACTTCTTGTCCCATTAGGTGACGTCCAGGCCTTCGCCGCGGGCCACGAGTCGATGCTGGAGCCAGGTTATAGAAAACGGCTGGCGGAAGCCGGCCCGGTCCGCGCCTCCGTCTTCAGTGTAGAAGCAATGACTGAGGGTGTTGAACGGGTGTACCAGCGGGTACTTACCGCCTAACTTGGGAGTCATGCTTCACATCTGCATTCCGACGTACAACGAGGGCCCGACCGTGGGCGTCCTGCTCTGGCGCAT
>DATBNQ010000102.1:0-7548 GCA_036554185.1 Gemmatimonadaceae bacterium | reverse complement strand
ACCCTGGGAACTTAACCCGCTGGTGTGGAATCCGGGGGTGAATGCGCAAGCTTGTATGCGACGTTTCGCGGAACTCCAAGCTCGGCCGTCAATCGTTCGATAATGTCCCGAGACGAAGACCCTTCCGAGCGCATTCTGCTCACTATGTCGCGAGCCTCGGCCTCACTCGGCGCGCGCTCCACCGCACCTGCTATCACCAGAACTATTTCACCGCGAAGCCCTTCGATCGTCCCGCCTCGGAGTGACTCAACGGTGCCGCGGCGCACTTCTTCGAATCGCTTTGTAAGCTCCCGCGCGATGGCCATCGCGCGATCACCGCAACCGGCCTCGATGAGATCCGCGAGCGTCGCCGCGACGCGCTGCGGCGACTCGTAGAGAACTACGGTGAACGGAGACCGTGCGATGCTTCGCAACATCCTTTCGCGCTCGCCACCCTTGCGAGGAAGAAAACCGAGAAAGGTGAATTGGTCCGCCGAAATGCCGGATGCGACAAGTGCGGAGAGCAGCGCCGACGCACCCGGAATCGGGATTACACGTACATCAGCCTCCAGCGCCGCGGCGACGAGCCTCGCGCCCGGATCGGAGAGCAGCGGAGTTCCTGCATCCGATATCAGCGCGATGGATTCTCCACCCAGCATTCGCCGTACGAGCCGCGGCGACTCGCGGGCCTCGTTGTGCTCGTGATACGCCGTCATCGGTGTAGTTATTCCCAGATGTGCGAGCAGCGTGCGGGAGTGGCGTGTATCCTCGGCCACTACCACGCTCACGGATTTGAGCGTCTCGATGGCGCGGATAGTCACGTCGCCAAGGTTTCCAATCGGAGTGGCGACGACGTACAGCGAGCCCGGTTCGGGCGACGTTTGCAACACGTCTGCCGCCTGCGGGAACGAAGAAGGGGCGCTCATCCAATCACCGCGAACTCACGGAAGATCGAACGAACGCCCCTCGTGCAACTGGGCAACCGCAACACGGTACGGAACGCATGCAACGCTGACGCGTTGCGACGCTGTTATGCCGCGTGCTGCTGGAACTTCGCCGCTAGCTGTGCCTTCGGAACGGCGCCGAGGACCTGATCGACGACCTTTCCATCCTTGAAGAAAAGAATGAGCGGGATCGAGCGAACGCCAAAGCGCTGCGCAAGGCTCTGATTCTGATCCACATCAACTTTCGCGACCTTCGCCTTTCCCGCGTATTCTGTAGCGAGCTCATCGAGCAGCGGACCGACCATGCGGCACGGTCCACACCAAGGAGCCCAGAAGTCCACCACTGCGAGGCCGTTGTGCTTCTCGATCTCGCTCGAGAAGGTGGCGTCCGTAAGCTCCACTGAATTCGACATCTTATCTTTCTCCGCGGCAGTCATGCCGCTTCTCGTGATTGCAAAATGTTCACGTGCTCACCTTGTAATCTAACGACCCTGACAATGGCCAACCCCGATCCCGAGACATCCTCCGGCGACCGTTCGGCTCACATCGCGCACGTTGGAATCGCGGTCGAATCGCTCTCGGCGATCCTCCCCTTTTTTCGTGACGTTCTCGGAATGCCGCAGGTTCAGATGGCCGACTCGGACGGCGCCCGAATAGCTGCCGTCCAAAGCGGCGAATCGCTCATCGAATTTCTGGAGCCTGCCGGCCCGGACACCCCGATCGGCAAGTACCTGGCAAACCGCGGTGCCGGCATACATCACATTTGTGTGGCGGTACCAGATATCAACATCGCGCTGGAAAAGTGCCGAGCCGCAGGGATCCGGCTGATCGACGAGGTCCCGCGGCTGGGGGCGGAAGGCAAACCGATCGCCTTTCTGCACCCCAAGTCGACCGGCGGGATCCTGGTGGAGCTATCCGAATAGCGGGGATCCAGGTTGGCGGTGCGGCGCCTGGATCGACCCTGATTGTTTCAAGGCGATACGGGCGCCATCGCGCAGAAATCCTTGACTGCAGCGATGTCCAGGTTCTCGACATACCAGCGACCACCGGGCCCCATGACAGTATATACGACCGGGGTGCGGGTCTTCCCATCTCGCTGTAGTTCAACCCGGACCATTCGGCGCGTTTCCGAGGTCGGGCTCTCGCCAGTCACGCGGAAGGTGTCGTAGTTGAAGTAGCACTGCAGGATCACCTCGCGCTTATCGAGCTCGTTGCGATCCATGTTGTCGCGCGCTGGCCCTTTCGATGTGCCCCAGACCTGGGACATGGCCTGGAGGTCCTGGGCGTGCACGGCCGCAAAGAAGCGATCGACCGCCGCCAGGGAAGTCTTTGCGCCCGGCGTATTATCGAGCGTCGAGGCGGTAGAGGGGGGCGCGGTATGGCACGCGGCAAGTCCCACTACTACAAATGCCAGCAGTAACTTCTTCATCGTCATGAAGTTATACTCCGGCCGAATATGCGAGCAAGCTATCAGCGCCTATACGTGAACATTGACCACGTCGCCACCCTGCGACAGGCGCGGCGCGGATATGAGCCCGACCCCATGGAAGCGGCGCTTGTCTGCGAGGCTGTGGGGGTGGACGGGATCACTGCGCATCTCCGGGAAGACCGTCGTCATATCCAGGATTCCGACGTCGCGATCCTGCGGGCTGGCATTCGGACCTATTTCAACCTCGAGCTCGCCTGCACTGACGAGATGGTCGAAATCGCCGTGGCGATACATCCCGACCAGGTGACACTCGTCCCGGAGCGTCGGGAGGAAGTGACGACCGAGGGCGGATTGGACGTAGTCGCACACGCAGCCCGGGTTGAACGGTCAGTCGCCAGGCTGCGCGCCGCCGGTATCAGAACGAGCCTGTTCATCGGTCCCGACGCCGACGCGATTCGGACGTCGCAACGAGTCGGCGCCGAAGCGATTGAGCTTCACACCGGAGAGTACGCCAACAATCCAGCGGATGCCGCGCCGCTCGAAGCATTACGCGAAGCGTCGCGGCTCGGCGCGGAGTTGGGTCTCGCGGTGCATGCTGGGCACGGACTTACCGCACTGAATCTCGGTCCAGTCTCGTCGATTCCCGAAATCGAAGAGCTCAACATCGGCCATTCAATCGTCAGTCGCGCGATCTTCCTGGGCCTCGCGGCCGCGGTGAGTGAGGTTCGCAAGGCGATGGACGCATCTCGTTGAGAAAGCATTTCCGCGCGCTGCTCGGTATCGCGATCAGTGCGGTATTGCTGTGGTGGGTTCTTCGCGAAGTAAGCCTTGCCACAGTTCTGCATGAACTGTCACAGGCGAATCCGTGGCTCTTCGCGATTGCCACCGTGTGTGCAACGCTGATATTTCCGCTTCGTGCGCGGCGTTGGCGCACGATTCTCGACCCGATCTATCCGAAGCTTCCGTTCGGCCCGCTCTGGCGCGCGACGGCCATCGGGATGATGGTCAACAATGTCGTCCCGGCGCGCGCCGGCGAGGTCGCGCGGGCGTACGTGCTTACACGCGAGACGCCGGTCCCCTTCTCGACTTCGATCGCGTCGATCGCGGTGGACCGTGTTTTCGACGCGATTGTCGTTCTGCTCCTCGCCTTTCTATCCGTCCTCGATCCGCGCTTTCCCGCGAATGTGCGCATCGCGGGGGAGTCCATCGTGAGCTGGGCGATCGCCGGCGCGAGCCTGATCGGTGTCGCGGTCGTCGTGTTCTACGCACTCGTTTTTTTCCCGGCGCCATTGATCCGCATCTTCGAGCTATTCGCGCGTCGCCTGTCGCCGAAGATCGAGGAGCGCGGGCGCGCGGCCCTGGTGACATTCAGCGAGGGACTGAGCGTACTGCGCAGTCCGAAGCACTTCGCGGCGGTGATGGGATGGACCATCGCGCACTGGCTCATGAACGCGATCGGCTGGTGGATTGCGATGCTTGCGGTCGGGATCGATGCACCATTCTCTTCGGCGCTCCTGCTTCAGGCGATGGTCGCACTCGGCGTCGCTGTTCCCGCCGCGCCTGGATACTTCGGGGTGTTCGAGAAAGTCGCCGTGCTGGGCCTTGCCATCTATTCCGTCAGCCCGTCGCTCGCAACGAGCTGGGCACTCGGGTTCCACGTGCTCTCGTTCCTGCCGATTACCATCTTCGGCGCGATCTACGCGGCGCGGCTGAACCTGAATCTGAAGGACCTTCAGTCACAGCAGAACGCTGCGTGATCGCGCTGTGACGACACGTGTCGCAGTAGCCGCACAGGCAAAGTTGAATCTCTGGCTCCGTATACTCGCCAGAGAAGAGAGCGGATACCACAGCATCGAGACGCTGTTTCACCGAATCAAACTGTGCGACGATGTCACGGTCACGGTCGCACGCGACGCCGAGCGGCGGGTTACATGCAGCGTGGATGTGGGTCCGGAGACCGACAATCTCGCATTCCGAGCCGCGGAGCTGTATTGCAGCGCAGTCGGCTGGCAGACCGGATATCACATCGCGATCACGAAGCGGATTCCGGCGGCTGGTGGCCTTGGCGGCGGAAGCGCGGACGCGGCCGCCACATTGCGTGCCCTCAACGTCATGTCGCCATCGCCTGTAACGGACGCGGAGTTGTGCGAGCTGGGCTCCCGCCTCGGCGCCGACATCCCGTTCCTTCTGAGCGATGCGCCGTGTGCACTCGCCTGGGGGCACGGCGACCGGATGCTCAAGCTTTCCGCTCTGCCTCAGAAGCACGTAGCGCTGGTCCTGCCTCCGTTCGGAATCAGCACGGCGGAAGCATATCGAATGGCGGAGGTCGGCGAGCGCCGAACCGGCGAACAATTACGGTCCGACGACCTCTCGGATTGGAGCAGTGTCGCGCGCCTTTCCGGGAACGACCTGTCGGCCTCCGGTGCGGTCCGGGCGCATGGTCGGCTCGCCGGCGCTATCGAGGCGCTCCGGGATGCTGGAGCCGCTATCGCGGAAATGACCGGATCGGGGTCGGTACTGTTCGGGATTTTCGGGTCGCGGCCGGATTCAGGGGCACTCGAGCGGGCTACTGGTTGGCCAGTAGTGCTCACGCGGACCTCACTCAACGTTGAAGGGGCGAGACGGTTAGACTAGCTTGTAAGGCTCTGTCTTTTTGTCTGCCCCCTCGTCCAATGGCAGGACATCGGTCTTTGGATCCGAGAATGGTGGTTCGAATCCACCGGGGGCAATAAAACGCAGGTGGAGCAGGCAGGACGAAAGGAAGGCAGCACAGGCGCGGCTTCAATCGCGACTCACATTGACCGGCGCCACAGGCGTCATTAACCTTAAAGGCTGTACAAAAATGGACGGCCTGTCCGTACCGAGCCACGGCGCCAAACTTCTCTCCGGAACCGCCAACAAGGCGCTCGCCGAGGAGATTGCGCGTCACATGGGGATCGAGCTGTGCAAGAAGACGTCAACCCGCTTCGCGGATGGCGAGATCTTTGTCCGGATCGATGAAAATGTTCGCGGAAACGATGTGTTCATCGTTCAGCCGACGAACCCGCCAGCTGACAACATCATGGAGCTACTGCTCATGATCGACGCAGCTCTCCGTGCTTCGGCGGCTCGCGTGACGGTCGTCATGCCGTACTATGGCTATTCGAGGCAGGACCGAAAGGACCAGCCTCGAGTGGCGATCGGTGCCAAGCTCGTGGCGAACATGATCCAGAAGGCGGGCGCCGACAGAGTGGTGGGAGTGGATTTTCACCAGCATCAGCTGCAGGGATTCTTCGACATTCCGGTCGACCATCTCTATGCTGCGCCGGTGTTCACCGCACACTACCGCAAGAAGCAGTTGCTGGATCCGGTCGTCGTCGCGCCAGATGTTGGAAGCGCGAAGATGGCACGGGGGTTCGCGAAGAGGCTGAACGCCACCTTCGCGATCATCGACAAGCGACGACCTAAGGCCAACGTGGCCGAAGTCGTCAACGTCGTTGGCGAGGTCGGTGACCGGGATTGTCTCCTGGTCGACGACATGATCGACACGGCGGGTACGATGTGTGAAGCGGCTCGCGCGCTGAAGGCACTTGGCGCGCGTGACGTATATGTCTGCGCGACGCATGCGCTGTTCTCCGGCCCCGCCGTTGAACGGCTCAGCGCCGCACCAATAACGGAAGTCGCGGTGACTGACACGGTCGCGATTCCGCCGGAGCGAATGTTCCCGTCGCTGAAGATCCTTTCAGTGGGTGAGCTTCTTTCCAAAGCAATTCGTTACATCCACTCCGAGCAGTCTGTCAGCTCGCTATTCGAATAGGGGTTCAGCATGGCAACAGCAACACTTTCCGCAACGCGTCGCACAGATACCGGCAAGGGCAACGCACGCTCGCTCCGCCGCGACGGCCAGATCCCGGCGGTCATCTACGGACACGCGCGTGAATCACAGCCTCTCGCCGTCGCCGCGCGCGACCTCGAGAAACTGCTGTCGCACATCTCCGCCGACAACACGGTAGTTGAGATCGCGATCGACGGGGGCACATCGCGTGCCCTGATCCGCGAAATCCAGCGCCACCCGTTCAAGCGCGCAATTCTGCACGTCGACTTCCAGGAGCTGGTTGCCGGCGAGAAGATGACGGTTCGCGTTCCGATTCGCCTCCTCGGCACGCCAGCCGGCGTTCGACTCGGCGGCGGCATCATCGACCACACGCTGCGTGAGCTCACAATCTCCGTCGATCCGGCGCAGATGCCGAATCAGATCGAGATCGACATCACCGACCTCGAGCTTGGCGATTCGATCCACGTGAGCCAGGTCAAGGTTCCCGACGGTGTCACGGTGTTGGACGAGCCGGGCGCAGCAGTCGTCGTCATCGCGACGCCGCGTGCCGCGGTCGAGGCGGTTGCGGTGGAAGCCGAGCCAACGTCTGCGGAGCCCGAAGTCATTCGCGCCAAGAAGCCGGAAGAGGGTGCAGAGCCCGAGAAGAAGTAACTCTCTCGAACAACGTCAGAGGGCGGGCAACTCGCCCGCCCTTTTTCGTACCCCGAACCTATCGTGAAACTCATCGTTGGACTCGGCAACCCCGGTCGCGAATACGCTCTGACGCGCCACAATGTCGGCTGGTGGCTCGTCGATCATCTTGCCGATCACTGGCACTTCGACGGCTGGCGCAAGGATGGTGATGCGCAGGTCTCGAACGGGATGGTCGGGAACGTGAAGGTTCGGCTCATGAAGCCTCAGACCTTCATGAACCTGAGTGGCGACGCCTTGCGCCCGTATACGCGCCGTCCTTTCTGGGCCCCTGCCACTGACCTGCTGGTCATTTCTGATGAGGTGGCGATCCCCGTTGGGCGCTATCGCATGCGCGCGAAGGGAAGCGCAGGCGGTCACAACGGATTGAAGAGCATCGAGCACACGATCAAGACGCAGGAGTATGCGCGACTGCGAATTGGAGTTGGACCACCGGCTGACAGACAGATCTCCGGCGATCTTGCCGATTTCGTGCTGTCACCGTGCGGCAAGATGGAGCGGGAAGAGATAAAGTCGCTGATGCCGTCGCTGACCGACGCATGTGATGCGTGGTTACGCGGCGACATCGAAGCGGCGATGCGGCTGAACAACTGACGGTGGGGACGGAGTGGGGACGGACTCCGGCCGCGGGACTCCACCTGTCCGTCATTCCCGCGAAAGCGGGAATCCAAGTTGCCAATCTCCGGGGACGG